>NZ_QTLM01000004.1:481-351353 GCF_003602695.1 Bacteroides sp. AM07-18
TATTCTTTGAGAGCCTCATTTCATCCCTTTCCCACTGTCATCTTTCTGGACTTCCAATCCTCTTTCCAATATCCCAACGGACTGATTTTTACTATTCCAAACAAAACCGGTCTATTTCATCCTTATTCCCTGATTATTAACGAAATTAACAAGATTTCATTACCTGCGAAGTAACGGAATACTTAGTAACAAAACAAGTATGCGAAAGGGGTTCAAAATGAGAGATTATTCACTTTTTATTTTTTTAAATTTATAAATTTAAAGTTTTCAATTATGAACAAAAAGTTTCTAAGTGTGATCCTGTTCAGCGCCTTAATGGTGGGCACTGCAGGAACGTTCACGTCTTGTAAGGACTATGATGACGACATCGAAAGCTTGGACAACCGCGTATCAGCAGTAGAAAAGCTGGTAAGTGACCTTCAAGCTAAGATTGACGCTGGATCGGTCATTACCGGCGTTGACAAAACAGAAGATGGCATTGTCATCAAATTAAGCAATGGCGAATCTTATCCTATCAAGAACGGAACAAACGGCACAAACGCTCCCGTTTGGAGTATTGTAAAAGACGCTAACGGTGACTATTGGTGGGCTAAAGACAATGTACAAACAGAGTTCCCTGCACGCGGTGAAAAAGGTGAACCGGGCAACGGTAGCGCTGGTCAAGACGCTAAAACCATCTATTACTACCCAGGTACTGAAGAAACTGGCAAGTTGCATGGCCAAGCAGAAGCTGGCTACTGGGTGAAAGTAACAGAAGAGAAGGGTAAAGATCCTTTATATGAAGTACAAACTACGAAATGGTTACCGGAAGGGACTCTTTCAGCAGTTTGGAATACAAAAGATGAAACTCTGACCCTTGGTAACATGAAGGATGAGAACGGCAAATTGGTTGAAAAGACTATTTCTCTGACTACTAAGTTGAAAGCATTGGTATTCATTCCTGATTTGTATGAAGACGGAGTAGAAGCTACTAAATACAAATATGCCAACGGTGATTTCATCGAAGCTGAAAAGAACGCAATAGAAAGTAAAGATGACCACAATGTAGCTTATGTAATCAAGAAAGGTACAAGTGCTACCAATTGGATTACTTTGAAAGATGCCACTAAGAAAACTTATTGGATGCCTTCAACCAGCGCAATGTACTATCACTTGAACCCGCTAAATGCCAAGCTGAAAGATATTGAGTGGAAATTCTTGGCAGCTACTCCGGAATATGTAGCTACAAAAGCTACTCCTGCTGTGGTAACCCCTATCTTCCAAAACGCAGGTAAGACCATTGACGGCGAAAAAATGTATGCTACATACAAACTCTCTGTAGAGGATTTGAAGAAGGGCAATTTGAGCACTCCCGGTGAAAACAACTATATTTCTATCGCAGCTCTGGAAGCAACATTGGTTAATGGCGAAAAAGAAGGTGAAGAAAAGTCTACAGTTACTTCTGACTATGCAGCCATCATGCCGATGATTCAAGGTTTTAAAGCCATTGCGTATACCGATGACAGCAAAATCGTAACAAAAAACACTTGTAAACCTGAACTGTATAAGACAGCTAAGGAAGCTATCGAAAACGTATATACTGTTCCTGCACAATACAATGGTGGTTCTATTGAATTGGCAGATTTACTGTGTATCCATCATGTAGAAAACTTTGGAGAGAAAATTACTGCAACCACTCACAAAAGCATGAGTCTTGCTGAAGCTGCCCAGCTATATAATCTGACTCTCAAGTTTGAAGCTGTTCACTATATCAGCGGTGACAATGATACAGAGGAAAATGCTTACTCTCAATTGGAAGAAGACGGTACTTTCACTCCTTGCTATGTAAACGACAAAGAAGAAAGTGTGGTTATTCCTGAAGGAAGCACAGAAAAGATTGGCAGAAGTGCTATCGGTCGTCGTCCGGCAGTATTGGTTAAACTGGTTGATGCAACAAATAATGTAGTATTAGCAGGTTACATCAAGTTGGAAATCACTGAAAAAGCCGCTACTCCTGATGCAATTGTTATTGACAAGAGCACTCCGCAGTTGCCGTACTTGTGTGGTGAACAAACTGTATCCATCACTTGGAAAGACATGTCCGGTAAGATTCTTGAAGAACTGGGTATGACCAAGGAAGAATTCACAAAGGGTTATACATTTGTAAAAGACGAAACTTATGTAGCAGACGGTAAGGGTGGCTTCATTCAAGTAACAGCTGCTAATAAATTTGCAGCAGACAATACTTACGGTGTAGTTACTGAAACTCCTGACGGTAACACTAGTACAAATGCTATCCTGAACTGGACTAGCAATAAGACTCAAAGAGACCAACTCATCAAGGATTACAAAGATCGCGCCTTGACACTTTATGGCAAGTACAAACCTGTAGCAGGTGGAACAACTTACGCTATTTACGTAGGTATCAAGATTTCCATAGCAGAATTGCCGACTACTGCAAGTTATGGTAACAAACGTGATGCGTTCTGGTATCCTGCTGAAACAGCTTTGGCTGACAGAGATACTGTACGTACCAATGTTCCTGCTCCGGATGCAGCAAACAATGTAGCAAATTATGTGAAGAATCTTGATGACTACTTCTATCACTACGTAACAGAAGCTGGAAAAGAAGTTGAAAAATCAGGCATCGAATTCATTGTATCAGAAGCTTCCAAGCCGGTTTATGGTGAAATCTGGAACAACAAAGACAAAGGTATGGAAATCAAGTACAGCTACTTGTTCTCTGCTAAGAACGATGGTCTGACTATAGGTGGAAAGAAGTTGTTTGTAAGTACAGTTGAAGCTGACAAGAGCAAGAGCAGCACTAAGTTATACTGGGGTGAAAAGAGAGCAACCGCTTCTCTCATCGCAACTCTTGATAAGACAGCCAAGACAATTACTTATGCAAACAACGATGAAGCAAAAGTATTCTTGAACCTTTTCGGTCATAACGAAAACAAGCCTAACCAACAGTTTGCCATCATCGAGGTATCCGCTGTTTATGGTGACTGCGAAATTGAACTGGCTCCCGCTTACAACTTCAACGCTCGCTTCTTGCGTCCGCTGGATATTGAAAGCAACGACAAAGCCAAGTTCTTGGATGCAGAGGCTAACGGTTCTTCCGTATTACTTGGTAACTTGTTCAAGGCCAACGACTGGCGCGACAAACCGGTTATCGTATACAATGATAAAGACAAAGTATATGAAGCTGCTAAAGAAAACAACGTTAACTTGTACGAATACTACGGTATCAGCGCAATAACTTTGGATATTGACAATGCAACTTGTGACGTTAATGTTATCGGTGAACAGAAGCCTATCAACAAGGACGTTATCAAGCTGACAATCCTTGATAAAGTAGGTGGTACTGCAATTTCTAACCCGATTGACATCAAAACTACCAACATCAGCAAGTTGAACTCTGTAGTATTGAACTACAAGAACAATATGGGTAACACTAAAGACTTCACCATCATGGTTCCTGTAAAGGTCACATACACATGGGGTACAGTAAGTGCTAAAGTTGCCATTGCTGTTGATGGTACTATTGCCAACAGATAATTTTGTAAAGAACTCATCGCATCCTAAAATGCGGTAATATAATAAAGGTGCGTCATAATAAGGTGACGCACCTTTTTATTTAACAATGCACGATTAATAAATATATCAACAATGAACAATAAACAAATCCTTTTTATGCTTCTTCTCTCAGCAAGCTTTCTACTCGGAGCATGTTCAACAAAAGGACACGAAGAGAAGATGAAGACACAGAAAGAGGCAGAAGATGAGTTTGTAGCCACTTTGACTGCTGCAGACTCAAGCGCTGTTCTTACATTATGTACACAGTGTATGGATCTTCTAAAAGCTAAAGAGACTGACAAGGCTCTTGATATGCTTTACTCCATTGATGACGCTGGTATAGCCAAACCCTTAACGATACAACAACGGGAAGCACTGACCAAACGTTTCCAGCGTTTCCCGGTAATTCGTTATCGATTGGATTACCTCAGCTTCTCTACACAAGGAAATAATGACGTGAAGTACAAAATAGAATTTACGCCACGTTCAGATTCTGACACTCCAGGTAGTAGTATGGGGTTCATGTTCAACCCCATAAAAGCAAATGGGGAATGGGTACTCGCCATCAAAGACGGTAGACAGCCTAGTCGCGAAGCTGCTACCCCACTCCATGATGATGCACCTGCCCCAGTAGATGTAATTGTAGAAAAGTAATCAAAAACACAAGAAAGGCCCTCCTTTTTGTAGGAGAGCCTTTCTTTATATTCCACAAATCGTTTTACTACATTTAGAAGAGATACGCCGCAGACACCTGCCAAGTCTTATTCTTGGCACCGATGGCATCACCCGCATTCTTCCACGTAAATGAGTCGCCCATCGGGAGCTGATAGGTCACGCCAACCTGGAGATGCTTCAGCAGCTTCACACCGGCACCCAGATTAAGTGCCACTTGAGCCTTCTTGCGGTCTACGTAATCCTTCTTCTTGAAGTCGAAGAAGAAATCGGGACCGGCTGCCACATAAATACCCAACAAACTACCCAAGCCAATGGTATATTTCAGATTTACGGGTACTTCCAGTCCTGTTTGCTTCACCTCGTCCTTGCCGCGCTGAGAGAACAGCAAAGCACCATCAACACCCAAGCCTACAATGGGAATGGTAAACTCAGCCATCGGACCAATAAAGAAACCGGTAGAATTATCCTTGTTTCCCTTATATCCGCCATCCCAATCTATTTTCGTCATATTCACACCACCCTTAACACCCCACTTCAATAGTTGGGCCTGGGCAGGCATAGCCATAAACATACAGCATACAGCTATCACGAAAGCACTAAAAATCTTTTTCATAATCAATTGTGTTTAATATTACGGGACAAATATATGCAAATTCTTCCTAAAGAAACAACGTATGTTAGCATTTGTTCATTTACGAGAACAATGAATCACAAAACGCATTACCTTTGCAACCTGAATCAAAGAAAGATACCACACAGATAAAATAAAAAGCTATGATAAAAATCAGAAAGACGCAACCCACAGACATTGCAATCCTTATGGACATCTTTGAACAAGCGAAGCACATCATGCGGAAAGACGGAAATATGCTGCAGTGGAGAGGCAACTACCCTTCCAGGGAAATCGTCATAGCAGACATCGAACAAGGAAACAGCTATGTGTGCACCGACGATACCGAAGAAATTATCGGAACCTTCGCCTTTATCCGTGGAAACGACCCCACATATACGCATATCTATGAAGGAAAATGGGTGGAAGATACGCTTCCTTACGGCGTCATTCACCGGCTGGCAAGTACAGAACACAGCAAAGGAGTGGCCAATGCCTGCCTGCAATGGTGCTACGAACAAATACCCAACCTACGTGCAGATACCCACCGGGACAATCATATCCTGCAATACATACTGAAGAAGCACGGATTCAAATATTGCGGCATCATCCTTCTGGCCAATGGAGACGAACGGCTGGCATTCCAAAAAGTAGAAGGATAGACAAGGAAACCACGAATCTTTCATTTAAAGGAGTTATCAGCCGACAAGTCGGCTTAGGAGTTAAAGCCAATACTCGTGCGTATGTATTCACAGAAGTATCGGCTTTAACTTCTTCAACTCCTGACGGAGCGGAGCGAAGTGATAACTCCTCCAATTCCTTTAAATGAAAGAACCGGGCAAGAAAACTCAAATAATCATAACCCTTCAAACATTATCTGCCATATAATTGTATATATAGCAGGTTTCCACAATGTTGTGGAAAACAAAAACAAGATAACATATGAAGGATTATAAACGTATGACAGTCGGCGAAATCGTAGCCGACAACTTCAACAATGCCGGGATATTTGATAAATATGGCATTGATTTCTGCTGCCATGGTTCCGCACTGCTTCCCGAAGCCAGTAAAACTGCCGGAGCCGATATGGAGAAGGTGATAGAAGAAATAGAGCATCTGGCTCCGACAACCTCCGAAAATATTGATTTCAAGAGTTGGCCTCTGGACTTATTGGTGGACTATATTCTCAAAATCCACCACCGTAATATCCGTACACAAGGTCCCGAGATTGAAGAACTGCTGGATAAAATATGTCGCGTACACGGTGAAAAACATCCGTCACTCTACAATGTGCAGGCTCTCTTTCATGATTCCCTCTCCGACCTCAATGCCCATCTCGACAAAGAGGAACTGGTACTGTTTCCCTACATCTATGAGATGGTAAAGGCTAAGCTGGAAAATACTCCCCTGCCCGAATTCCACTGTGGAAGCATCGAAGCTCCCATATCCGTCATGATGGCAGAACATGACATTGAAGGAGAACGCTATCGCCACATAGAGCATCTGACCAACGGCTATACAGCTCCAGAAGATGCCTGCAACAGTTACCGCCTCGTACTCCAACAGCTTAAAGCATTTGAAGAGGCCTTGCACCAGCACATCCATCTGGAAAATAATATCGTTTTCCCACGCTCCATCAAAATGGAAGCAAAATTAAGAGAACAGCCATGACACAAATCAGAATCAAACGGGTATATGAAGAACCCAATGCAACAGACGGCTACCGTGTATTGGTGGACCGGCTGTGGCCTCGCGGCATAAAAAAGGAACATCTGAAATACGATGTCTGGGAAAAGGATATTACCCCTTCACCTGAATTAAGAAAATGGTTTCACGAAGACCAAGCGGAACACTGGGAGGGGTTTGCAGCCATGTATCGCAAGGAACTGGAAAATTCGGAAGCCGCCCTTAGGTTCATTGACACCATAAAACACCACCATACCATAACCTTACTATATGCTTCCAAAGCACCGATATACAACCATGCACGCATCCTGCAACGGTTTCTGCAGGAGCACTTAGACTAATTACTCACAATCTTTACAGTAAAAGCAAAGATGAACTGTAACTCTGGAAAGGCTGTTCAACGAATTGGTGCTACAAGGACACAAACTTCTTTTTCAAGTCGTCCACTCCCATTCCCGTAAAATAATCCTCTATAAAGTCCCAGCGCTGTTCATCCGTCAGCTTATCTGTTCCGAAGAAGAAAGAGAACAAGTCAATCTGCTCCTGGAATATCTGCCCGTTGGTATCCAGAATCAGATTGCGGTAATCATCGCCAAGCGCAAGTTCCTGCAGAGTTTCGGGGTCATTGAAACGGACAAATACGCAAGGCGTACCGCCACCCTCCACACTGAACGAAAGGCAGTCAAGCATAGAAAGCAGATTAAGCAGCATATTCAAGTCCGAGAAAGGAGTGCAATAAAACACCAGGCGGTCTCCCTTACTGCCCACTATGCGTTGGCTAAACAGTTTTTGATAGCGCGACAAAAGCAAATCAAAGCCTTTGGTCACCGTAAAAGAGAGTTCATTGGAATCCTTCTTTTTCACACTGCTGATATAGCTTACACTGCGGCCTTCCTCCGTGCGACTCTCCAGCAGGGAACCGATAAAGCGTTTGGCAGAGCGCACGTCCATGCCATGCTCGGCAAAGACAGCCCGCAATTCTTCTTCATCAAAACGTCCTTTCGACTTTATCAATGACGTTTTCAGCATCGTTGTCAGGCTCTTGAACAAGGCATCCATCCGCTCACGGATGACAGTGGCATCTTCCTTCAACAACACCTCATGCTTGCCTACAGACACGGCACGGGCTCCCTCCCACAACGTTCCATTATTCAGTTTCTGTTTGAATTCCTTGTAGCCAAGCTCAGGGAAACGCTCTTCCCAAAGCGCTTCCAGACGTGCGACGTAAACCCCGTCCTCCCCTTCTACCTTTGTCAGATAGCTATGGAATTCACGGGCAAAGACATCACCCGTCTTGTCCTGGACATATCCTTCGGTCAACAGATTCTTGGGGCTGATTTCAAGCAGATGCCTTCCATAACGCTGCATCAAATCGTCTTCCAGCCAAAGCAAGGCGGTCTTGATGAGCTGTCCCAACTCCGCTTCATACTCCAGCTTGTTCTTTGTACGCGGCAGTTTCACCACAAACTCGAAATCGGACAAAGATACCATGATTTCCGGTTTTTCCCCTTTCATGCGGTACACTTCCATGAGTTTTCTCAGAATAAGCACCAGCTGTTCCTGGGCAATGTTCCCTGTCTGATGCAGACGCTTCATATAATAGAAATCCCGTTCATGGTAGTCGGTAGCGGCAATACCCTGTATCTCCGTATCACGCGCGGCACGCCCTATCTCCTGAATATAGTCGACAAACGTACTGGATGGCGCCACATGGTATACACGGTCTATATCACTGATGTCCACTCCCATACCAAAGGCTTTCGTAGCCACAATCAGTTTCTTGGTTCCTTCCTTGAACTCTTGTACAATGGCAGCTTTCTGTTCCTTGTCCTTCTTGCCATAATAGGAGGCAACCAGACGCCAGTCCGCCGGCTTCACCCACGTCTTCAAGCGCATGTCGATGCCACCCGCAAAAGGATAATAGAGCAATGTCTTGTGCCCGTCCAGGAAGTCCTCCACCCGCGCAGCCACCACGCGCTGCTTTGCCTTGTCGTATGTCTCCCCGTCCTCCATCTCCATCTGACGGATGTCAAAGCCAATATTCCGGCGCTTCACTGTACCTACATAAAGCACGCAAGGCTCCATCTGCAAGGAACGAATAGTCTCGAATATCATGTCATTACCTCCTTTCGGGTTCCAGACAGCCGTAGCAGTCAATGCAAACAACGGGAAATTATAGCCGAGAGTCTGTTTCAAAGCAGTCAGGTAGCGCCCCAAGAACCAATAGTCCACGCGGAACTCCTTGCCCCACGTAGTGACCGTATGCGCCTCATCGACCACCACCAGACCGATGCGGCGCTCGCCTACAAAATGCTTAATGTCGTAAGAGAGAAGCAATTCCGGCGAGAGATAGAACAAATCAATCTCCCCCTCACGCACCTGCCGGTAAACCTCCATCTTCTGTTCCGGCGATAAATCGGACGAGGCGTATGCCACACGCATATACCCCAGCTCTTGCAGACTTTCCACCTGGTCTACAATCAACGCCTTCAAAGGGGAAACCACAATGGTAAGCAGATTATACTCCTTCCCCAGATAGATGGCAGGAAGCTGGAACAACAAAGATTTTCCGGAGCCGGTAGGGGCAGTCAGCAAGATATTGTCTACCTGCGTTTCACCTTTCCAAGCCTTTTCAGCCTCCAGTATAACGTTCTCTATCAGCTGTCCCTGCGAAATGCAGAGTTTCTCTTTTCCCTTGGACAAGTCATCGTAAATCTCAAGATTACGAAACTGTTCGTAGCCGTAAGTCTCCTTTAAAATCGTGTTTATGGTTTCGCGGCAGTTTTCAGGCAGATGCCTTTCCTTCAAATCCGGTAACCGGCGTGTTGTTGCTTCTTGTACATTCATTATTATTGTAGTGTGGGGATATTAAAAAGAAAAGAAGTAATTCTTCAACCATAGTTATCGGTTTTGGAATTACTTCTCCCTATGTTTCAAAATATTACCAGACATACCGGTAAGTTTTTTCTTTTAAAGCGTATCAATATTCCTCCTCGTTAAAGAAAAAGTCCTCTTTGCTGGGATAATCGGGCCAAATATCTTCTATGCTTTCATAAATCTCGCCTTCATCTTCCATTTCCTGCAGATTCTCAATCACTTCAAGCGGAGCACCCGAACGCATGGCATAATCTATCAATTCATCCTTAGTTGCCGGCCAAGGAGCATCTTCCAATTTAGATGCTAATTCCAATGTCCAATACATAGTCTCTAGTATTAAAATTGTGAATATTAAGTCCTATTTCTATTTTTCGGCAAAAGTATAACAATTTATTTCACTTGCAACTATTATTCCAAAATATTTCACCTTTTTTGTCGTCTTGATTCATTTTACGGGAAAGAACGAACAAATAATCAGACAAGCGGTTCACGTAAGCCAGTAATTCCGAAGCGATTTCCACTTGTTCGGCCAGAGCAAGAATCCGACGCTCTGCACGACGGCAAACCGTACGGCAAACGTGGCAGACTGCCGCACCGCGACTTCCGCCGGGAAGAATAAAGGCTGAAAGAGGAGGCAAAAGAGTATCCAAACGGTCTATCTCCCGCTCCACCATTTCCACCTGCTCCGAGCTGATGATACTGGCTTCTTTCAGCTCCATTTTCTCCCGGTCTGTGGCCAGATGAGAGCCTACGGCAAAAAGTCTGTCTTGCACTTGCTGCAGAAAATCTTTATCCTTTCCGTCAAGCAGGTACGTGATGAGAAGACCCAGATTGGAATTTAGCTCATCCACCGTACCGTATGCCTCAAGGCGGATATGCGTTTTAGGTACACGGGTTCCACCTACAAGAGAGGTGGTTCCTTTATCTCCGGTTTTGGTGTATATCTTCATAAGGAATTAATGTTTAGGGGTTAGAGATTAATGTTTAGCAGCCAGTAAGTGGAGCTAAGCACTAATCACTAACCGCTAATCACTATTGAAACGCCTAAAGATAATCAAAAGTTGACAATATAGTCTTGTTTTATCTTTGTTTTATCGAAGAATATGATACCAAGGTCATAAAGGTCGAACGTAATACCCGCCCGCCCGTCCTGCTTCATACGTTTCCAGAGGGCAGACATCTGCGGAGTGTAACGGATACCCTCAATCACAAAAACAGACTTTCCCCTGGTACGGGTGGAACAGATGCGGAAGACCTCCTCTACAAAATCGGGATGACGATAATCGTGCAAATAAAGGAAATCAACGGGAACGCCACTCTCCAGAAAGAGCTCGGAAAGGTCGGAAGCCGAAGTATAATCTGCCCCCTCCTTCCCCGCTTTCAGATAGAGGGCAGAAGCGGCAAGCGTACCGGCATCTACAATAGTCTCCGGCTGGGTATAGTTTACCAGACGGAACAGAAGGCGTTTTACTTTCTTCGATTCGTACTTCCAACGTTTATCTTTCTCCAGCTCCAGTTGCTTCTGGGCCTTGGCCAGCTCTTCATATTTATAATAAGCCGTACTTTCGTAAATTACATGCGTAATCAGGTTAAAGGCAAAAGGAGAATGTACACCGTAGCCGCAACGGTGCCGGAAACGGTACAGCCAGATAAAAGGCCGTTTTAGAGTAAGCAAAATACGATTCATTATTTTAATGCGCTAATGTACCTTCGAAAGTCACCCCTTCACCCGAAGAATAATTCTCCGTAACAGTCAGGAGTACCTTGTTATCCTCAAAGCAGAGCGTAAGCCCAAGAGCGCTTATCCAGTTGACATAATGTACTTTCAGTTGCAAAGCATCAGGTGACGCCCACGCATAACTGCCTGCCACCTGGAAAGGGCCTTCTATACCCTTAAAACGCCCCTTTGCAGCAACCGAATACGGAGGATAGCCATCAATTGCCGCTTTCGACCATTGCTTATAGCCAAACGGAAGACTGTATGTCTTTCCGTCTTTCTCCACCACAGTCATCACTACTTCTTGCTGCTTGAATTGCAGCTCGATAGATTGCCATCCGTATTTGTTCTCTCCGAGCAGGATGCGCTTGCCTGCGTATTTCTGTGAAAGGGAGGAAGCAGCCTTTCCTTGCACTAACGGCAGTTGATAAGAACGCTGTTTCTTCTGCAGGCGCTTGTAGTCCTTACCGGGCGCTAATACCTGGTCACCGACCTCCGGCAACAAGCGGTTCCAGACCAGACGACGCTGCCGACGACCGTCTATCAATGTACATTCGGTAATAACCACTACCATATCCTTATCCGGAACAATCAGAATGTATTGTCCCAAAGCCCCGTCAGCACGTACAGCACCCGGATATTCGCAAAGCCACATCTGATAGCCATAATCTCCTATCTGTCTGGTCATCATCTGCTCCACCCAGGAAGCCGGAAGCAACTGCCTGCCTTCCCAAACACCCCGGTTCAGCAGCAGCAATCCGAATTTTGCCAATGACTCGCTCTGGATATGCAGTCCCCAGCCACCGGTATTGATGCCTTCGGGGCTTATCTCCCACGCAACGTCCGTGATATGCATCGGGATGAAAAGCTTCTGCTTCAGATAATCCAGCAAGGTCATGCCCGTCACCTTCTGCACAATGGCAGAAAGCATATAGGTACTAATCGAATCATATTCAAACTTCTTGCCCGGAGTTTTCACCGGTTTGGCAAGGAAGGTACGTATCCAGTCGGAAGTGAGGTTGCGCATATTCCAGTCGGGAGTGATACCCGACGTCATGGTAAGCAGGTCACGGACAGTCATGTCTGCCAGATTAGCGGAAACCGAATCCGGAAGAAATTCCGGGAAGAAAGCGGCGACGCGGTCTGTCAAACGCAAGCGGTTGTCTGCAATGGCAGGCCCTACGGCAGCCCCGACAAAGGTTTTGGAGCAGGAATACATGGTATGGCGATATTCCGGCGCGAACGGAGCCGGATAGATTTCTCCGATGACCTTGCCGTGACGCAGCACCACCACGCTGTGGATGTCTGTTTTCGGCAATGCCATCAGTGAATCAAACAAGGCAGTGACAGCCTTGGAAGGGACTCCTTCTGCCTCGGGTGTGGAACGTGGCAACTCATTGATTTGTGCATGAACTGCCAACGCTCCCAGCAAGCCGAGAAACAAGAAGAAAAAACGTACTCTATTTTTCATAATTATCTAAGATATTTGTTCTACATGCGCTGCAAATGTACAGCATTCGGGCGCGAAAGGCAAATTACTTGATAATTTTGTCGGGGAACTATTTTTAGACAGAAGAACAAAAGGACATATTTTACTTTATGACTTTTGTTCTTCTGTTCTTTTGTTCTTCTGTCTAAAACATCTTCTGTTCTTCTGTCCGAATCATCAGAAGAAACACACCGTCGCTTCTTCTCCCTTGTTCAAGTCCAACGAGAATGCCGGTTTCTTGTAAGTATATGTATGTCCTCCTACCGTCACTTCGGCACGGACAGCACTTGCGGGCATCTTTACTGTAAATTTACCCGGAACAAGAGCGGTAACAACAGCCCTCGTTGCCCGTCCATCCTTCCAGTCCAGGTCTATGGAAGCACCGCCGCGTACGCGCATTCCACGGAAGTTGCCGGTAGTCCAGCTATCCGGCAGGGCAGGAAGCAGATGGATAAAGCCTTCATGACTTTGCAGCAGCATTTCGCCGACTCCCGCCGCACCACCGTAGTTGCCATCAATCTGGAAAGGAGGATGCGAACAGAACAAATTAGGGAAAGTGCCGCTACCATGACCTCCCGTCGCAGCATCGACAGCAGGATGCAGCAAACTCTTGAAGAGTTTCCAAGCACGGTTTCCGTCACCCAAACGAGCCCAGAAGTTTATCTTCCAAGCACGGCTCCAACCAGTACCCTCGTCTCCACGACGGTTCAAGGTCATCCGGCAGGCTTCGGCAAGCTCGGGGGTAAACTCCGGCGAAATCAGGTTTCCCGGATGCAGGCCGTAGAGATGGGAAACGTGGCGGTGGTGTACATCCACTTCCTTATAATCTTCCAGCCATTCCTGCAAGTATCCTTCCTTACTGATTTGCATGGGCGGGAATCTCTTCAGGTCCACCTCAAGCTTCGCCACATAATCCGCATCACAATCCAGCAGGCGAGCGGCGGCGATGACATTAGTATAAAGCTCAGTGAGCAGTTGCACATCCATAGTGGGACCCATACAAATGCTGACGGGAGTCACGCTGTCACCCGGCACATAGAAACTGTTTTCCGGAGAAGAAGTGGGGGCAGTTACCAGCCAGCCATGCGAAGGCTCCTGCACCGTAGTGGAACTAAAGAACCGGGCGGCACCTTTCAAGACTGGATAGATACGGCGCAGATAATCCTTGTCCTGCGTATACAGATAGTGTTCCCACAAATGGGCACACAACCAAGCGCCACCGGTATTGGTAGCTCCCCAGGAGGGGTGTTCGCCGGGAGCGGTATAATTCCATACGTTGGTCATCATGTGGAGCACCCAGCCATCTGCCTCATCGCCATAGAAGGTACGCGCACTTGCCTCTCCCGAAGGGATAAGGCGCTCCATCAGCGTCGTCAGCGGCTGATAGAGTTCGGAGAGGCCGGCTTGCTCCAAGGGCCAGTGGTTCATCTGGATATTGATGTTCGTATGATAGTCCCCGTTCCAGGGAGTCGATACTCCATTTGCCCAGAGTCCTTGCAGATTGGGCGGCAAGCTGCCGGGACGGGTACTGCTGATGAGCAGATAGCGTCCGTAGTTATAGTACAGAGCAGCCAACGCCGGCGATTCCTGCTGTGTGAAGCGGAGGATGCGCTCGTTCGTCGGGAGCGTATCATCCGGCGTGGCAGGAAGCGTCAAGGAAACACGGTCGTAGAGGGAACGGTGAGCGGTGACATGGTTGGATAATGAAGAATGGAGAATGGCACATGGAGAATTAGCGGGGGCGGTGAAAGGACGGAGCAAGCTGTCGCAGACTTCCGCATAGCGTTCGCCCGGGAAGTCGGTACCGGCAGCGGCATAGGAGGTAGCGGCAGAAAGTATCAGCCAGGCTTCCTGCCCGTTCTTCAAGCGGATACCGTTTTCCGGGCTGACAGATGATTCACCACCGTTCTGTACGAGTTGCATGGCTACACAGTATTTCATACCGTCCAAACCGGGTTTACCGCTTTCCAACATGCCGTCCATCAAAAGGGTGTTCCCTTGGACAGTCACCGAGCTATGTTCCGCACGGCTCAAACGGGCAGAGAAGTTCAGAGCCCCTTCATGTCCGGCAACCAGATGAATCAGCATGACATCACGGTCACGGGAAACAAAATACTCACGGCGATAATCGACATCTTCCAGCCTGAAAGCCGTGTATGCCACCGCATCGCGCAAGTTGAGCCAACGGCGATAGTTGTTTAATGGAGAGTTGAGAATGGATAATGAAGAATTGTAGGTAAAATCTATATCCAAATCGCCCAATACCTGATAGGTTCCATATCTCCCGTCAGTCTCCTGCTTCTTCGGAACAAAACTGCTGTACATCAGCTCCTGTGCCTCTCGGTTCTTTCCCTCAAACAACAGTTGCCGGATGGCAGGCAGACTCTTCGAAGCATCCGGATTGCTATAATCCGCCTCCATTCCGCTCCATAATGATATTTCATTCAGCACAATGTGCTCACGGAGAATGCCTCCGTCGGGCATCATGCCCAAGCGTCCGTTGCCCAAAGGAAGAGTCTCCTCCCAAATAGCGGCAGGCGACGTATAGTACAACTGATGATTACAACTGTCGGCAGGCGCATCGGCTGCACGAAGCAGCAACGAGGCTGCAAGCAGAAATAGAGTGGCAAGTGTCTTCATATTGTTTTTTGATTCTGATTTCAGGCTGCAAACTTACTGCATACACTTTGCAGCACTGCTGCATACCTTTTGCAGTGACGCTGCAAAGCAATTGCAGTAGCGCTGCAAAAGGTATGCAGTACCACTGCAAAACAGTTGCACTGATTTTGCAGTGGTTACGCACTGATTATAAGATTATTGCATTTCGAACGAAACTATACCACGGACGTCGGCAGACGAAGCGCAAACGTATGCCTTGAACTTACCCGGTTCGTACTTCCAAGCTGCGGAAGCCTCATCGTAGAACTTCAAATCATCCGGAGTAAGGGTGAAAGTCACGCTCTTCTCCTGGCCCGGTGCCAAAGCGACTTTTGCAAAATGTTTCAGTTCCTTTACAGGACGAAGCACACTGCATTTATCATCGCCTACATAAAGCTGTACAATCTCTTTTCCGGCAATGCTACCCGTATTCTTCACGGCAACTGTCACCGTCAGCGTACCGTCGGCAGCCATGGCCTTGGCAGAAGCCACCGGTTTGCCATATGTAAAGGTAGTATAGCTCAAGCCATGACCGAAGGGGAAGAGAGCCGGAATCTCCTTGGTGTCGTGCCAACGATAGCCCACCAGAATATCTTCCTTATACTCCTGCTTAATGCTGTCGCCCGGATAACTGAGTTCATCAAAAGCATGTGCACCGCAATCCGTCAACTTGGCAGGGAAAGAAAAGGGCAACTTTCCGCTTGGATTCACCGCACCACTCAGGATGTCAGCCAGAGACTTGCCACCCATGGAGCCTAAATACCAGCCTTGCACAATGGCAGGAACCCGGGATACCCACGGCATTTCCACCGCATTACCACTGAGAAGCACCAGAACCAGGTTCTTGTTTACCCCCAGCAAAGCTTCAATCAGTTCATCCTGCCCGAAAGGCAAGCCGTATTCCAGACGATCGCCGCCTTCACAATCCTGGAAGTGGTTCTTGTTCAATCCGCCTACCAGTACCACCAAGTCTGCCTTTTTCGCCATTTCCACGGCTTCTGCACGGAGTGAGTCTACCACATTCTGCGGAATTTCATCTGCACGGCCGTACATCGGACGACCGGCGGCATAGCCTTTCGCATAGGCTACCTTATCACCATAAACGGCACGCAAGCCATCCAGCGGAGATACCATATCCTTCACTTTCAGTTCGGAAGAGCCTCCTCCCTGATTCAGCAAGCGTACGGCATTATCGCCCACCACCAGGATATTCTGATACTTGGCTGCATCAATCGGCAGCAACGGGGCACCTTTCTTTATCACCGGAGCATTCTTCAACAGCACAATTCCCTCATTGCCTATCTCGCGGGCAGCGGCATAATGCTCTTCCGTAGCTACCGAACCATAGGGTTTCTGACGGTTCATCGCCGTACGGAATATCAAGCGAAGAATGCGGGAAGCCTTGTCGTCTATTGTAGACATCGGCACTTTGCCATCCTTCAACATCTGGAGGTAAGGGCTGGCAAGGTAATAATCGTTATAGGTAAATACACTCTCGGACGTCAGACCGTTGGTGTAAGAACCCATTTCAATATCCAGACCGTTGACGGCAGCTTCATAGGTGTCGTGGGCACCGCCCCAGTCGGTAATGACACAGCCGTCGAACTTCCAGTCATCTTTCAGAATCTTGTTCAGTGTGAAATCGTTATGGCAGGCGTGCTGGCCGCGAATCTTATTGTAAGCGCCCATAATGCTCCAGGCACCTCCCTCTTCTACTGCAGCCTTGAATGCCGGCAGATAGATTTCATACAGAGCACGGTCGCTAAGATTCACATCAATATGTCCGCGCCACAGTTCCTGGTTGTTCAGCGCATAGTGCTTGACACAAGCTGCCACTCCGTTCTTCTGCAACTCCTGGATGTAAGGTACGCACATCACACTGGCCAGATAAGGGTCCTCGCCCATATATTCAAAATTACGACCGTTCATCGGAGTACGGTAGATGTTGACGCCGGGGCCCAGCAACACATCCTTTTCACGATAGCGCGCTTCCTCACCGATGGCCTTGCCATACTTTGCAGACATGTCCGGATTCCAGGTAGCGGCCAGACAAGTCAAAGCCGGGAAAGCGGTAATGCTGTCATTGGTCCAGTTGGCATATCCCCAGTCATTCCAGTTGATTTCGGCACGGACACCGTGAGGGCCGTCGCTCATCCAAAGCTCGGGAATGCCGAGCCGCGGAACACCCGCACTGCTGAATTTACTCTGCGCATGGCAAAGGGCTACCTTCTCTTCCAGTGTCATCCGGCTGAGAGCATCCTTTACACGTGCTTCAATAGGTTGTGCATCGTCCATATAGACCGGTGTCTGTGCAGACACGGTACTGATGGAGCATGCAAGAAATAAGGTTGCTAAAAATTTATTCTTCATGTCTTAATTGGTTAATATGCTAATGTGCCAATTAGCACATCAAATTATCATTTAACTTTAATCGCCGTCGTCGCCTTCTCCAGTCCATCAGCCGTAGCCGTCACCTTGACACCACCCGGTTCACCGTTGTTCTGCAGTACCACCAGGCACTTTCCGTAGAAAGCCTTGCGGTGGTTGTCCTTGAACTTCTCCATAGAGATGGGGCTTCCGTTATCCACTCCAGCAATGAAGCCGGCACCTTCTACGGCAAAGGTCACATCGTTTTCGGCATTCGGACACAAATTTCCATCTTTGTCCAGAATCTCAACCGTAATGAAACTCAAGTCTTTGCCATCTGCCTGAATGGTACTGCGGTCGGGGCTGAGACGAATCTGCGCAGGTTCGCCCGCTGTCCGGATTTCCTGCTCGGCCACAGTCTTTCCTTCCTTGCGGGAAACAGCCTTTACCGTACCCGACTCATACTTCACGCGCCACATGACGTGGAAATCGTCTTTTCCCTTGCTGCGCACACCCTGCGATTTTCCATTCACGAAAAGCTCCACTTCGTCGGCATTGTTATAATATGCCCACAAATCGATGTCTTGTCCCTCCGTCCAATTCCAATGCGGGAAAAGATGCAACACCGCCTTATCCGGACGCCACTCGGACTGATACATGTAGTAGACATCCTTCGGGAAACCGGCCAAGTCGATAATGCCAAAGTAAGAGCTGCGTGCCGGCCAACCGTAAGGAGTAGGCTCACCGATATAATCGAAGCCCGTCCAGACGTATTGTCCACTGATAAAGTCGTTGTTCTTCACATGACGCATAGTACCTTCGTGACGGTTGCCCCAAGGAACATGACAGTTGTCGTAGGAGGAGCAAGAGAACGAGGCATCATAGAAAGGCTTATCCCAACGTGCGGGCCAGACAAACATCGAATCACTCGGCATTCGGTAGTAACCGCGTGTCATCAGGCCGGAAACACTTTCCGTCACGATGAACGGCTTGCCGGGGAAGTTCTGAGGAACACCTGCAAACCAATTGTCATGGTAATTAAAACCGATTATATCGAGCGCACCGGAACGGAACAAATGATTGTTCGGGTTCGGCTCGTTGCAGCCTGCCGTCACGGGGCGCGTGGCATCGAGCTTTCTCACCATATCCGCCAGTTTCTTTGTCAGCAGTGAGTTGACGGACATTTCTCCGTCCTTTGCCAGCATATCCGCACTGTGACCGAAGTTCAAGACCAGATTGGCCTCTTCCAGACTCAAGGTGTCGGCTTTGGCATCCGTCCACTGCTCCAGCACTTCGTTGCCGATGCTCCACATGAAGATGGAAGGATGATTGCGGTCACGCACGATAAGGTCAGTCAAATCGCGTTCGTGCCATTCGTTGAAATAGCGTGAATAATCGTGGCGGGTCTTTTTCTTGCGCCACATATCAAAGGTCTCGTCCATCACGATGAAGCCCATACGGTCGCAAAGGTCGAGCAACTCCGGTGCGGGAGGATTATGGGAGCAGCGGATGCCGTTGCAACCCATTTCTTTCAGAATCTCCAACTGGCGCTCGATGGCGCGCGTATTCACCGCAGCTCCCAGGCAACCCAAGTCATGATGCATGCAGACACCATTTATCTTCACTTGTTCACCATTCAGGATAAATCCTTTTTGTGCATCGAAGCGGAAAGTACGGATGCCGGTAGGAGTATAGTAACGGTCGAGTACCTCGCCGGTCTGCTTATCCTTGAGGATGCTTTCTACCCTATACATATAGGGCGTATCAATACTCCAAAGACGGGGATTCTTCAAGTGTATCTCCTGCTCCACTTCTGCCGGAGTAAGAGGCATCAACTGCGCTTCCGACACAGCCTCACCCACCGCATTGCCGTCAGCATCCACTAACCGGGATTGCAGGACGACATCGGCCATCTGTGCTTCTGCATCGTACTGTAGTTTGGTGCGTATCTTCAACTGGGCACTGTTCTTCGACACATCTTCTGCCGTAACATAGGTACCCCATTGCGCTATATGAGCTGGATTCAGCTTTGTCAGCCATACATTACGGTAGATGCCGCAACCGGAATACCAGCGCGAATTGGGCTGTTCGGCATTGTCCACACGAACCGCCAACACATTCTCCACTCCCCACTTGATATAGGGAGTCAGGTCATAACTGAACGAGATGTACCCGTAGGGACGTGTCCCCAATTCATGGCCATTGATATAAACGGTGGAGTTCATATAGGCACCATCGAAATCTATGCGATAGCGTTTGCCCTCATCGGCCTTATCGGCAGTAAAAGTCTTGCGATACCAGCCTATACCACCAGGCAGTGCACCTCCACCCGTTCCCGAAGGATTGTCTTTACTGAATTCTCCTTCAATGGCCCAATCGTGGGGTAAGTTCAGTTTCCGCCAGTCTGCGTCATTATAATCCGGACGGGCTGCCGCCGTATCGTCTCCCAAGCGAAAGGCCCAGTCGGCAGTAAAATCCAAGCTACGGTCATCGCCAGCTACCTCTTTAGGAGCATTGCAACCGGCCAGCAGGGACAGCCCGATGGCCAAAGACAATATGATTTTATTCATAGTAATAAATATCTAAAAGATTATCGAGTGCCTATTCCTCTCTCACAGCTATTCAGAAGTAGGGAAGTTCCTGGCACCGGGGAAGGCATCGTTCGGCACCGAGGAACGACGAGAACGGTACCGGGAAGATTTCTCTCCCTGGCACCGTCGTCTATCATTCTGATTATAATTTTACGGTTTGTGCTTTTCCGTCATACTTCACCGTTGTGCCTTTCGCCTTCAAATCGAACGGTTGCGGCTGGTCTTTGCTTACCTTCACCACATTGAAAGTACGTTCCTTCAGCATACCGGGGAAGTCACCCGTACGGTCGCCGATAACCAGTGTACCCTCAGCATCGTTATAGGCAAACGGTATAGTGGCATATTGTCCCTTCTCGTAGTTATAGTTCACACCTTCATCCTCATAGAGCGTAAACGCGCCGTCCTTACCCGTATAAACATAGAGAGTGATTTCCGAAGCCGGTTTTTCATCACTGTATTGCATATCCGGACCATAAGGTACAATGGCACCTTCGCAAACGTAGAGCGGAATACGTTCATAAGGAGCATCCACTGTCAACTTCTGGCCACCGTTCACATACTTACCGGAGTAGAAATCATACCAACCGCAGCTTACCGGGAAATAAACCTCGCGGCTGCGTGCACCGTATTCGTAAACCGGAGCCACCATCAGGGCAGAACCGAACATAAACTGGTCACCTATATTGTTGACGTTTGCATCAGCTGTGAAGTCCATTACGAGCGGACGCATGATGGTATAATCATTGAAGTAAGTCATACCAGCCAAAGAATAGATATACGGCATCATGTTGTAACGCAACTTCGTATAGTAAACGATGGAGTTGTAGCACGGATGTCCTGCCGGAGCAATGTTCCAAACCTCACGGTACGGATACTGGCCGTGTGCACGGAACAACGGGCAGAAAGCGCCGAACTGATACCAACGGGCATTCAACTCTCTCCATTCCTTATAATCGGTATTTTCACGTCCGGTCTTGTTGAATTCCATCTGACCAGCCACATAACGGTTCTCTACACAGAATCCACCGATGTCCATAGTCCAATAAGGGATACCGCTGACAGCAAAGTTCAAGCCGGCAGAGATTTGCGCTTTCATATCTTCCCAACGGGTAGCGATGTCACCACTCCAGGTGGCGGTAGAATAGCGCTGCAATCCTGCAAAGCCGGAACGTGTCAACAAGAAGACGCGTTTGTCCGGTTCCACGCCACGCTGTCCGTCATAGATGGCTTCGGCATTCATCAGTGCGTATGCATTGAAGAACTTGGCAGAGGGGCCGAGTGCTGTCGGACCGCAAAGGTCCTTGCGGTATTGCAAATCCGTACAGTCGCGTATGTTCGGTTCGCTGGCATCCATCCACCAAGCGTCAACACCCAGAGGATAGTAGTGGTCTTGCATCTGCTTCCAGAAGAGCTTGCGTGCATCGGCATCGTATGCGTCATAGAAAGAGCCCAGATAGCCAGGACCGACCCAGTCTTTGATGCTGTCTTTGATAGCCTGCTGATACATCCAACCTTTTTCGTCAAATTCCTTGAAGTGTTCGGTCGTAGCATAGAACTTGGGCCATACGGAAATCATCAGACGTCCGTTCATGGCGTGGATGGAGTCGACCATTCCTTTCGGGTCGGGGAAACGTTCAGGGTCGAACTCATGGCTTCCCCATGCATTCTGCTTCCAGTGCAGCCAGTCGATTACGATATTGTCGATAGGAATCTGACGTTCACGGAATTCCTTCAAGGTGGAGAGAACCTCCTCACGCGTATTGTACTTCTCACGGCTCTGCCAGTAACCCATCGCCCATTTCGGCATAATCTGGGATTTACCTGTCAATGTACGGTAGCCGCTAATCACATCGTCCATATCATCACCATAAACGAAATAGTAGTCTATTTCATTCTGCATTTCACCCCACCAGGAGAGTTTGTTCTGTTCTTCATCAGCCACCGGACTCAATACCCGCAGACCGCAGTAAGAAACACCGGCATCAGGCTTCCACTCTATCTTCAACGGAACGCGCTTGCCCGCTTCCAGATTGACAGCAAACTTATAACTGTTAGGATTCCAAGCCGTACGCCAACGTTCGGGAACCACCAACTCATTATCAATATATACTTTCATGTAGCCTGCATAGTAAAGGATGAAGCGGAACAAGCCGCTTTCTGCCGGTTCTATTTCTCCCTCATAAACTACGTCGGACCCTCCGAACGGGAACTCCGCAGGCAAATTAATCACCTTACTCAGATGTGCGGCACGGTCCAGATGTTCAAAATAAAGAGAATCCTCACGACGTACAAGGGTTTCCACGTCTTTCTTGCCCGGAATATATGTACCGGTCAAAGCACCTTCCTTGCCCTCTTTATCATAAAGTTTGAAGACATCACCCAGCTGTGAGTAATCGCGCGGGTCACCGAAACGGCAGAGCGAATAGCTGTCCCAAAGCACACCGTAGTTCTTATTAGACACGATAAAGGGTACAGACACCTTTGTATTGTACTGGAACAGTTCCTCATTCTTACCTTTATAGTTGAACTCATCCGCCTGGTGCTGGCCCAAGCCATAGAAAGCCTCATCATTGCCTGCCGACTGGAATACCTGACGTACTGTATATCCTTTCGTACCTTCCACTTCCACCGGAGTAAAGGTCCGCCCGTCAGAGTCTTCAGCCAGAATCTGCTTGCCGTCGGCATCCGTGAAGCGTACCTCACCCGTTGTCTTGGACACAATGGCACATAATTCCGATGTCTTGACAGTCACTTCATCGCCCTGCTCTTCGACCTTAAAGTCGGTCTTATTCTGTTGAGGGATCACAATGAGACTCTGCTCCTTTGAAAATTCCTTCTCAGGAGTAGCCGATACATGAATGAGCTTCTCGCCCATTACTTCTAATCTTACTTTACGCACATCCGTCGGTTGCTGCTGCTTGACTTCCACAACAACACCGTTCTCGGTCTTTTGGAATCCGCCTCCGGAACATGCGGCGAGCATCCATCCGGCAAGCAAATAAACTGAAGTGTTTTTCAATTTCATATTACTGTTTTTAAAGTGATTTTTCTCCGATATAAAAATAGAAAGTTTACTTCAAAAACGAGTCCTCCCGATGTTGAAACAATAGGGCGCTTTTGATTACCCTAAAAGACAATATGTTTCCGTAAGGGGTATCTTTTGTTATTTACCCTCTCTTTCCTGATAAACAGAGGGCAAAACACCGAATTCATCCTTGAAATATTTGCTGAAATACTTGGGGTTGTTAAAGCCCAACTGATACGCTATCTCCGATACATTTTGCTGACTCTCGCGCAGCATCTGCGCCGCTCTTTTCAGACGGATGACACGGATAAATTCAATGGGTGTCTTACCGGTTATCTGCAAGAGTTTCTTGTAAAGATGTACCCGGCTCATACCCAATCCCCGACTCAACTCTTCTACGGACAAGTCACACCGACCGATGTTCGCCTCCACATATTTGATGGCATTTTCCACCAGCTTTTCATCCAACGAAGTAATGGCTATTTCACTTGGTTCGGGGTCAATGAGCGACTTTGCCTTGCGCTTCTTGCTCAGGTCAATCAACTTGCGCATACGCAGAATAAGGATTTCCACATTGAAAGGTTTCGTCACATAATCATCCGCACCGATGGTCAACCCCTCCACTTTATCTTCCACAGCCTGCCGTGCAGTGAGTAATATCATCGGAATGTCACTCGTGCGTTTATCGGTCTTCACCCAGCGGCACAATTCATTCCCATCCATCTCGGGCATCATTACGTCGCTGACAATAATATCCGGCATCAGTTCCGATATTTTCTGCCAAGCTTCCCGACCATTGGAAGCTGACTGTATACGGAAATACAAGCTCAGACTATCTTTCATGAAGGCAACCAAATCTTCATTATCATCCACAATCAGGGCCAACGGCTTTTCTTTTTCATCTTCATTATCCTCCATATCGTCCAGCAAATCAACCGAAAGCGCTTCCTCTTCCATACCCGGCAAAAGTTCCTCATGCTCTTCCACCTCTTCTGTAAGCGGTGCAGGCTTGGGAGGACTTACACGTATATGTTTAACCGGGAGCTCAACCAGAAACACACTACCGGAACCCACATTGTCGACAACGCGCACCGTACCCTCATGCAGCGTCACAAAGTCGCGTACCAGGCTCAAGCCAATACCGCTACCCGTTGACTGGTGCTCCGGTTCTTCCTGCTCCACCTGATAGAAACGTTCAAAAATCCGCTCCTTGTCTTCATCCCTGATACCGACACCGGTATCCGATACCTTTATCAGCAATCTTCCGGACATCTCTTTCGACATTTCCAATGCCACATCCACGCGTCCCCCGTCCGGAGTAAATTTGAAAGCATTGGACAGAAGATTCATCACAACTTTACCAATTTTATCCTCGTCGAATGACATATTCAGCGATTCCATAGCCGAAAAGAATGTCAGATGCACATGTTTCTTTTCAGAAAGCATCAGGAAAGAAGTACAGATGCTACGCACATACGCCACTATATCTCCCTCGGACAAGGTGAGATGCAGTCCTGCCATCTCATTCTTACGGAAATCGAGCAATTGGTTGACCAGATTCAACAAACGCTGTGCGTTGCGGTACATCAGTTGCAGCTTGCCATGCAGCTTTTCGTCCGTAATCTCCTTCATCATACTTTCCATCGGCGATATAATCAGCGTAAGCGGCGTACGCAACTCATGGCTGACATTCGTAAAGAAGCGGAATTTCATCTGGCTCAACTCCTCCTTCTTCTTCGCATCTTCCTCTATCTGGCGGATTCTGAACTTATTGCGTTCCCTTCGTTGTACGACATACAGTGAAAAGAAGACAACTCCTACTATCAGAAGGGCATAAACAATATATGCCCACGGAGTCATCCAGAAAGGTGGAAGAATGACAATCTTCAAAGAAGCCTCTTCAGTACCCGCATATCCGTCACTGTTTGTAGCCTTCACTCTTAAGATGTAAGTTCCCGGAGCCAAATTGGTATAGGTAACGCGATGCATATCGGACATACTCGTCAGCCAGTTCTCATTAAACCCTTCCAATTTATAGAAATACTGTGTCTTTTCGGGCAGCACGAAATTGTCCGACGCGAACAGCACCGTGAACACATTCTGCTTATAAGCCAAGACAACTTCTTCTGTTTCATTCAAAGCTTCCTTCAAGATGACACGTCCTGCATACTCCTTGCCCACCTTCACGTCTTCATTGAACAACTGGAAACCGGTAAACATGACCTTGGGCAACGTACGGTTATACTTTATGTTGCCCGGCTGGAAGCGATTCAGCCCATACAGTCCTCCCACTACAATCTCGCCCGTATGCAGTCGTTTGAGGGAACGCTGGTTGAAGTCACAACTCTGCAACCCGTCCTTGTCATTATAGGTATAGCAACGGAACACAGGCTGCTCCGTCTTGCTGTCAACGGACAACACCACGTTTATCAGTTCTCCTCCGGTGCTGATCCATATACTTTTGTTTTCATCTTCCGTAATACCTAATATCAATAGTTTGGAGAAACCGGGTTTGATAGGCACTTCGTACAATTCATCCCGTTTGCTGTCATATACATTCAAGCCTTCACGCGTGGCTATCCATAACAAACCGCGACTATCTTCGTAAACTTGATTGATATTTTGGTTGGAAAGTCTGGTCTTACCCGATTTTGTACCTGCAAAATTTGTAATCTCGACGGTCCTCAGGTCCATGAAAGCCATCCCTGCCGAAGTACCGATAATCAGATTATTGTCACAGCTGATGCAGAGGGATGAGATATAGTCCGACACAAGGTTTGAATTACCTGTAGAATAGGTGGTAAATATCCCCGTCTGAGGATTCAGGCATTGCAATCCTCCCCCCAACGTACCGATCCAGATATTTTTGTCCGCATCTTCTGCCAATGCCCATACATTGTCATAGACCAGCGAGTTACTGTCTCCCTTACGGGACCGGTAATGGATAAAGCGGTTTCCATCATAACAATTCAGTCCGCCCCAGAAAGTACCAGCCCACACTCTGCCGCTACTGTCCCGAAGAAGGCAGACTATGACATCACTCGAGATAGAGCGGGGATCTGCCGTATGCGAAAAAAACATACGTTCATCCGTCACGCTATTCCAGCGAATCAACCCGCGGTCGTTGGTCCCCACCCATACGATATCACCGCCTCCGTCCTCCACACAATTGATGTCGCCTACATCGGCAATGCCGAATTTGAAGACACTTTCATTATAGAAAGAGACGCCCTTCTTGTAGGTTCCCACCCACATCGTACCGGCCTCATCTTCATAAAGAGCCGTTATTGTATTGTTGGACAGAGTACGCCCGTTATTAGGATCGTTCGCCAGACGGATTTTCCGTCCCGCCGGTTCTATCAATTCAATGCCATCCTGATCCCTGCCTACCCATATACATCCGTATTTATCCTGTGCCACTGCACGTACGGTATTGTAGGTGTCCGTTCGGGGAGAACGCTGTTCCCAAACCTTCTGAGAAAGGCTATAAATCCACATCCCCTCCACACTGAATATCCACGCCCGCCCACTATGGTCGACAAACAAATCAAAGGTAGCATTCTTTACTTCCCTGCAATCTTCGGCAATGCCCGGATTGGTCCACTTGATATTTTGCTTTTCCTCATCTATACAAGCCAAGATACCGTTACTCAGAACCAGCAGGATTCCTTCGCCGCATTCTTTCATGTCGGACACTTCGGCTTTCGCAAGCAGTTCATCCGCTCCCTTTACTGCTACGGCATTTTTCTGTTCCTCTCTATAGCTGTAAACACCTTTACCATTAATATAGATCCAGAAAGTCTTTTCCTTATCAATATAGATAAGCGAAGGATTTCCGGTCAGACCGACGTTCCACATCCAAGCTTCCACATTACGGTCAAAAACATCGGAAGCCGAGTTGTAAATGGCATACCCACTTCCCGTACGTATCCACAAATTACCGGACGCATCTTCTTGTATATCCTCGACATAACTATCGGGAAGAGATTTCTCATCATCTTTCTGGCTGCGATAAATCTTAATATTGTAACCATCATAGCGATTCAGCCCCGAAGCTGTACCAAACCACATGAATCCGTTTGAATCTTTATAAATAGCATTAACCTGATTATTGGAAAGTCCGTCTTTCACTTCCAAATGTTTAAACATGTAGTCGTGTGAAGCAGCAGAGAAACATACCATCCAAACCCACAAGAGCAGTAGTTGCAGTCTTTTCATACTATCAGAGCTAAGGGAAGTTATTTTTATTGCAAATGAAGTGAAAAACGAACAGAAAAGCAAGAAAAGGCAAGGATTTTTAAAGAAGGAGAAGCATATCCCTCGCGGACATACTTCTCCGTAACCAATCAAAAAAACTATATCAACAATCCTTGTAACCTATAAAACCTATTTGTATGATACTTTTAAAAACTGTCTTTTATTCTATCCACCACTCAATCAATAAGGGTATTGACCGGCTGCGGCTCCCTTCATGATGCCCTCAATGGCATAAGCCTCCTTCGCCGTACCCGTACCACGGTTCATGTCACCGCCGGTTTCCCAATAGAAGGGGACGCAACCGTGGTTTTTCGCCTCGCGGGTGACTACCTCATTCCAATAGGCGCGGCTCTTGTTGTGCATCTCCTGGTCAATGTCGGGATAGGCAGGTTCGGCAGTACCCTCTATCTTGTCTTCTTTTGTACGCTTCATGGCGCTGTATTCACCCACAATCACAGGAATTCCCTTATCTGCATAGGCCTTCTTCATCTTCTGGAACTGTTGCTTCACATAATCTTCTTCGTTAGCGGTGGCATTGTGAATGGAGCCGGACACATGATTGTCCTTACCCCAATAAAGGAATACATTGCTCCAGGTTTCGTCATGGTTCATCATGGTGAACTGATAAGGATCATAGAAGTGAACTTCCACCATCAGACGGTCGGGTACTTCATCCTTGGGCATCGTATAGTCATTCACCGTCTTGTCAATATTGGTATAAGGGCCTTGCACAATCAGACAACGGCTCGCATTATTTCCTCCGGTGGCACGCACGGCATCTATGAAGGTCTGTTCATATTTCAGAATGGCATCTATGGCCGATGTCCCAACGTTCCCCTGGTCTTGCTGTCCGGGTTCGTTACATCCGGCAAAGAGCAGGTGTTCGTCATAAGCATTCAGTTTATTGGCAATCTGTGTCCAGATAGCTTTCTGCTTGGCATCTACTTCGCTGCTGTAACCATGAGTGATACTCTCTTCGAGCCAACCGCCATCCCAATGGATATTGACAATGGCATACATATCATTGGCTACACAGTAACCCACCACTTCGCTCACACGGTCGAGCCATGCAGCATCTATCTCATAGGTCGATGGATTCACAATGTAATAATCCCACGCACAAGGGATGCGTACCGCATTAAATCCCAATGCCTTCAGCCCTTTGACATATGCCTCGCTTACTTTAGGATTTCCCCATAACGTTTCGCCCGCTATCTTGTTCTTGTTATCACAAGCTTCCAGCGTGTTGCCGATATTGATACCTGCATACATCTTGGCGGCAAGTGTCCTGGCATCGCTTTCCATATTGCCGGTTTCGCCCGCACCCTGCTTTACGGTCACAGTCTCCGTCAGGCTACCCAAAGTAAAAGAGATATGGCCTTCGCGCGCTCCCAAAGGATTGGGAGAGACGGTAAACTTGAAAATCTTGTCTTCCATGGCACGGGTATTGACCGCCTTTATCCAAGAAACATCGGAAACGGCTTGTACGTCACCATTGGTTTCCACCACCACAGAAACATCTCCTCCCGCAGCTGGCAGGTCGAAAGAGGTAGAGTTGGATATGATTAATCCGTCCGCAGCCGTTTGTTTCACTGTGAAGCTCCCTACTTCGCTGCCTCCGGCTTTCACCGTTACCTTGGCTTCACGGTCACTCGTGTCCGTATTGGCTTCTGCCATAACGGTATACTTCAAAATACTACTCGAAGCAGAACTTTCGGCAGTAACCTTACACCACTCCGGTGCACTGCTGGTAACTTCCAATGCAACGTTCGACTTGATGTTCAGCGTACTTGTTCCTCCGGTCTTGGAGAAAGTCATTCCATCCGTCAGAATGTTCGCGGGAATCGTTATTTCCGGAGTCACAGTATCATCATTGCCGGAACATGCGGCAACGAAAGAAGAGAAAAGCAGTGCCGACAGCACCAGGCAAATTTGGAATTTTTCAATGATATTCTTCATCATGTCTTTACGTATTAAAAATAATGGTTAAATCAGTGAGAGCAAAAGTAGCGGAAAAGGCGGAAAACACACCGATGCCATGTTATCTGCAACGGTATCATTTGTTTCCGAATAGGGCTCAAAAGTTATCATTGAATGACATCAGACACATCCGGCTTGCTTGAACCGAAAGAATACTTTATTTTTGTGTATAAACACTTCCTTCAACTACCCTGATTCATATATCTGATAAACTATTTAAAATACAATGTATTTATGAGAAAGATGATGTTACTTTTAGGACTGGCGCTCAGCCTGTCCTGCTTTTCACAAAACCGGCAAAGTTATCAAAATCCCGTTATTCCCGGTTTCCATCCCGACCCGAGTATCTGCCGCGCAGGAGATGACTTTTATCTGGTCAACAGTAGTTTCCAATATTTCCCGGGCGTACCGTTGTTCCACAGCAAAGACCTCATCAACTGGGAACAAATCGGACACTGCCTGACGCGCCCCTCACAACTGCCGCTTCACGACGCCGGCCCATGGGGAGGAATCTATGCACCTACCATCCGCTACAACAGCGGTACATTCTACATGATTACCACCAACGTGTCCGACAAAGGCAACTTCCTTGTACACACTACCGACCCGCGTGGCGAATGGTCAGAACCCGTATGGCTCAAGCAAGGCGGTATAGACCCGTCCCTCTATTTTGAAGACGGCAAGTGTTACCTCGTCAGCAATCCGGGCGTAGGTATCTATCTGTGCGAAATCAACCCCAAAACCGGCGAACAACTCAACGAGTCCAAACGCATCTGGAACGGCACGGGCGGACGGCACCCTGAAGGGCCGCATATTTACAAGAAAGACGGCTGGTATTATCTGCTGATTTCCGAAGGCGGCACGGAATACGGCCACAAAGTGACAATAGCCCGTAGCCGCGATATAGACGGCCCGTACGAAGAGAATCCCGCCAATCCCATCCTGACCCACATCAACAAGAATGCACAAAACAGCCCGATACAAGGAACCGGCCATGCCGACCTGATACAAGCCCCTGACGGTTCGTGGTGGATGGTGTGTCTCGCTTTCCGTCCGCAAAGCGGCAACCATCACCTGCTGGGACGCGAAACGTTCCTTGCTCCCGTGCGCTGGGACAAGAATGCCTGGCCGGTAGTAAACGGAGATGGCACAATAGCCCTGCAAATGGATGTGCCAACCCTACCGCAACATCCTCTTGCCCCCAAGCCTGCACGCACCGATTTCAAAAACGGCAAATTAGGTCCCGAATGGGTTCATATCAGAAACTATCATCCGGAAAACTATACCTTTGCTTCCGGTAACCTCCGTCTGAAAGCAACCCCCGTAAACCTGAACAACGGGAAAGGCAGTCCTACTTTTGCCGGCCGCCGGCAAGAACATATCGACTTCACAGCCACCACTTCCATGCAACTGAAAAAAGCCGCCAGTGGCGACGAAGCCGGCCTGACGGTCTACATGTTCGAATCGTCCCATTACGATTTATTAGTCAAGCAATTGGCAGACGGGAAACAAGCTGTAGTATTGCGCTACCAATTGAATGAATTGACCCATACGGAAAAGGAAGTTATTCTGCCCCAGGGGAAAGTACAACTCCGTGTAAAAGGCAGCAACGAAATCTATTCGTTCGAGTATGCCACAAACGGAAAGGACTTTAAAGAACTGGGCCGAATGAATACGCGCTATATCAGTACAGAAACTGCCGGTGGCTTTACGGGAATCATGCTGGGATTGTATGCCATCTCCGGTTCTCAAACCTCAAAAGCATATGCAGACTTTGAATACTTTGATTACGAAGGAAAATAGCAGCCAATCTTAGAGAAAGCCCCTGCTTTTCTCCGCTTCCGCCCTTTTGTCTGTCCGGTTCAGTACAAAGATTCATGAACGGCCCACTTAGGTGAACAAGTTTGTTCACCTAAGTGGGCTGATTTGTTCACTACTATGAACAAGGCGGACCACCTTAGTGGAGATACCATAAAATCACTATGTTTATCGCAATAAGTACCCATCCCGTCCGAACAAAGTACAAGGCAAAGAGCTATCAAAGCGCCGCCTTACGGACCACCTCCTTTATTTTATTCTCTCTATGGTTCTTCAATCTATATCAGAACGATGCACACCGGTGAGGGCAAAACAAAAAATCCGGGATGGCCTGCATCCCGGATTTCCTATCTAACCAGTATATTTCCGTCTATCCCTCTTACCATTCAGGAACAGAGAAAAGAGTGTGGAACGTGAACTTCACTTCCATAGAACTGCTGAAACCAAGTTCCTTGATAACATCACCATCAGGAGTACCGAAAGCGCACCCTTTATCCTTTGTTGCCCCATAGCAATTCCAAAGTTCCAGACGATACTTCGGGGATTCATTGGCATCGAGCACTTTGGATGCATCAAATGTCACTTCCTTGCCATCCAGATAGAGGTTGTCAAGCGTGGCATGCAAACCGGGGAAATACTTGTAGATGTCAGCCACTTCAACGAAGGTCATGATGGAACCTGCCGCATAGTCGGCAGATTCGTACTTAATGTCGAACTGAGAAGCCACAAGGCTGTACTGGAAGTTCTCGTATTTCACCTCGAACGTAGCTCCTGCGTTATATCCCCATGCACTTCCCCAATCCGGATTGACAGTAACCAGATTGGGCGTATAAATACCTGCACCGGTACCGTCGGTAATGACGGTGCAGACAATCTCAAGCTTCTCCTTGAAATGGATGGCAGGCTCGGTACCTTGATTTTCTACATTGCTGAACGGACTGAGAGGAACAGCATTGCCTACAGAACCCGCCCCATAAGCATTGAACAACTGAACACGGTACTTGCCGTTTCCTTCAATGTCGCCATAATAGAAGCGGTTGGCATCAAACCGGATGGAAGTACCGTCCAGCTTGATGTCGTCAATGCGTACAAACGAATTGGGATAGCGCTTCGCCATACCGGCAAAGTCAAGCGTAAACACCATAGCATCGGTACAAGTTCCCTCGAAAACAAACGTGTGCTGTCCAGCCAAGTCTTCGGGTGAAATGGCTACAAGCAGTGCATCCCAACTTCCTGCCCATGATGAATCGGCGATATTGAGCAATACAGGAACCTGCGCATCGGCATCGGCCTTGGCCTGGCTGTAATAGTTCAACGAATAGCCATAGTCGCCATCGGGCAGGGCAATCTGCAAGCCGTCGGCAGTCAACGACAGAATGTTCAGCTTACCACTCTTCGTGCCAATCCAAGTATTGGCACAAAGCACATCTATGTCGATGTCAATCACTTTATTCGCCTCGTCAATCGTAAACTTACCGGTTTCATCGGTCACGGTACCGTCTTCGGCAATACGATGAATATTCACCGTACCGTCCTCCTTGAGCTCCATATAACCATAGTCCTTTCCGTAAGTATAACCTATCCAGCCATTATCCGTACCCATCTCCCAATGAATCTGCTGTTCAATGTTGGGTTGTCCGTTGGAAACTGTGCTCCAGTTGTCCGTAACACCCCACTGCGTGAAAGGTCCTTCAAACACGTGCTGCTTACCGTCCTGGCCATTGTCAAGATACCACTTCTGATAGAGCAGAGCCTTGTTGAACGGTACGTTCTTGGCTGTGGAAACAGCGCGTACAGCCATACCTTGATAAACTGCGGCAGTGATACGGTGATTGACAGAAGCTGCAAACTGGTAACCTACCGCAAATTCTGTATTGGAAGAGTTGACAGTACCGGTGAGGTAATATCCTTCAGTACCCAGCGCCGTCACATCGTTTGCCACACGCGTACCGGCTGCAGGCAGGAAGATGGAATTACCATTAGGACCGGTGAACTTGAAACCTGTCACTCCATTCTGCTCAGTCCACTCTTTCTGGCACAACGTGAAGAGTTCCTCGAAATCATCGGCAGTAGGCAGTGTGGCACGCCCTTGAAATGCACGGAAAGCCAAGTCGGAAGCCGTTTTATAAGTATCGGCCGAAGCATAGTCGGCAGGGTCGATGCTATTGTTGCATCCGGTCAGGTCACCGAATCCGAAAAGGCCACCCAGTCCAGTCTCGCTCTTGGCACCCACATTGAAGCGAGCCCACTTCACGGAGAGTCCCAGGTCGACAAGGTCATTGTCGAGATCGAAGTCATAGGCAGGAGTAGTGAAGCTCTTCACCTCACCATACACAATGCCGCTACCCAGATTGAGGTAAGCCGCATAATAGTATTGCGTTTCGGGCACCAACCCTTCATGGACGAATGAATAGCTGTCCTTAAGTTCCTCACTCTTCACTATAAGGCCTGCACGAACCGCTTCTACATCGGATGAAGTAGAGATAACAACACCACAAGTAGCATCGGCCGTAGCATCGGTCAATGTCCCACCCAATACAGCCGAGGCGAAGTCGACAGATGCGGCATCGGCAGTAGCCACCTTGGCATCGGTGGTGAGCAAGCTTTTCACCTCACCTTTGTAATACACCTTACCCTGCAAGCATACATAAGCCTGATAATAGAGCGTAGAGTTATTGTTCAACCCGTTCAACTGAGCACTGAAGGCGCTGCCGTCATAAGCAGCCTGCACGTCCTCGGGCAGGTTGTCTTGCGCAAAACCATAGAAGAAGCCGGTCTTATAGCTTCCGGCATCCATGCCATCCAACCCGGAGAGCGTGGCATGGAGTGTAGCGGTAGTGGCGGTCACATCGGACGACCCCGTCACCACCGACGATTCGTTCAGAATCGGGGTGGTGTGGATAGTATAGTCGTCATCTTCACTGCACGAAGCCAGCGAAAGACCCAGTACAAGTGAAAGTATTCCTAAATATATCTTTGTCTTCATATATACTAAATTCATTTAAGTGGTTATTCAATGGTCATCGAAATTATCTCAACCTTCACATCCGGCTGTCCGTCTTCGGTGGCAGCCACAGTAGCAAGTCCCTTATTCTGGATACCGATACAGATACAACTGCTTCCTTCGTAAGTCACAGTGGCACCGGTGGTATTGGTCACGGACACAGTCTGTACAGCTCCTTCGGCAGTATCAAAGGCCACGGCATGAGCCAGGTTGTAGCAGTCATCTTCCCAAGCATTTCCGATGTTATTGTCCATAATCACGGTCTTAGGAGTCGCGCCCTCGTTCCAAGTGATTCCACTCAGCACTTTGTACTGTATCTTCAGCGTCTGGTTCTTTTTCAACTTCACCTTCGTGATGTCGATCGGCCATCCCGCGTCACCACCGCCCCAAGGATTGTAGAACTGCAAGCGCAAACGATCGGGATTTCCGTCACCGAAAAGAATTTGTACCTTGCTGTTGTCTACCTTGATTTCAGTAGGCCCGGTAGGTCCGGTAGCGATAGGTTTGTAGTTGAGGTTGGCACAAAGATAAGAATCCACGGCTCCCTTGTCATTGGTCGTTGCAGGCACACCCATCTGGAAAGAGCTGGTGACATCGCAAGCCATTACGGTAAACTCGCTTCCCTTCACTTCCACCGTGCGCTTATCACCGGTAGCGGTGAGGACGGTTATCTCAACCGGATTGCCGTCGGCATCCATAAATTTCAATTTGCCGTCTTCAATGGCAAGCTTACCGGCATTGGTACCGTCATCCCATTTGTAGCCATCGGCCGTGCTGCTCAATACCAGCTCATAGTCGGCAATGGAAGCATCGGCCACAGGTGCCCATGAAGAACCGTACTGTCCCTTCACTACGCTTTCCCAAGCAGCAGAGCCACCATTCCACCATGTCCAGTCATAAGGTTCTTCATCATTGATGAGGAAGCGTGCCTCATTGCCCACATAGGTGACACCGTTGATTTCAGTAGTGAACAGTTTGGTTGCCAAATCTTCAATGGCAGGCTGTTGTACTTCGGCAGGCTGAAGCAAACCCGGATCTTCAGTCGGTATGATACTGGGGTCATTATAAGCCTCTTCGGAAATGAAGTTCCACACCAGCCACCACGGACCTTCGCTATTGGTACGCATCGTAGCTACCTGCAGCAGATAAGGAGTACATTCTATAATCTTGATGTCGTTGGTATAGTTGGAACAGACATCATCAAAACCCTCGTTATGCAATGAATAGGTACCGCCATAGAAAGATATGACAGGGCGTTTCGGGTCAGACACATTCAAGTTGAAAGTTCCGGTGGCATCCGTCGTGCCCGAAGCAGCCACCCGATGAAGTTCCACCGTACAGCCTTTCACAGCATCCAGGCCGAAAGTGATGTACGACTGGAAATAGGGGTCGTCTGCCGGAATGAGCCACGATTGGATACCCGGATCCCAGTTGGGAGCCCAATTAGCGCTACCAATCATAAGGTCGGTAATATTGCTTCCATCATTTTTCACATCAGTGTGGCTCATGTACATCACCGGTCCCGAACAACGGCCAATACCAAAGTTCTTGTCAATGGGAACCCACTTACGGCTCTTGCCCACTCCACCTGCAAGGTTAGCCCAGATAGGGTCTTCGAGCATGGCAAAGTTATTGGTCTCTACCTTGAAGGTATATGGTTCGCCATATACCGGACCTGCCGGTGTGGAAGCGCCGAAAGTCACGCTATATTCTCCGGCAAAAGGAAGTGCCAAGTCAAGAGTGGTCTTTTGAGAAGGACCGCTTGGAGTGACCCACAAGGGAGTGGCTCCCTTGATGAGCGAAGTCAGATGAATCGTATTAGGATCATTGGCATCAGGGGTCACCGTATAGGCGATACCTTCCACCAAATCATCGGAAACATAGGTTTTTGCCCCCATCTCGTACTCTTCGGGCGAGCAAGCGGAAAATATCAAAGCCGCTCCTGCCAATATGGAAAAGAATGATTTAAGTCTCATATCTTATTGTTTTTATTTTTTATTTACTCTATTAATGGTACTCACCATCCGGGATTCTGCACAAGTACACTCTGTGAAAGGTTAATTTGATTATAAGGAATCTGGCTCAAGCCTTTGGTGGCTTTCACACGGTCGGCCCGTATGGTTATTGCATCATCAGCGCCTCCACTCTTCACCTTGACACCATTCAAGGCGAGCTTCTCGGCTGCCACGTCTATACCTTGACGCAGGAGATCCCAATAATTAATGCTTTCAAAAGCAAATTCAAGACGACGTTCTTCCATAATAGCTTGTTGAGACACACTCTTAGCTTGATAGTTGGCCGATACTGTTCCGTTGTCATCAACCTGATAAGCACGCTTACGCACTTGGTCGAAATAAGTTTGCGCATTGGGGCTACCCAGTTCTGCGGCCATCAACAATACGTCGGCATAACGGATAATAACGTAGTCTTGGCGGTTCTGTGTCTGGAAGTCACCGCTACCATCCTGCTTACCGGCATGGCTTCCATCGGCATAGCAAAGGGGAGCATACTTCTTCACAGCATAGCCGGTATATTCACGCCAGTCATTAAAACTGGTGGTAAAGTCGGCCGAACCGGTGATTCCTTCCCCTACCAAATCAATGATAGAAGCCGAACGGCGGAGGTCACCAGTGGGAAACGCTTCCACAAAATCAGGATTTACCGTCAATGCGCCCCATCCCTTGCAATAGGGAGCAGCATTAAGCTGGCGCATACCCAACATCACCTGCCAACGGTTGGAGTCATTATTCCCGTTATAATCCTGAGTAGCGGTAAATTTCAACGCAAGAATGGTTTCCTTGTTTCCATCACCGGCATATGTACCCTTCAAAGTTTCATAGTCTCCTTTTTCGGCCACTTTTGCAGAAGAAGCCGGCCATAAATTTTTGAATTGCGGTACCAAACCATATTCTCCTGAAGCGATTACGTCTTCTACAGCAGCCAAAGCTTCGGCACGAGTCACCTCTGCAGGTTCTTCACCGTAATATCCGGTATAGAAAAGATAGGCACGTGCCAGCAAAGCCTCGGCGGCATATTTTGTAATATGTCCGTCGTTCTTGGTATAGTCGGCCTTGGGATAAGCGTCACCGGGAATATTCTCGATAGCATATTTTAAGTCAGTAAATATGGCACTGAACACCTCTTTGGCAGGTGAAGGAGCGCGATTTTCGTTTACCGGTTCCAGAAAGAGTGGGATATTCCCCCATAAACGAACCATATCCAGATAAAGCAATGCACGCAACGTACGACATTCGCCCATATAGATACCACGTTTGCTATCCGATTCATTCCATACAATCTGCTCTTCATGAGCTATCAGCTCGTTGCAACGATAGACGCCCGCATAATAATTTTTCCAGTCACCTTCGTATAGGTTGAGGTCAGCCGGCGATTGGGAGATGTCAAAACGGTCAATGGCCTGATAGCCACGTCCATCGGCATTTCCGGTAGCGCCAAAACACTCGGCACTCATCACCTCGGAAGCCATATAAAACCCTACCATCATGGCTGATGAAGTCTGGCGCCAACCATCATAACAACCTATCAGAGCACGATAAGCATCTTTTTCAGTCTTATAGAATGTACCGGTTGAAGATTCAGTCTTCGACGTAACATCGAGAAAACTGTCGGTACACGAAGCCAGTCCCAAACTCAGGAGCAGGACACTTGCCATAAATATATTTTTGTTTTTCTTCATATCAGTCTATATTTTAAAATTTCAAGTTAACACCAAACAATACGGTACGGGGACGGGGGTAATAACCTAAATCAACGCCCGATACCCAACCTTGTCCGTTATCTCCTTCGGGACCATAACCTATTTCCGGATCCATGCCGTCATATTTGGTAAATGTGAACGCATTCTGTACCTGAGCATAGATACGGCACTGGCTGATGACCTTACATCTCAGTAGCTTGGCAAAGTCGTAGCCCAAAGTAATGTTACTGATTCGCAGGTAATCACCATCCTGCACATAGAGGTCTGAGAACTGCCAGTTGAGATTCTGGTCTGTGACACGAGGTATGCGATTGCTGGTTCCCTCTCCTGTCCAACGTCCTAAAATTGCAGTAGTATAATTGGCTTGCTTGGAGGTATGGTTACGATAGCTCTGGACAATCTGCTGTCCGAAAGCACCGTTGGCCACTACAGAGAAATCAAGTCCTTTCCAGTTGAAACCGAGATTGAAGCCCATAGTGAAATCAGGAATACCGTTACCAAGATCGGTCTTGTCAAGCTCGTTCACCCGTCCGTCATGGTTGATGTCCACAAACTTCACGTCACCTGGTTGTACGTCAGCTTGCAGCACACCGTTACCAGCCTTAATCCAATCCTCTATTTCTTGATTGTTTTGGAATATGCCTGCTGTCTTGAAACCATAGAAATAACCGATAGGCTTACCATTCTCGGCACGATAGAATTCAGGAGTATTGTCATACAACTGGTTGGTAGAGCCATGAATGATACCATCGTCGTTAGGAATCTCTCCGACCTTATTCTTATTGTAGGCACCGTTGATACCGATATTGTAACTAAAGTCTTTGCCTATTTGGTCATTCCAAGTAAGATTGAGTTCCACACCGGTGTTTTTCACTCCACCGCCATTAATATAAGGAGCACCTGCTCCGGCAGTAGCAAGAATAGGAGCCACCACGAGCCAGTCTTTAGTATCTTTAATGTAGAAATCGAAATTAACACCCAGGCGACTGTTGAGGAATCGGGCATCAAGACCGATATTGGTCTGCTGTGAAGTCTCCCACTTGATGTCAGCATTAGCCAGACGACTAGGGTAAGCTCCCCAGTTGGTTCCGAGCTGTGCCGCAGCATCCGAGTCGCCGTAACCGCTGCCGAAAAGATAGTGTGTATTGGTACTCTTGATAGGAGCCAGATATTGGAATGCGTCAATGTTGGCATTACCCACTTGTCCCCAGCTGGCACGTATTTTCAGGAAGTCGAGCCAGTTTTGCGTACTTTCCATGAATTTTTCGTTAGTAATGGTCCATCCTGCCGATACCGAAGGGAAGTAACCAAAACGGTTGCCTTTGGCAAAGTTGCTCGAACCGTCTGCACGCAAAGTAGCATTGACCATATAAGTTTCTTTCCAGTTCCAACCCAATCGGCCGAAATAGGACACCTTGCGGCTCTCGGTATGCGGATTGCCACTGGCACCCAAGCCGTTGGTCGAATCGGAGGCCGTTCCGTTGCCCACAAAAGCATGCTCCCAATCATCAAAACCTTCTTTCAACATACCATTTTTAGCTTCGATATAAGTGCCCTCGTAACGATAGGCTTCCATACCCAGCAAGGCGTTGAACGAATGTTCTCCCATAGTCCAGTCATAAGAAGCCGTATTGGTCCATGTCATACCCAAAGAGTGATTGGCATTTTGAGATACGGTAGTACGTTCTTCATTATATATATATTGGCTGAACTTGTAGAGAGGCTTGAAACTACGGTATTCGCTGGAACCATAAACCACACCGAATACAGACTTTATCTTCAAATTCTTGACAGGCTGCAATTCAGCATAAACATTACCGGAAAAAGTAGCCGTTTTGTTCTCATTGTTGCTGTCGGTCATCATTAAACCATAAGGGTTTCCATCACCTTTATTCCAGTCACTGGTACTGGTGTCATTGTAAGGCGAATCATAAAGATTATTATCGCTATAGACAGGAGCGATAGGCGATGTTCCGAATGCACCGCGTAAGGTATTATTATATTGGTTGCCTACACTGATACCGTTATTCATCTTATATACAAAACTCACCTGCTCGCCCACTTTCAAAATATCCTTGAAAAGTTTGTGCTCGCTGTTCACACGGAAATTGTAACGCGAATAGTTAGACACATCCGAACCGCCGACAATACCTTCCTGACTCATATATCCTAACGAAAGGGCATAAGTGGAAGTTGCGCTTCCACCAGTGACACCCAGCGTATAGCTCTCCGTTGTGGCATTATCTTTGAACATAGTATCTACCCAATCCGTATCATACACATTGCCGTTGGCATCGTAAATAGACTGGTATTGGCTCCAATCGTAAGCCGAAAGTCCGCTATTCAAAGCCTGCTCATCCATAATGGCCATATACTCTTTTGCATTCAGCATATTGGCCTTACGAGCTACATTCTGTATTCCATAATAAGCATCGAAACTAATCTGCGCTTTACCTTCGCGCCCTTGCTTGGTAGTAATAAGCACTACACCATTAGCACCGGCCGAACCGTAGATAGCCGCACTAGCCGCATCTTTCAGTACATCTATACTTTCAATATCGGCAGGATTCAAAGTAGAAATATCACCACCCACACCATCAATCAGATAAAGAGGAGCACTATTTCCCACGGTACCAAGACCACGGATACTCACTTTCATGTCAGCACCCGGTTGACCGGAAGTCGAAGCAATACTTACACCCGGTGTCTGTCCCTGCATAGCCTGCAAGGGATTGGTTGTATTCATCTTGGCTATTTCGTCACCCTTCACCTGAACAGTGGCACCCGTCACCAATTTCTTCTTCTGGACACCATAGCCCACTACAACCACTTCATCCAACATTTCCGTGTCCTCCTTCAGCACCACATTGATGACGGAAGAAGTACCTACCTTGATTTCCTGTGATTGATAACCGATGTAAGAAAACACCAGTGTCTGTCCTTGTTGGGCACTTACCGAATACCGGCCATCAATGTCGGTAATTCCACCCGTAGCGGTTTCTCTCACCTGCACGCTGACACCTATCAACGGCTCACTATCCGTAGCCGATGTCACAACACCCGAAATGGTCTTGTTTTGAGAAGGATTAGCCTGCAGGCTACTGATTGCAGGTACAAGAAAAAAAAGTACCAATGCAACACGGCATAAACGCAGATTTATGCACTTTTCCAAGAATGTTTTTCTCATTGTACATTATTTAATGGTTAATATCAAAGATTCATTGTGTTCTTCAATTAATACCAAAGAACTCGGATGCAAATGTATGGAGGAACAAGAAAAGAATGTCGAGAAATTGTTACGAAGAGTATATGATTTCGTTAATCAAGGCTTCTAAAATGTTACTAAAAAAGGTATAATTTGTTTTCCGTCCCTTCTCTAAGCCTTTTGAAGAGGGGCTATTCTTCCCATTCCCCTCAATACCGGAATTGGTTTCACCTCACTTTTCCATCCCCAATATACTTTCTCCGGAGTACAAAGAACCATTTCTTTCTAAAAACGTTCTCAAGGAAGAACAACCTAAAGCTTAACAGATAATGAAAAAATTAGTAGTATTTGCAGTACTTGCCGCAATCGTGGCAAGCTGCGCCGATGACAATCCGCCCCAGATAGAAAAAAGCAGTGAGTTGGTATCACCACGACTTTTGATGGACGTGTCCACAGAAAGCGGACAAAGCCCGCTGACCGGCATACTGACCATCATGCCCTGCAAGGCGGGCACCTCTATTTATTATGGAAACTACATAAACCGGAAGCTGACACCTTTTTACGGTTACTACCAAGTTAAAGACGGAGCTTTCTATAACGATGGCGTCAATCGAGAGTTATCCTTACCCGCAGGTCTCTATAACATGATTTATTGGGGAACCCCTAAATACGAGGAGCCGATTTATGCACATCCTCTCATGAGGGACCCGGTCTACATCTTAGGCGAAGACATGTCCCGGCAACACTTCTCCCTATTCAAAATGGAAGCGGACACAACCTATTATCCGGTATTCGACCTGGTACACGCCGTCCAGCCTGCCAACATTGGAAGTGAGGACCTGAAAGCATCCCTCAAACGGGTAGTGACCGGACTGAAAGTAATCATCAAGGACAAGAACAACGGCATCCTCAGTTCGAGCATCGACAGCATGGTGGTGCGCATCACCAATATTGCTGGAGAACTGAATTTCTACACCGCCGCTCCTCAAGGAAGCCCACGCACAGTAGCCTTCCCTCTGGTCCGTTCCGTCGACGGTACACAAATGAGCAACGCCACCGTCATGCTCTTCCCTTCTTTCGGGAAACCGGAATTCCAGATGAGCATCATACTGAAAAATGGAAACGTGAAAAGTTTCAAGCAAACATTGAACGGACCTTTGGAAGCAAACTCCAAACTGACCCTGACCCTCACTCTGGGAGACATCTTTTCCGAAGAATCATCCGGAGAATTCACCCTTGACAACTGGAACGAGGAAAGCCAGACAATCGATGTCCCTTCATTGGATTGAGCTTGCAGCATCAAGGAAAGATAGAACGGTGCGCGTCCATCTTATAAAAAGGCAACGTGAACCAGAAAGTGGAGCCCTTGCTCAACTGTGACTCCACCCCTATCTCTCCTTTCAGTTCCTTCACAATGTTTTGCGAAATGGCCAGTCCCAGTCCGGTACCTTGCTTAAAGGAATCCAGCTTCACAAAGCGGTTAAAAATCCCCTGCGCATTCTCAGATGATATCCCCGTCCCGGTATCGGTGACATAAAAACGGATATAGCTATTTTCGGGCATTCCGTAACCAATGGTAATACTACCGGCAGCAGTAAACTTCAGCGCATTACTGATGAAGTTATTGAATACCTGAGTAATTCTGCGCTGATCGGTATACAGCAGCAAACCGGGCAATGGCGTAACCGTGACCAGACGCACGTCTTTATTGGTCAGCCTGATACTTGTAGCCTGCTCTATCTCGGACACCATTTTATTGATATCCACGTTAGCATAGACATACTCCAATGTACCGGCTTCTATCTTCGACAAATCCAGAATGTCATTGATGAGCTGCAACAGCAGTTCATTATTCCGCTCTATAATATCGAGATACTCCACCCGTTCTTCCTCAGACACTTCCGTGGCCAAAATACTCGAAAAACCAACTATTGCATTGAGCGGAGTACGTATCTCATGACTCATATTGGCCAGGAAAGCCGATTTTATCCGGTTGGACTCCTCAGCCTCCTCTTTGGCCAGACGTAGCTTGCGCTCCATGATTTTCAAATCAGTAATGTCCCAAGCAGTATAAACAATCCACTTGCGACCATCAGAAAGCTTTATAAAATTATTGTTCTGGAAGGTAAACCGCTCCTCGTTCTTCTTGGTAAAAAAACGTCGTATACCTTCTTGTGGAATCCCCGTCTTGACCAACTCTTCATCCTCCTTCCTAATTAAAGCCGCAGCCTCTGGCATTGTTTCAAAATCCGTCTTGCCTATAGCCTCTCTGGCCGAACATTCAAAGAGTTCCTCTGCCTTTTTATTCCAAAAAGTATAGCGCATCCCATCATTCACATCCTTCACTTTTGCCGCAATGGGAAGATTATCAAGAATGCCTTCCAACAGTTGCAGATACCTCTCCCGGTCCCTTTCCCTCAATTTCTTCATCCGCCTCTGCATGAAGAAAAAGAAGAGGCACAGCACCAATGTACCTAAAAGAATGGAAATATAGACCATCTCTCTTTGAACAAACCCGTCGGGAATATCAAGCCTTTCCTGCAAGGTGAAAGCAGTATCGAAAAGTTCGGGGCTTTCAGCCATTTTGTCAGCCAATGCCGGATGAACAAAGATTATACAAAAAGAGAAGAATATCGTCAGTAACCGAATACTTCCGAGAGGTAAAAAAAGAGGAACATGTTTTGTCATAATTGGCAAACATTTAATAATTAAATAGTTAGATAAGATTCCAGCTACTGCAAATTTAGAAAAAAATAAATGCGAAAACAGTATCTACGAAATAAATTTGCATTTTACACCCATTATTTTGTATTTAATGCCGAGAAGAGAATATTTTGAGAATAACCCAATACAAAAGGATGATACAGCACAATCAGCTAATGCCTATATGAGCTTATCAGGAAGGAATCGTCGCTTTTCAAAACATGAGATTAAAACCTTTTTTACGTCCAGTATTGTATTTCTCAATCTCTGACGCAAATGATTTTTTCAGCTGCGCTGCCATAAAGTCCAAGAAAGGCTGACTGTTCTCATCTTCTTGCGACTGCCGCAAAGAAAGAATATAGTCGCCCCTATCTTCTTTAAAGATTTTCGTCGGAAAAAGATGATGGCAGAACTGGATATAGTTCATCAACAAACGAGCCGTTCTCCCATTGCCATCTACCCACGGATGAACGGTTACCAAATTGAGATGAGCATTGAAACTCAATTCATATCGTTCCCGAAATGTTTCCATATTCTTTTGCTTTTCTCTCAATATAGAACAAAGTTCTTCTACTTTAGCGGGAACTTTAGGATAGCTCATATAAGAACACCCGCCCACCCCAGCAGTAACGCCGCACAAACGAAATTCACCTTTAGAAGAATCAAAAGAACCGCCCATTACATTATATACACTCCCAGTAGTACGCATTAGAGCAGCATTCAATTTTTGTAAGAAAACAGGCGTAATTTCCGCATTTTGTGCACTTTCTTCTTTGGCGAGTTCGTATGCCTTCTTCAAATCCTCATTCATCAGATGATAGACCAACGGCTTTCCTTTGGCTGTTACCCCCTCATCAAAAAGCAACTGGGTATCCAATTCGGTAAGTGTAGAGCCCTCAATAGCAGTAGAATGGGTAATAAGCGAATAGAGGTAGTACTTTTCATAGTCTACCGACTGACTGATACCAAGCCTCACAAATTCTTGATTCAGTACTTCTATCTCTTGCCAGATATCTGTTCCCATGAGCAAAGGGCATAAAAGATAAGTATAAAAAGAAAGCGGGAAAAGCATTAAAACTTTCCCCGCTTCTTTATTTCGTACCCAGACCCGGGGTCGAACCGGGATGGAAGTGAATCCACTGGTGTTTGAGACCAGCGCGTCTACCGATTCCGCCATCTGGGCATGTTTGACTTCTCAAATGCGGTGCAAAGATACAGCTTTTTTCTAAACCTGCAATACTTTTCCTAAAAAAAGGCGAAAAAAACGATAAAACCTGCTTGAATCATTCCTTGTTTGTAAAATATGCAGTACATTAGCAGAAACTTTTAAAATCAATAGCATGGTAACCAATAAGGATAATTTCTGTGTAATTATGGGCGGAGGAATCGGCAGCCGTTTCTGGCCATTCAGCCGCAAGACACTTCCAAAACAGTTTCTGGATTTCTTCGGTACAGGACGTTCCTTGCTGCAGCAAACCTTCGACCGCTTCAAGCAGGTAATCCCCATGGAAAATATACTTATCGTAACAAATGACTTGTATGCCGACCTTGTAAAAGAACAGCTTCCCGAACTTAAACCCGAACAGATTCTACTGGAGCCGACACGCAGGAATACAGCCCCCTGCATTGCGTGGGCTTCCTATCATATCCGCGCCTTGAATCCGAACGCCAATATAGTGGTAGCTCCTTCGGACCACTTAATCCTGAAGGAAGGCGAATTTCTGGCAGCTATCGAAAAAGGGCTGGACTTCGTTTCCCAATCGGACAATCTGCTGACACTCGGCATCAAGCCCAACCGTCCGGAAACCGGATATGGCTATATACAAATAGCCGAAGCCGCCGGTGATAATTTCTACAAGGTAAAAACCTTCACTGAAAAGCCCGAACTGGAACTGGCAAAAGTATTCGTGGAAAGTGGAGAATTCTATTGGAACTCTGGTCTGTTCATGTGGAACGTAAATACCATCATCAAGGCAAACGAAGCCCTGCTGCCCGAGCTGACTTCCAAACTGGCCCCCGGCAAAGATGTGTATGGAACAGTCCAAGAGAAACAATTCATTGATGAGAACTTCCCTGCTTGCCCCAATGTCTCCATAGACTTCGGCATCATGGAAAAGGCAGACAATGTATATGTGTCATTAGGCGATTTCGGCTGGTCTGATTTAGGAACCTGGGGGTCTTTGTATGATTTGTCTCCCAAAGATGAAGCAGGCAATGTAGCCTTAAAATGTAAATCCCTCATCTATAATAGCAAAGACAATATCGTGGTGCTGCCCGACAACAAACTTGCAGTTATCGACGGTTTGGAAGGTTATCTCATAGCCGAGTCGGACAATGTATTACTGATTTGCAAGAAAGATGAAGAACATACCATCCGCAAATATGTGAATGATGCCCAGATAAAACTGGGAGAGGAATACATTTAAATTAAAAATTAAAGGATAGGTGCCGAAGGCAAAAAAATAGCGGGAGCTGGATGAAGTCCAACTCCCGCTTCCGTTTATTTAGGGGAGGAAAATAAACCGATTAAAGCACTGCACGGATAGCTTCTGCCACAGCCTTGAATTCTTCGTCCGTCAGTTTCAGTTTGGGATTGGAGAAAAGCATATCTTTTTCGTTCTGCATAGGAATCAAATGTATGTGCGCATGAGGCACTTCCAGCCCCAATACCGCTTCTCCTACCTTTCTACACGGAAAGGCCTTGCCGATGGCAAGTGCCACTCTCTTGGCGAAAACATGCATCGCCGCCAAATCCTCATCGTTCAAATCGAAGATATAATCCACTTCCTGCTTGGGAATGACCAATGTATGACCTTTTACCAACGGATTGATGTCAAGGAACGCAAAGAATCTGTCATCCTCCGCCACCTTGTAGCAAGGTATTTCACCTGCGATAATTCTACTGAATATTGTTGCCATAGCTATAAATTATAAAATAAGGCAAGCCCGTATGCGGACCTGCCTTCCTTTAAAAGGATATGTTCACTACTTCCAGGTTAATCATGCCCTGCGGAACTTTAATTTCTGCGATGTCACCTACTTTCTTGCCAAGCAGACCTTGTGCAATCGGAGTATTGACGGAAATCTTTCCTTCCTTCAGATTGGCTTCACTTTCGGAAACGATAGTATAAACCATCTTCATGCCATTCTTCACGTTCTTAAGCTCTACCTTATTGAGAATCTGTACAGAATCGGTTTTCAACTTCGACTCATCAATAATCTTAGCGTCGGCAATGGTCAGCTTCAAGTTGTTAATTTTCATCTCAAGCATACCTTGAGCTTCCTTGGCAGCGTCATACTCTGCATTTTCCGACAAATCACCTTTGTCACGCGCTTCGGCAATGGCAGCCGATATTTTGGGACGTTCCACCGTCTCCAGGTGTTTCAATTCGGCCATCAATTTCTTGTAGCCGTCTTCTGACATATAAGCCATACTTTTTCCTCCTTAAATGTTATGTTAGTTTTTAATGGTACTATAAACAAAAAAGAATTCCAACATGGTCAGCATGCTGGAACCCTCTTTCCGATTTTCCTTTGCAAAGATAGCCTTTTATACAATGCGTGTCAAGCATAAAAGGCTGCTTTGTAACATATTTAAACGAAAACTTCTTATTTATAACATGTTACAGCAATGCTTTCACTGCCGCCTCCAGGTCTTTAATGCTCTCTCCACGGGCACTCAACTCATTGTTCTTGTTGACCAGGAACACAGAAGGCACATTCTTCACATTATAAGAAGCCGCTATAGACGAATAAATTCCATTGCCGTCGCGCACACAAATCCAAGGTAGATTGTCGGCAGTTGTTTTCCAATAGTGCTCGTCTGCATCCAGAGAAACCTGATAGATTTCCAATCCCTGGGCGGCATACTTGTCGTACAAGTCGCGCAACATATAATTATGTGTAGCAGAAACGGCACTCTGATAAACAGTGAAGTCCACAATAACAGCCTTGCCCTTCAGTTCGCTCAACTTACGTGTATTGCCCTTCATGTCACGCAGGTTAATGTCGATGATGCCGGTTTCGGAAATTGCCTCTTCGGGGATTTCCACCACCTTCTGCTGCGGAGTACGGGTATTCTTCATTCCCTTTATCACAATATTGTAGAGGTTCTTGGAGCGGTCGGCATCCGGATAATAATTGTTTAGGCTGGTTGCCACGGCTGCAAAACACTTAATGTCTTCCTTATTGTTCAGAGGGTCGAAAATCAAATAATTATTCAACTTCTGGAACAAGGCGAAATAGGCAGCAGCCGTATTGGGAGCGGCAAAAATATAGCTGATTTTCACTTCATCCTTATAGTTCTTCAATAAAGAGGCAAGACTGTCCTCAAAAACATCGGCACCTATCTTATGTGCCTGCACCGACTGCAGCAATGCATTCACATTATCCTGAAGCTTCATCTGCTTCAGCGTCAAGTCCTTTATCTTCGAGCTATTCGGAGAACCTTCCACTGTATAGGCAGTGGCGAAATCGGTATAAGGTGCCTTTACCAAAACCGTTTCCGTCGAATCTACCGAGAAATTAATAACCTTGTCGTCTACCCGCAGACGGTAAAATTCCGGAGACACCGGACGTACCTGCTTGAAGTGGAAAGAGCCATCCCCTTCCAGTTTTACAGAATCCAAAGGAACAATACCTTCCAATGCCGAGGCTTCCAAATAAAGCATCTTGCCGTCGGCACCAGACACTTCACCCTCTACTTTGAATTTCGGTTCGGAATTACATGCACCCAATGCTATTGCAGCAAGTGCCATAAAAAAGATTTTCTTCATATCGTATCTTCAGTTTTGTTTTGCAAACGTGCCTGCAAATATACTTCTTTTCAAGTTCAGTCAAAGCATTTTCCCTCGTTCTTCCATATAGAAAACTGCAAAAAACAACTAAATACAAACTTTTTATCTCATTCCCACCATTTTACATGAATAAATTATGTATCTTTGCACGAATTTTGAAAGAAAATTAGATATAAAACATTTTTTATGATTAACCCAATTGTTAAGACGATCGAGCTTCCTGATGGCAGAACCATCACGCTCGAAACGGGAAAGCTGGCAAAACAGGCAGACGGTTCTGTAATGCTTCGTATGGGCAACACCATGCTTTTAGCTACTGTTTGTGCCGCCAAGGACGCAGTTCCCGGAACAGATTTCATGCCATTACAGGTAGAGTACAAAGAAAAATTCTCCGCATTCGGACGTTTCCCCGGCGGTTTCACAAAGCGCGAAGGACGCGCTTCTGACTACGAAATCCTCACTTGCCGCCTCGTTGACCGTGCTCTCCGCCCCTTATTCCCTGATAATTTCCATGCAGAGGTATACGTAAACATCATTCTTTTCTCAGCAGACGGCGTAGATATGCCCGACGCTCTGGCCGGACTCGCAGCTTCTGCCGCACTTGCAGTTTCAGATATCCCCTTCAACGGACCTATTTCCGAAGTACGCGTAGCACGCATCAACGGACAATTCGTCATCAACCCTACCTTCGAACAACTAGAACAAGCCGATATGGACTTGATGGTGGGCGCCACTTATGAAAACATCATGATGGTGGAAGGCGAAATGGACGAGGTTTCCGAGCAGGACTTGCTGGAAGCGATGAAGGCCGCACACGAAGCCATTAAGATTCAGTGCAAGGCACAGATGGAACTGGCAGAAGAAGTAGGCTCTACCGTGAAACGCGAATATTGCCACGAAGTGAACGACGAAGAACTCCGTAAGGCCGTTCACGACGCTTGCTACGACAAGGCTTATGCCATTGCCGCTTCCGGAAACAAGAACAAGCACGAACGCATGGATGCTTTCGATGCCATCCGCGAAGAATTCAAGGCACAGTTCTCCGAAGAAGAACTGGAAGAAAAGGCAGCCCTCATCGACCGTTACTATCACGATGTGGAAAAAGAGGCGATGCGCCGTTCCATTCTGGACGAAGGCAAGCGCCTTGACGGACGTAAGACGACCGAAATCCGTCCTATCTGGTGTGAGACCAGCTACCTGCCCGGCCCTCACGGTTCCGCTATCTTTACACGTGGCGAAACACAGTCTTTGTCTACTGTGACTTTAGGCACCAAGTTGGACGAGAAGATTATCGACGACGTATTGGAACACGGAAAAGAACGTTTCCTTCTGCACTACAACTTCCCTCCGTTCTCTACGGGCGAAGCCAAGGCACAGCGCGGTGTAGGCCGTCGTGAAATCGGCCACGGCCATCTGGCATGGCGTGCATTGAAGGGTCAGATTCCTGCAAACTATCCGTATGTAGTACGCGTGGTATCCGATATCCTCGAATCAAACGGTTCTTCTTCCATGGCTACCGTATGTGCCGGAACTCTGGCATTGATGGATGCAGGTGTGAAAATCAAGAAACCGGTATCAGGTATCGCCATGGGATTGATTAAGAATGCAGGCGAAGACAAATATGCCGTATTGTCCGATATCCTCGGTGATGAGGACCACTTGGGCGACATGGACTTCAAGGTGACCGGAACAAAAGACGGTATCACCGCCACTCAGATGGACATCAAAGTGGACGGTCTGTCATACGAAATCCTCGAAAAGGCATTGCTGCAGGCTAAAGAAGGCCGCGAATATATCTTGGGCAAAATCACCGAGTGCATTGCCGAGCCTCGCGAAGACCTGAAACCTCACGCTCCGCGTATCGAGACAATGACCATTCCCAAGGAATTCATCGGTGCTGTCATCGGCCCTGGTGGAAAGATTATCCAAGGTATGCAGGAAGAAACCGGTGCTACCATTACTATTGAAGAAGTGGACAACATCGGTAGAATCGAAATCGCCGGTACCAACAAGAAGAGCATCGATGATGCTATGCGTATCATCAAAGGGATTGTAGCTGTCCCCGAAGTAGGCGAAGTCTACAAAGGCAAGGTACGCTCCATTATGCCTTACGGTGCATTCGTTGAATTCCTGCCGGGTAAGGACGGCTTGCTCCATATCTCCGAAATCGACTGGAAACGTCTGGAAACAGTAGAAGAAGCCGGTATCAAGGAAGGTGATGAAATTGACGTAAAACTTCTCGACATCGACCCGAAGACCGGAAAATTTAAGCTGTCACGCAAAGTATTGCTTCCGAGACCGGAAAGACAAGAAAGACCGGAAAAGAAATAAGAAATCTCTTATTCTTTAAGTATATAAAGCCTGGTGGAACCCCATCAGGCTTTCTTTTTGTCAATACTGCCAGAAATGGCTCTGAAAAAACAAGGCATAATGCTTGCATATTCCAAAAAGATTATGTTTTTTTGCTATGTAAAGCCTTATATTCCATAAAGAACCTCAATTAATGTCCGGTTTAAGGAGCCTACATACTATGAATCTTTTCTCACGCTTTTTCCAGGAAAACCAAGAAAAGTTTTTGGTTTTTGCTTATTCTTATCTCAGGGATAAAGCAGAAGCGGAAGACGTTGTGATGGAATCCATGATTGCCTTATGGGAAAACCGAGACCGCTGGGAAGAAAACAGTAACCTGCATGCCCTGCTGCTGACCATCATAAAGAACAAAGCCCTGCACGTACTCGAGCACAAGCAGGTGCGTCTGCGAGCGGAAGAAACCATCAGCAGCCACAACCTGCGCGAACTGGACTTACGCATCTCCACCTTGAAAGCCTGCGAACCGGACCAGATATTCAACACGGAAATACAGCATATCGTAAATAAGACCTTACAGGAAATGCCCGAGCAAAGCCGGAAGATATTCATGTTGAGCCGATACCAGAACCTGGCAAACAAGCAGATTGCCGATAGTCTGGACATATCACTTAAAACCGTAGAGGCACACATCACCAAAGTGCTGCGGATTCTCCGGCTGAGACTGAAAGATTATCTTGTTACCATACTCATAATATTAATATCCTAAAAAATGCTTCTACGGAATAGGGTTACCGCCCACTTTCCGGTTATATATACAAAAGGTAAAAAGAGCACGTTTTAGAAAAGAAATAAATTATTGACAATGAACCAAGAGCTATTATATAAATATTTCAAAGGTATTACTTCCGTTGAAGAAGAAAAGATGATACTCGACTGGATAGACGCCTCGGATGAAAACCGGAACATCTTCCTGAAAGAGCGCATGATATACGACATTTCTTTGTTCTCGGACAAGCAGGGAAACAATGAAAAGAAAACGGTGCGCATCATGCCGATGCTCCGCTGGACGGCCCGTATAGCCGCCGTCACCATTGTCGCCATTGCCGGTTATTTCATCACCTCCGACTTTTTATATAACAAGGAGGTGCAGTTGCAAACAGTCACTGTGCCTGCCGGACAACGGGCCCAAATTACCCTCGCCGATGGAACACGCGTATGGCTGAACTCCAAGTCCACCATGAAATATGCCGCCAACTTCGGACGCAACGAACGAAATGTGGAATTGGACGGAGAGGCCTACTTTGAAGTAGCCAAAAACAAGAATATCCCATTCTATGTACATACAGAAACGAACAAGGTAAAAGTTGTAGGAACGAGTTTCAACGTCTGTGCCTACAGTGGGAGCCATGAGTTCGGAACCACATTGGTGGAAGGTATCGTCGATATCTATCCGGCCAACAGCAGCCAGATAATCACCAGGTTGCAGAAAGACGAGGTATTTCTCAATGAAAACGGAAAATGTAGAAAGGCCGTCCTTCCTTCCTATGAATATCTACGCTGGAAAGAGGGACTATACTGTTTTGACGACGCTCCATTCAGCGGTATCCTCGGTAGACTGGAGAAATACTATAATGTAAAGATAACCGTTGCCAGTCCTCAACTGCTGAACTACGGCAGCTTTACCGGCAAGTTCAGAGAGCAGGACGGCATCGAACATATACTGCGGACCATCTCGAAAGACCATCCTTTCAAGTTCCGCATCAACGAAGAAAAGGATTCAATTGTTATATATGAGTAAGAAAAAAAGATCGGAAAGTACCCCCATACTTTCCGATCCGAAACAGTCAAAAATCGACCTTAATCAATTTATTAACTTAACACAGTGACAAAGATATGAGAAAAATTTTGTTGATGAGGCTTTTTTATCTAAAAAAATTAGATTTTAAGCAATTATTGCAAACCTATGAAAATCACATTATTCCTTCTCCTGCTTGTTATATTTCAGGTGTACAGCGGGAACTGCTACTCTCAGAATGCCAGGGTCAGCATTCAAAATGCCCGGCTGAGAGTAGGGCAAGTTCTCGAGCAAATTGAATCGCAAACAGAATACTTATTTGTATATAACAAACAGAACGTCGATGTACGCCGTACCGTCGACATCAATGCAAGCAACCAAACTGTTTCCGAAGTACTTGACCAAATGTTCAAAGGGACAGACATCAAGTATGTGATGGAAGGCAAAAACATCGTTTTAACCAAAAACAGCAGGAGTGCTGAGGATAAGACAGACACTCTGCAGGAAATGGCTACTGTAAGAGGAAAGGTGACGGACTCCAAAGGCGAACCGATTATCGGTGCCAACATTCTTGAAAAAGGGACCGCCAATGGTGTTATCACCAATACCGAAGGAGAATTTAGTATGAATATCCCTCCTTATGCCACTATTGTCGTATCCTACATCAGTTATGAACCGCAAACCATTGCCCTGAACGGTAGAAATAATCTCCACATCCGGATGGAAGAAAAGAGCCTCGCCCTGGAGCAAGTAGTGGTAACCGCCATGGGTATCCAGAAGAAAATGTCCTCATTGACCTATTCTACCCAACAAATAAGCAGCAGTGAGCTGACCCGTGCCAAAGAGCCGAACATGATTAATACACTGGCAGGAAAGACGGCCGGAGTACAAATCAATAAAACCGCCAATTTAGGAGGTTCTGCCAAAGTCGTCATTCGCGGTGCACGCTCTGCATTTGCCAGCGGCAACAACCAGCCCTTGTACGTAATTGACGGTGTTCCTATGCTGAACAGCTCAACAGAATCCACCTCCACCGTAATCGGCGGTAACTACGATGGATTGAACCGTGATGCCGGTGACGGGATTTCCAACCTGAATCCGGACGACATAGAAAGCATCAACATCCTGAAAGGTTCTTCTGCCGCCGCGCTTTATGGTTCGCAGGCAGCTAATGGCGTCATTCTGATCACCACTAAAAAGGGAAAGGCCGGACTGCAGCGCGTTACATTCTCCTCCAACCTGACCGTAAGTCACGCCATCAGTACCCCCGAATTCCAAAATACATACGGCCGGAACGAAGATGGCGGTACGGCAAGCTGGGGTACAAAAGGCAATGTAACGGACTATGACAACATAGGCGAATTCTTCAGCAATGGCATCACCACTTTCAATTCGCTGGCCATCACTACCGGAAATGAAAAGGTACAAACTTATTTCTCATACGCCAACACCACGGCTAAAGGAATTGTGGACAATAACAAACTACAGAAGAATAACCTGAACCTACACGAAACGGCCAGCCTCTTCAACAACAAGCTGAAACTGGACGGCATTGCAACACTAATGACCCAAACCGTCAAGAACTCCCCTGCTACCGGCGGCTATTATCTGAATCCGCTGGTCAGCTTGTACAGTTTCCCACGTGGCGTAGACATGAGCACTTACAGAGAAAACTTTGAAACGTGGAATGCCGACCGCAATATGATGACACAAAACTGGATTGAAAAGAATGGAGATGGTACCGTCAGTGAATGGGGACAGAATCCCTACTGGCTGAAAAACCGCGTGCTCAGTGGCTACAAGCGTTATCGCGCTGTGGCATCGGCCAGAGCCAATCTGCACATTACGGACTACTTCAACCTGCAGGTACGGGGTAATGTGGATTATATCAGTGATAAATTCGACAATAAGATGTATGCCACTACAGCTCCCAACATCGCCGGCAAATACGAGGACAAGGAAAACGGACGTTACATCTGGTCGGACAGCCAGGAAATCCAAGTCTACGGTGACGCAATGGTCTTGTTCAACAAGGAATTTGATGACTTTTCCCTCAATACGGCACTGGGAGCCAGCATCAACATGAGTAAAGTCAATTCACTGACAATAGACTCAAGGCTTGCTTCCCTCTACAAACCGAATGTATTTACCGTCCCCAATGTAGTGATGGACTCCAAAGCAGCCGTAAATCAGAGCATCGACAGCAAACGCACGCTCCAATCAGTATTTGCCACCATGCAGTGGGGCTGGAAAGGACTACTATACTTGGACATTACCGCACGTAACGACTGGTCATCCACATTAGCCCACACAGACAGCAAGAATACCGGATTCTTCTATCCCTCCATAGGAGCTACCTGGATTCTTAACAAAACCTGCTCCCTGCCCAAATGGATAAGTTTTGCAAAAGTGCGCGCTTCATGGGCGGAAGTCGGTAATGACCTCCCGATAGGAATCACCAATCCGGTAGACATCATCATGGTAGGCGGCAGTATCAATGTAAATACCGTAGAACAGCGCGGTGACCTAAAACCGGAAATCAGCAGCTCCATCGAATTCGGTACAGAATGGCGCTTCTTCCATCACCGCTTCGGGATAGACTTCACTTGGTATCAGACCAATACCAAGAACCAGTTGTTGAGAATGGACAATCCTACGGGCTCCACCTATAAATACCGGTATGTCAATGCCGGAAAAATACGTAACCAGGGTTTTGAGCTGACGGTAGACGCCACTCCGCTACTATACAGAAACTTTTCGTGGAAGAGTCTCATCAACATGTCCGCCAACAAGAACAAAGTAGTGACCCTGCATCCTGACTATCCGGAATTTTCCTACTACGAAGAAGGTTTCAACGCAGGCTATCAGATGCGTGTCAAAGAAGGAGGCAGCCTGGGGGATATTTATGGAAATGCTTTCCGCCGTAACGAGGATGGCAGCATCATGGTTGATGAAACCAGCAAAAGGCCTTTGGGAAATACCGGAAACAAGGATTTGCTTGGGAATGCCAATCCTGACTTCACGATGGGATGGAGCAACACACTTACCTACAAGGACCTGGAGCTCTATTTCCTGATAGATTTCCGCTTTGGCGGCGAAGTCATGTCACTGACACAGTCTGAGTTGGATGCCAACGGCGTGACCAAAGTCACCGAAGATGCCCGCGCCCGAGGATATGTAGAATACCAGGGACAGAAGTTCAACGACCCGAGAGCATTCTACAGCGCAGTAGGCGGCAGAAATGCCATCTCCGAATATTATATGTACGACGCAACCTGCATCAGACTCCGTGAAGTATCACTGAGCTATTCTTTCCCGAAAACGATACTGGAAAACAGTAGATTCATAAAGGGAATCGACGTATCATTGGCAGCGCGCAACTTGTGTTTCTTAAAGAAGGAAGCACCGTTCGACCCCGATGCAGTAATGTCCGTAGGCAACAACAATCAAGGAGTAGACGTGTTTGGCATGCCTACTACCCGGAATATCGGCTTTAACCTAAGATTAACCTTTTAAAATGAATACCTTATGAAAAACAAGTGCATCATATTCCTTTTCTGCCATAGCATATTGCTGCTTGCAGCTTGCACCGGCGGTTTTGAGAACGACAACGAAATCAAGGGAGGTTTCTCGGACGACAAAAAGGAAATAGATTTCCAGAACCTGACTGCTCCATTCGAACCCATACAGTCGGGTATCTACTTCAATATAGGTTCTGTTGGCTTAAATTGGGTATGGCAGATGACACAATCCCTGAACCATGACATGTTCTCCGGCTACTTCATGGACCCTATTCCTAAATTCATGAAATCCAACGCCTGCTACAACCTGAACTCAGGCTGGACCAATGCCGCATGGCAATGTACTTACGGATATGTCTACACGGAGGTGCAGAAGGCAGAAAAGAACTTTTATGGCAATGACAACTTGAAAGGCTACCTCGGCATTACCGAAATTTTGAAAGTGGAACTGATGCACCGCATTGCCGATACATACGGTCCGCTGGTCTACCATCAACTGGGTGAGACACCCCGGGTTTACGGACTGCAAGAAGCCTATACACGCTTCTTTGCAGACCTGGACGAAGGGCAGCAATTGATAAGGGAATACCTGGACGAGGGCGGTGACAACAACAAATTCAAAGAGTATGATATGCTGACCAACGGCAAGACCTTGAAGGAGTGGTTAAAGTTTGCCAACTCACTACGTTTGCGCCTTGCCATGCGCATCTCCAATGTGGATGCAACACTTGCCAAAGACCAAGCAACCAAAGCACTGAATGACAATCAAGGTGTACTGGAAGGTGCAAGGGAAACCATCGCTGTAATGGGCAAGAACTATATCAATCCTTTGTGTGCCGTTGCCGGTTGGGGTGAAGTCTACATGAATGCCTCGATGGAATCCATTATCAACGGTTATGAGGACCCGCGTGGCAAGAAATGGTATAACACCGCCCTTCTCGAAGGTTATCAAAAACAGTTGTTAGGCATTCCCATCGGGTTACCCATGAAAGACGGTGACGCCAACATTTACAGTTTTTGCTCTTCCCTCAACACAAGTACCATCGGCGAAAAGACCGGAGCCGTATTGATGAGTGCGGCAGAAGTCTGGCTGCTCAGGGCCGAAGCAGCCCTCCGTGGCTATACCAAAGAGAATCCCCGCACATGCTATGAATACGGGGTAAGTACTTCATTTACACAGTGGGACTGTGCCGGTGCCTCCGAATATCTGGAAAGCGACAAAACCCCTGCCGATTATAAAGATGTAGTCTCAGGCGGCAAGGTAGGCAAGGACATGAAAGCCTTGATTACCATATCCCCCAAATGGGAAGAAGATGCAGACATAGAGACGAAACTCGAAAAGATTATTACCCAGAAGTGGCTGGCATGCTGGCCCGAAAGTTATGAGGCATGGGCTGAGCAACGCCGTACCGGATACCCCAAACTTTTCAAGGTCCAAAACAACACCGGAAAAGTGATTGATACGGATATCATGATCCGCCGCCTTCCGTTCTCAACGGACGCCGCCACTGCCGACCCGGCACAATACGCCACCCTCACGGAAAAACTGGGTGGCGCAGATAACGGCGCCACCCGCCTTTGGTGGGATACGGGGAAAAACTCTTTCTAGAACAGACTCCACGCAACCGTAAGCCCTGCCATCACAATGGCTACCATGCTCATCAGCTTGATTAGGATATTCAAGCTCGGACCGGATGTGTCCTTGAACGGGTCTCCTACGGTGTCACCCACGACTGTAGCCTTGTGGACTTCACTGCCTTTGCCGCCAAAGTTGCCTTCTTCCACATACTTTTTGGCATTATCCCATGCACCACCGGCATTTGCCATGAAGATGGCAAGCACGAAACCACTGCTCAATCCGCCAATCAGCAGGCCGAGCACACCGGGAACACCGAAAATAAGTCCCGTCGCAATCGGAGCAATGATAGCTATCAGTGACGGAATCACCATCTCGCGTTGCGCCCCTTTCGTCGAGATTGCCACACAACGCTCATAATCAGGCTCCGTTTCTCCCGTAAGGATTCCCTTGATTTCGCGGAACTGGCGGCGCACTTCGTCTACCATATGGGCCGCTGCACGCCCTACCGCATTCATCGTCAATCCACAGAAAAGAAATGCCATCATCGAGCCCAGAAACATACCGGAAAGAACTTTCGGATTCATCAGCGTCACATCGTAGTGATGCATAAAGTCGAAGAAAGTGGCATCTTGAAGAGCCACGGCATCGCCATGAGGAAGCGACAGTTCGGTAGTCCCGAGGCGGGTCAGCCCGATACGGATTTCCTCGACATAAGAGGCCAGCAAAGCCAATCCCGTCAAAGCGGCGGAACCGATGGCAAAGCCTTTGCCCGTAGCGGCTGTAGTATTGCCCAAGGAGTCAAGCGCATCGGTACGCTTACGCACCTCTTCACCCAGACCGGACATTTCCGCATTGCCACCCGCGTTGTCAGCTATCGGTCCGTAAGCATCTGTAGCAAGCGTGATGCCCAATGTAGAAAGCATACCTACTGCGGCAATGCCAATACCATAGAGCCCCAGACCCACATTAGAGAAGTCGAAGCCCGAAGCAAAGAGATAAGAAGCAATGATACCTATCACCACGGCAATCACCGGAATAGCCGTAGAAAGCATTCCCAAGCCTATACCGGAAATTATGACTGTCGCCGGACCGGTCTTTCCGCTTTCACTCAGCTTTTGGGTAGGACGGTAGGATTGGGAAGTATAGTACTCCGTAGACCGCCCGATGATGATACCTACTATCAAACCCACTATCACGGAGCAGGAAATCCACAGCCAGTTGTCCAACTTCAGCAACCACAGGATAAAGAAAGTGGCGACAACTATCAAAATAGAGCTGAGATTAGTACCGAAAGCCAGTGAGTTCAGCAAGTCCTTCATCTTCGCATTCTCTTTGGTACGCACGGAGAAGATACCGATAATGGAAAGCAATATTCCGACGGCTGCAATCAGCATCGGAGCGATTACGGCCTTGAACTGCATCAGCGTATCACCCGAGTGGATAAAAGCCGCAGCACCGAGGGCAGCCGTAGCAAGGATAGAACCGCAATAACTTTCGTACAAATCAGCCCCCATACCTGCCACGTCGCCTACATTGTCGCCTACATTATCCGCAATCGTGGCAGGATTACGCGGGTCGTCTTCGGGAATACCGGCTTCCACCTTTCCCACAAGGTCGGCACCTACATCGGCAGCTTTTGTATAGATACCGCCACCTACGCGTGCAAACAATGCCTGCGTGGAAGCGCCCATACCGAAAGTCAGCATGGTAGTGGTAATGATGCAGAGTTTATGGGTGGGAGTCATTACATCTTCCGGAATTACAGCATTCAGCAACAGATACCAGAAAGATATATCAAGCAAGCCAAGGCCAACCACTACCAGTCCCATCACCGCACCGCTACGGAAAGCCACGCGTAGTCCGGCATTCAGCGATGTGCGTGCCGCATTGGCAGTGCGAGCCGATGCGTAGGTGGCCGTCTTCATACCCAAAAAGCCGGAAAGTCCGGAAAAGAATCCTCCGGTAAGGAAAGCAATCGGCACCCAGGAGTTCTGCACTCCGAAACCGTATGCCATAATGGAGAAAAGGATAACCAGCCCCAGAAATACCCAGCCCACAATCTTGTATTGTTGGCGAAGGTAAGACATAGCACCTTTGCGCACAGCAGCGGCAATCTTAATCATCTGAGGCGTACCCTCACTCTCTTTCATCATCTGACGATGGAAATACCAGGCAAAACAAAGTGCCATAATAGAAGCGGCTGGAACCAGCCAGAATAGGATTTGGTCCATAGCATTTATTCGTATTAAAAGGTTGAACGAAAGCCTAAAAATATTGATTTGAAACGAAATAAGCAAATGAAAAAGAAAAGAAATCCAAGCAAGCATGTATTTATACTGGCGAATAAAACAACAAGCAGTACCCTTTTTTACCTATTTTTTGTATTTAATGAGAAGAACAGAGCACATATAGATATATATTACAACTTTTATAGTACCTTTGCAACAAGTAAACAAGCTAAAAACAAAGGCATTATGAAACCAATCTATTCTAACCTGACATGCAAGATGCTGGCTTTGACATTATGCAGCATTATGCTGGCATTCCTATCCATAGGATGCGAACATGACGTCTACAATCCCGATAATGGAAAAGACGATGAGAAGACTCCCAACTCTTTTGATTTTTCTACGACATCTTCCATCCAAGTAAACGTAAAGTATGATGTCCCCGAAGGCTATAAAGTACTTTTTGAAATCTATCTTGAAGACCCGTTCACGATTGACAAAGATGGCCAGATTATAAAACGCACAGACCTGGAACCGGTCATCAGACGCATGACAGACGGTAACGGTGCATATAGCGGCAAGGAAATCATCAATTCGGACCATGGGGACGAAGCATATATCTATACTTCTTATATAGGGGTCCCCACCCTCTTCAAAACAGTTATTGCAGGAGATGCCATTACTGCCGACATCAAATGGGATTCCACCGATGATAATCCGCAAACACGGGCGGAGGGATGGCAGGCACCCAAAGGATACCATGTATTAGGAACATGGAGCTCCAAAGGATATCCTCATTATTTAGACACAGACAACAAAATCACAATTCCCGGTGATGTATTGACAATCATCAATACGACCTTGAAGGAAGGAGGCACATGCCCTAAGCAATACCGACAAGCCATAGATTTTGAAATCAATGATCCGGAAGGGCGCAATGCGGAAGTATCCATCCGGATAATTGGAGGAACCAGCGGTGCAGCGAGCGCCTTTGGCTATTATTGCTATAGGGCAGACGCATCTTTAAGTGAAATTAAAAAAGCCCCCAAATGCATTGTTTTTCCAAACACTCTGATGGATAATTATTATAATAAAAAGGCTTCCGGACTACAAGGCGGTGAAAGTGTAAAGCTTCATTACATAGACCCCGACGGAGTGGACCAAGGCACCGTATTTCCCAATGGAGTAAAAATCGGATGGTTCCTATTGAATGACAGCTTCTATGGCGGAAACAATAAGCCTTTCTACTCTACTACAAAGCTGAATGGGGACGGCCGTACACATACAGCCGCATTCCGCATCGATGATTTTGTCGTATTGTCCTTTGAAGATTGGACAGACCAAGACTATAATGATATACAATTCAACGTATGGTCCAACCCCATCGAAGCCATCATCAATCCGGATATTCCTGATATCAAACCTGACGGTGGCAACGAGGATAAGAAATACAGTCTGGAATACAAAGGAATCATCGCTTTCGAAGATAATTGGCCCAGAAAGGGTGACTATGACTTGAATGATGTTATTGTAAAATACCAGTCCGTATTGAACTTCAATGATGCCAATCAGGCCCTTTCTACAGAAGACACCTATGAGTTGCTTTGGTCCGGTGCCACTTTCAAAAATGGTTTCGCTTACCAACTGAATACAGAACGCAGCAATATGTCAACTGAAATATTGGAAGCCCCCACAAGTTTCAACGGACAAGGACTGGATACAGACCTTTCCAAAGCTACCGTCAATGTATTTCTAAGTGCGCTCGATGTAACAGAGAGAAATACAAAAACCGCTACATATAAGATAAAGAACACCTTCAAGACTCCACTATCACACGAAACGCTTGGAATTCCCCCTTATAATCCATTCATCATGGTACATGACGAATTGAAAGAATCACGCATCGAAGTGCATTTGGTCAACTATCCTCCTACTGAAAAGGCAGACATGGCTCTATTCCATACCGAAGAGGATTTGTCCTCTGTACCGACAAGCTATTATGTAGCCAATGGCAACTATCCTTTTGCCATTCATCTAAGTGGAGCCACAAACTTCAATACTCCTGAAACCCAGCCGATAGACAAGAGCTTTGAACATTTTATGGATTGGGTCAATTCCAATGGAACAGATTATAAGGATTGGTACAAATAACCGATAAAAGATACTCCTTATAAAGAAAATGGCAACCATTCACAGGGTTGCCATTTCTTATATCTTCCTATGTTGTAATATAGTAGAGCGAACTTATTCCACCGTTACAGCCGTACCGCATGCCGTAACCATCAACATGCTGCCACTGCCTCCTACCGTTTCATAGTCCAAGTCTACACCAATCACGGCATTGGCACCCATAGCACGGGCATGTTCTTGCATCTCGCGCAAGGCTATATCTTTAGCTTCGCGCAGCACTTCTTCATAAGAGCCACTTCGCCCACCCACCACGTCGCGGATGCTGGCAAAGAAATCGCGGAATACATTGGCACCGATAATCGTTTCACCGGAAACGATGCCATAATAGCGGGTGATACGTCCACCCTCAATAGTCGGGGTTGTTGTTACTAACATAATTCATTTTTTTAGTTGTTGACATATTAGACGCAAGGAATGAAAGAAAGGTTGCAAAGCTTTGCTTTGGTCAGAACATCCGGCTGACACGAACTATACCTGCCACCAGCACATCTATCTCCTCCCGGGTATTGTAAAGCCCGAAAGATGCACGCACTGTTCCTTCGATGCCAAGACGCTGCATCAATGGTTGGGCACAGTGATGTCCCGTGCGTACGGCAATGCCAAGACGGTCGAGCAATGTACCCATATCAAAATGATGGATATCACCTACCAGAAACGATATGACACTACCCTTGTCTTCTGCCTCGCCGAAGATACGCATACCGGGAATCTCTTTCAGCCGTTGCATGGCATACTGGGTCAATTCGTGTTCATAGGCGGCAATCTTGTCCATCCCAACCAGCGAAACGTAGTCCAAAGCTTTGGCAAGTCCGGTAGTACCGATATAATCCGGCGTACCGGCTTCAAACTTGAAGGGCAATTCATTGAAGGTAGTCTTTTCAAAAGATACATGCTGAATCATCTCTCCACCGCCCTGATAGGGAGGTATCCTATCCAGCCACCCCTCTTTACCATAAAGCACCCCTACCCCCGTAGGACCATACACCTTGTGCGCGGAGAAAACGAAGAAATCGGCATCCAGATCCTGCACATCTACCGGCATGTGGGGAATGGACTGGGCACCGTCCACAAGCACCGGAACACCCTGCTCATGGGCAAAAGCAATCATCTCCTTGACGGGATTGACCGTACCCAGCACATTGGAAACATGCGCCACACTGACAATCCTGGTACGTTCGGAGAACAACTGCCTATATTCGTCCAATAAGAGTTCGCCCTTGTCATTCATCGGAATCACCTTGATGGTAATTCCACGCTTGGCGGCAAGCAGCTGCCAGGGAACAATGTTGCTATGGTGTTCCATCACAGAAAGAATCACCTCATCCCCCTCCTGCATAAATTCCTCACCAAAGCTGGAGACAAGCAGGTTGATACTCTCCGTCGTACCACGGGTGAAGACAATCTCATTCGTGCTGCGAGCATTGATGAAACGTCTCACCGTCTCACGCGAGGCCTCGTGCAGCTCTGTAGCCTGCTGCGACAGGAAGTGCACTCCGCGATGCACATTGGCATTCACCGAATAATATTCGTCCGTAATGGCATTTACTACCTGGCGAGGTTTCTGCGTAGTCGCGCCGTTGTCCAGATAGACCAACGGCTTGCCATATACCTCACGGGAAAGGATAGGGAAATCAGCTCGAAGCCTCTCCCCCAGCCCCTCTCCCATAGGGAGGGGAGCCAAGATACTACTCTTATTTATATCGTTGTTCATAATGAATCGAAATTATAAGCTATCACTTGCAGATGGCGCACCCCTGGCATTTGTTCAGTTCCCCCCGGAAACGCTTCTCTACCAGCAGATGCAGACGGTCTTTCAAAGCATCCAAACGGATGGTGTCGATAACTTCGTTGACAAAAGCGAACATCAGCAGCAGGCGCGCCTCGCGCACCGGGATACCACGCTGCCGCATATAGAAGAGAGCGCTTTCATCGAGCTGCCCCACCGTAGCGCCGTGACTGCACTTCACGTCATCTGCATAAATCTCCAGCTGAGGCTGGGTGTACATATGTGCATCTCGGGTGGCACAAAGATTGCGGTTGGTCTGTTGCGAACTGGTGTGCTGTGCGTCAGGGCGCACTAAAACCAGACCGGCAAAGGCACCTACAGCCTGCTCGTCAAGGACATACTTATAAAGCTCATTGCTGGTACAGTTGGGCACGGCATGGTCGATTGTCGTATGATTGTCCACATGCTGATTCTTGTCTGCAATGGCCATACCGCACAGATTCAGCTCCGCATGTTCACCGGCAAGCGTCACACAGGTTGTATTCCGTGTAGTTCCGTTGTGCAAGGTCATACCATTCAGCAATACATTACTATTGGCTTCCTGCCTTACATACATATTGCTGATACGTACCGTACTGGTGTGTGTCTCTTCGAGTTCATAAAAATCGAAAATGGCATTCTCACCGGCAAAGATTTCTATCACCTGCGTTGCCAGGAAGTTCACGCCGTCCATCGCATGGTCACACACCAACAAGCGGGCTTGTGCACCCTCCTCCAGAATAATCAGCACACGGCGGTTCACCATAAAATTGACGTCACCACGCAGGATATTCACCAGCTGAATAGGTTTCTCTACCACCACGTTCTTAGGAACATAAAACAGAACGCCGTCTTGTGCAAAAGCGGTGTTGAACGCCGTCACCCCATCCTCTGCCGTATCAGCCAACTTGCCATAATATTTCTTCACCAAATCGGGATGTTTCTCGGCCACCTCCTTCAGGCTGCCGAAGATAACCCCTTCAGGCAGATGGGACTTAGGCAAAGCCCTGCCATAAAAAGCATCGTTCACCACAAAATAAAGAGCAGTGCTCATATTGGGAACATCGCACTTGAACACTTCATAAGGATTCACCGGAATTTCCAACCGGTTCAAGTTCAAGCCATAATCCGGCTCAAAGAACTTGCTGATATCCGTATATTTGTATTTCTCCTCCTTACGGGTGGGAAAGCCCAAGCGCTCAAAGTCAGCAAAAGCAGCGGCACGCGGCGCATTCAGCACCTCGGCACTATGCCGGCATATCATCGCCTCCGTTTGGGAGAAAAGGTCTATGTATTGTTGCTCTACACTCATGTTTTCAGATTATGAGTTTATAATTCACCTGCTTCTTTCCTTATCCAATCGAAGCCACGTGTTTCAATCTCCTTCGCCAATTCCGGTCCACCGGTCTTTACGATACGTCCACCCAGCAGTACATGTACCGTATCGGGTTTGATATAGTCCAACAACCGCTGGTAGTGGGTAATGACCATAGCACTGGTTTCCGCAGTCTTGAGTTTGTTGAAACCGTCGGCCACAATACGCAAAGCATCCACATCCAATCCGGAATCCGTCTCGTCCAAAATAGCAAAAGTCGGTTCCAACATCGCCATCTGGAATATCTCGTTACGCTTCTTTTCACCGCCGCTGAAACCTTCGTTCACGCTACGGTTGGCCAGCTTGTTGTCCAACTCCACAATGGCACGCTTCTCGCGCATCAGCTTCAGGAACTCACTGGCCGACAAAGCAGGCAGATGGCGGTACTTGCGTTGCTCATTCACAGCCGCACGCATGAAGTTCACCATCGACACGCCCGGAATCTCTACCGGAGCCTGGAAAGAAAGAAAGATTCCTTCATGTGCACGGTCCTCAGGACTCATGGCAAGCAAGTCCTTGCCATTAAAGGTAATTGAGCCGCGCGTCACTTCGTAAGCAGGATGGCCAACCAACACATTACTCAACGTACTTTTACCAGCACCGTTCTGTCCCATCAGTGCATGTACTTCTCCATCACGTATGGTCAAGTTGATGCCTTTCAATATTTCTTTGCCATTGATGCTGGCATGCAGGTCTTTTATCTCTAACATCTTTATATTTACTATTTGACTATTTACAATTTACTATTTATAAATCACCCCACGCTTCCTTCCAGCGAAATGGCAAGCAATTTCTGCGCTTCTACGGCAAACTCCATCGGAAGTTTATTCAAAACCTCTTTGGCATAACCGTTCACAATCAGCCCCACGGCATCTTCCGTAGAAATACCGCGCTGATTGCAGTAGAATATCTGGTCCTCACTGATTTTGCTGGTAGTGGCCTCATGCTCCACGATGGCCGTTTCATTGTGAATATCCATGTAGGGGAAAGTATGCGCGCCGCATTTGTCACCAAGTAGCAAGGAGTCGCACTGGCTGTAATTACGAGCATTGTCCGCTTTCTGTGCCACGCGCACCAAGCCGCGGTAAGAGTTTTCGCTCTTTCCGGCAGAAATGCCTTTGCTCACAATGGTGCTCCGGGTATTCTTGCCCAGATGAATCATCTTTGTTCCCGTGTCTGCCTGCTGATGGTTATTGGTTACTGCCACACTATAGAACTCCGCTGTCGAATTGTCGCCGGAAAGGATGCAAGACGGATACTTCCAGGTAATGGCCGAACCTGTTTCCACTTGTGTCCAAGACAGTTTACTGTCCACCCCTTTACAATGGCCACGCTTCGTCACAAAGTTATAGACACCACCCCGGCCCTCGGCATCACCGGGATACCAGTTCTGCACGGTGCTGTATTTCACTTCTGCACGGTCGTGCACCACAATTTCCACAATGGCCGCGTGCAACTGGTTCTCGTCACGCATCGGAGCCGTACACCCTTCCAGATAAGAAACGTACGAATCATCATCCGCCACAATCAAGGTTCTTTCGAACTGCCCCGTATTGCGGGCATTGATGCGGAAATAGGTGGACAACTCCATCGGACAACGTACCCCCTTCGGGATATAGACAAAAGAACCGTCGGAGAACACCGCCGAGTTCAGTGCCGCAAAGAAGTTGTCACGATAAGGCACCACCGAACCGAGATATTTCTGTACCAAGTCGGGATGCTCGCGTACAGCCTCGCTGAACGAGCAGAAGATGATTCCTTTCTCCATCAGCGTCTCCTTGAAGGTAGTCTTTACAGACACCGAGTCCATAACGGCATCCACAGCCATACCGCTTAACGCCATCTGCTCTTCCAGCGGAATGCCCAGCTTATTGAAAGTCTTTATCAACTCAGGGTCTACCTCATCCATGCTTTTCGGTCCTTCCTTCTTCTTCGTAGGGTCGGCATAGTAGGATATGGCCTGATAATCTATTTCGGGAATGCGGAGATGTGCCCATGTAGGCATCTCCAATGTCAGCCAGTGGCGATATGCCTTCAGGCGGAACTCCAGCAACCATTCCGGTTCTCCCTTCTTCTCAGAGATAAGCCGCACTACATCTTCATTCAGCCCGCGCTCAATGATGTCTGTATGCACGTCGGTCGTGAAACCGTACTTATACTTCTCCTGAGTGAGTTCCTTTACATATTTATTGGGTTCTTCTTGTTGCATCACTTCTATAATTACAAATTATGAATTACAAAATCACGGTTCACGGTATCAGTCAAAGTCTCCGTTTACAATCTGCTCCGTAACCGCCTTTGCTGCGGGAAAGAATATCCCGGCAAACTCTTCCATAGGATAATATAACACTGATTCTTTCTTTTTTGTTTTGCTAATCAGCGTATTGTCTCCGTCTATAAATTCGATGACACCAATCAGCAGGCTCGTCAGCAGGAGGTACTTCAAAGCCCCTAGACCAGCCCCCAACCAATGATTGAGCCAGCCCAGCGAGACGGCCTCCATTGCCCGGGTCAGCAGAGAAGCCACCAGGGAGAAGAGCAAAGGAACAGCCAGCCAGATGAAGACAAATGCCAGTACTTGCGCCACTGTCATAGAGTCTGTCAACATGGGGCACAGCTTCACTGCCAACGAGGCATACAAAGCCTTTGCCGCCAGCAGACCGACAATCAGCCCCAGCAGAGAGGCCAATTGCTTCACAAAACCTTTCATGAAGCCGATGATTGCGCCCAAGCCGAAAGCAGCCAATATGATGATATCTATAATTGCCATAAAATTAATGTACCAATGTGACAATATGCTAATGTGCCAATATGCTAATGGGTCAATGAGCAAATAACTAATATGCAAAATGTGCCAATTGCCCTGCGGCATTTTCTGTACGCGCAGCCAATTGGCACATTAGCATATTTGCACATTATTCAATTATAATGTTTGCTTCACTTCTATTTCTTCGTAAGATTCGATAATATCGCCCACCTTGATGTCGTTGCAGTTTGTCAGGCTGATACCGCACTCGAAATTGGTACCTACCTCCTTCACGTCGTCCTTGAAGCGCTTCAGGGCATTGATGGCACCCGTAAAGATTACGATACCGTCGCGTATCAAACGGGCCTTGTCGCTGCGTTTCACCTTTCCGGTCTTGACCATGGCACCTGCCACCAGTCCCACCTTCGTGATGTTGAACACTTCGCGCACCTCGATGGTTGCCGTTATCTGCTCCTTCAATGTCGGTGCCAGCATACCTTCCATGGCAGCCTTCACCTCTTCGATGGCATCGTAGATGACGGAGTACTTGCGGATATCCACACCCTCCTGCTCTGCCATCTTGGCGGCAGCACCCGAAGGACGTACCTGGAAACCGACGATAATCGCATCCGAAGCGGCAGCCAGCGAGACATCCGATTCGGAAATCTGACCGACACCCTTGTGGATTACGTTTACCTGCACCTGCTCCGTAGACAGCTTGATTAAAGAGTCGCTCAACGCTTCCACAGAACCGTCCACGTCACCCTTCACAATCACGTTCAGCTCATGGAAGTCACCCAGCGCCAGACGGCGGCCCACTTCGTCGAGCGTCAGCATCTTCTGCGTACGCAAACCTTGTTCACGCTGCAACTGTTCGCGTTTGTTGGCAATCTCGCGTGCTTCCTGCTCCGTTTCGATTACGTGGAACGTGTCGCCAGCAGCAGGTGCACCGTTCAAGCCCAATATCAGGGCAGGTGTAGAAGGACCAGCCTCCTGCATGCGTTGGTTACGCTCATTGAACATAGCCTTCACCTTACCGTAGCTGGTACCCGCCAGCACGATGTCGCCCATTTTCAAGGTACCGTTGGAAACGAGTACCGTAGCCACATAGCCACGACCCTTATCCAATGAGGACTCGATAATGGAACCGGTAGCACGGCGGTTCGGGTTTGCTTTCAGCTCCAGCATTTCTGCTTCGAGCAGCACTTTCTCCATCAACTCGGGTACACCGATACCCTTTTTGGCAGAGATATCTTGCGACTGATACTTACCGCCCCACTCTTCCACCAAGAAGTTCATGGCAGCCAGCTCTTCCTTAATCTTGTCGGGGTTGGCAGTCGGTTTATCAATCTTATTGATTGCAAATACAATAGGAACACCCGCAGCCATGGCATGGTTGATGGCTTCCTTTGTCTGCGGCATCACGTTGTCGTCAGCAGCCACAATGATGATGGCAATATCCGTAGCTTTGGCACCACGGGCACGCATGGCGGTAAACGCCTCGTGGCCCGGAGTATCGAGGAATGTAATCTTACGTCCGTCGTCCAGCGACACGTGGTAGGCACCGATGTGCTGTGTGATACCACCCGCTTCACCGGCAATCACATTCGCCTTACGGATATAGTCGAGCAATGAAGTCTTACCGTGGTCTACGTGACCCATCACCGTTACAATCGGAGCGCGAGGTTCCAAATCTTCCTCATCATCCTCTTCCTCTACGATGGCCTGCGCCACTTCTGCGCTTACATATTCTGTCTTGAAGCCGAATTCTTCAGCCACCAAGTTGATGGTCTCGGCATCCAGACGCTGGTTGATGGATACCATCATACCAATGCTCATACAAGTGGCGATGACCTGAGTAACAGAAACATCCATCATGCTTGCCAACTCGTTGGCCGTCACGAATTCCGTAATCTTCAGTACCTTGCTTTCTGCCATTTCCATGTCTTCCAATTCCTGCATACGGCTGGAAGCCATGTCACGTTTTTCCTTACGATACTTGGCACCTTTGTTCTTTCCTTTGGAAGTGAGGCGTGCCAAAGTTTCCTTTACCTGCTTTGCTACATCTTCCTCGCTAACCTCCTGCTTGATGACCGGCTTCTTGAAGCGGTCCTTATTGCGGTTGCGGTTATTATTGGCATTGTTTCCACCAGGCTGGTTTCCACCTTGCGGGCGGGCACCCTGACCTTGCTGGGCACCTGCGTGTCCACGGTCGTTGCCACCACGCTGGAAGTTGGAAGCATTGTTGATGTCCACTTTCTCCTTATTGATACGGACACGTTTCTTCTTGCCGTTGGCATCGCCGGCAGCGGTATCCTTCAACTTGCTGTCATCACGGCGGATTTCCTTGATGATAGCTTCCTTCATCTGCTTCTTCTGATCCTGACGAATCTTTTCCTTCTCTTCACGCTCCCTGCGTTTCTCCTCTTTCGATTTCTTCTTTGGGCGTGTGGATTGGTTCAGGGCCGCCAAGTCTATCTGTCCGATAACATTAATCTTCGAAACAAACTCAGGCTGATGTATCTTGAAGATTTCTTCTCCTTCTTCTTTCCCCTCTTTTTCAACCGGTGCTTCTTCAGCTGCCGGTGCGGGAGCAGGCGCTTCTATCATTTCTTCCTTTTTAGATTCTTGTTGAGCCTCTACAACCGGAGCAGGCTCTTCCTTGACAACGGGTTGTGGCTGCGGTTCCGAAACGGGCTGCGGCTCGGACTCAGATGCCGGCTGTACCTCCGGTTGCGGCTGTGGTTCCGGTTGGGGAGCAGGAGCAGGTTCCGGTTTCGGCGTTTCTACAACTGCCGGTTCCTCCACCTTCTTCTCCTCTACCGCTTTTTCCGCTTCTTTCTCTTTTTCCTGAGCAGGAGCAGGTCTACGGTTCAGTTTGTCCAAATCAATCTTGCCTACCGGCTTGAACTTCGGACGTGCGTCTTCCGGAACAACCGTCTTAATCTCCTCGGGCTTCGCTTTCTCCTGCGTTTCCCTATAGCCGTCAATAGACACGGACGCCTTGTTGCGGTCCTTGCTCTGACGTTCCTGGCTGAAACGCTCCGACTTTATCTTAAGGTCCTTATCTGTACTAAACTCCTTTTTGAGCAGTTCGAACTGTTCATCCGTAATTTTTGTGTTCGGATTTGCCTCAACGGTAAATCCCTTCTTTTGCAGGAACTCGACAGCCGTCGTAATCCCTACATTTAAATCTCTTGTTACTTTGTTTAACCTTATCGTCATCAATTTTTTCTATTTACGATTTAACCATTTACGATTTACGATTGATAATACTCGGAGCGGAACGACTTACATTTACAATCAAACTCTAATCGTAAATCGTAAATCGTAAAATCGTAAATCATTCATTCTCCTCTTCAAACTCCTGTTTCAAAATGCGCAATACCTCGTCCACCGTCTCTTCTTCGAGGTCCGTCTTCTCAATCAACATCTCACGGGGAGCGTTCAACACAGCCTTAGCCGTATCGATACCGATAGCCTTGATGGCATCGATAACCCAACCGTCTATTTCATCACGGAATTCGTCCAAGTAGATGTCTTCATCCTCTATGGCCTCATCCAACTCGCGGAACACGTCGATGGTGTACTCAGTCAACATACTGGCAAGCTTGATATTCAAACCTCCTTTACCGATAGCCAGCGACACCTCTTCGGGTTTCAAGAACACTTCAGCCTTGCGTTCTTCCTCGTTCAAGCGGATGGAAGAAATTTTGGCAGGGCTCAAGGCACGCTGTATAAACAACTGGATATTGGACGTATAGTTGATAACGTCGATATTCTCGTTGCGAAGCTCGCGGACAATACCATGAATACGGCTACCCTTCACACCCACGCAGGCACCTACCGGGTCGATACGGTCATCGTAGCTCTCAACGGCAATCTTGGCACGCTCGCCGGGGATGCGGGCAATCTTCTTGATGGTAATCAGTCCGTCATTGATTTCGGGTACTTCCATTTCGAACAGACGTTGCAGGAAGACGGGCGACGTACGGCTCAGGATAATCTTCGGATTATTATTCTTGTTGTCCACACGTGCCACTACGGCGCGGGCGGTCTCGCCCTTGCGGTAGAAGTCACTCGGTATCTGTTCGGTCTTGGGCAGCAACAGTTCGTTGCCTTCATCATCGAGCAGCAGCATCTCTTTCTTCCAAATCTGGTAGACTTCCGCATTGATGATGGTACCCACTTTATCAATGTATTTGTTGTAAATACTATCTTTCTCCAGTTCCAATATCTTGGAGGCCAGTGTCTGGCGCAAGTTCAAGATGGCACGGCGACCGAAGTTCGCGAAGATAACTTCATCCGTCACTTCCTCGCCCACTTCATAAGAAGCATCAATCTTTTGTGCTTCGGACAATGCAATCTGCAGGTTCGGGTTTTCCAAATCCTCGTCTGCCACTACCTCACGGTTACGCCATATTTCGAAGTCACCCTTGTCCGGGTTTACAATTACGTCGTAATTCTCATCGGTACCGAACATTTTCGCAATCACACTACGGAACGACTCCTCGAGTACGCTTACCATCGTGGTTCTGTCGATATTCTTCAGTTCCTTAAATTCCGAAAATGTATCTATCAAGCTGACAGTTTCTACTTTTTTGGCCATAGTCTTATTTAAAACTGATTAAGTATTTAGTGTATTTTATCTCTTCATACGTAAAGGTCAAGTCCTCGTCCACCAGCTTGGGACGCTTGGCACCTTCCTCTTTCACTTTCTTCTGAATGGTCACGACGAAATGCTGTTCGTCGGCTTCCTTCAACACGCCGCTGAGCTTGCGGCCGTCCTTTGCCAGCACTTCCACTTCCTTGCCGATGTGGTTAATGTACTGCTGCAGTACCTTGAAGGGCTGTCCGATGCCGGCCGAACCGACTTCCAACTCATAATCCTCATCCTCACGGTTCAACTTGGACTCGATGTAGCGGCTCAGCTCTACGCAGTCCTCAATCCAAACACCTTCTTTGTGGTCTATTTCCACCAAAATCTTGTCATCCGGGCTGATTGTCACCTCCACAAGGAAGTAGTCCTTTCCTGCCAGCCACTCGTCAACAATCTGACAAACAGTTTTCTTTTCTATCATAGATTAACCATTAGGAACAAAAAAGAGGAGCTTAATCGCCCCTCCACCTTTCATCCATTTTCGGTTGCAAAGATATAAATAATCTGTTCGACTACAAAATATTAGAGAAAAAAAGATTGATTTAACGGTTCAAACGGGAATTATATTACAAACACACCCTTTCAACACTTCAAGATAAGGGGTAAAACATATAATCTTATGAGACAGAAGCTTATACTTTATGAAATGAATTATCACGTTCCATACTGCATGAGATGCACATGTCAAGCACAACGAGATGCGCATCTCGGACAACATGAGATGTACATCTCATGCATACAATCTCTATTGTTTCAAGAAAAGAAGTAAGGAGGTACAAGCGGAAAGAAGATACTGTTGAAAGACAACGCGGAAAAATAAAAGGCCGATAGCTTGTTTCATGCTATCGGCCCTTTTACTATGGTTCTAAAGGTCTAAAAGACCTTGTCGTATCACTTATTCGGAGTCTCCCACTTCTTGGTATCCGTACAAACCACGTTCACTGTCTGGTCACCCGTCTGGATGCGGAAGTCACCTTTCTCCAGAATCCACTTGCCGTCATAGCCTACAAAAGCAAGGTCGGAGCCTTTCAGTTTCAGTGTCACGGTCTTTGTCTCGCCCGGTTTCAGTTCCACCTTTTCGAAAGCGCGAAGACGGCGGGTATCGGGAGTAAGGGAGGCAACGAGGTCGCTGCTGAAGAGCAGCACGCTTTCCTTACCAATGCGGTTGCCGGTATTCTTCACATCAACGGTGAAAGTAAGCACATCATCAGCGGTAAAGTCCGACTTATCCACCTTGAGGTTGCTGTATGCAAAAGTGGTATAGCTCAATCCATAACCGAACGCCCACTGTACGGACACTTGCGCATCGTAGTTATAAGCACCTTCCATCTGCTTGCCGATGTGTTCGCACGGTTTGTAGTCGTACGTAATCAGTGAGTTGATTTCTTTCGGATAAGTGAAAGGCATCTTTCCGCTGAAGTTGGCGTCGCCGGCAATGAGGTTTGCCAACGCATCGCCACCATAGTTACCCGGAAGCATAGTATTGACAACCGCTTTAGCCAGTGGCTCGATGTCGGCAATCAGACGGGGACGGCCTTCGTTCAGTATCAGGACGATGGGTTTGCCGGTCTTGGCAAGAGCTTTCACCAAGTCAAGCTGATTCTGGGAGAGGGTAAGGTTTGTCAAATTACCCGGAGTCTCGCAGTAAGAGTTCTCACCGATGCAAGCCACGATGTAGTCGGCAGCCGCAGCGGCAGCTACAGCTTTCTCTATCTCCGGAGTGTTTTCTTCCCACCAGTTGCCACCTTGCTTATAAGTGACGCCAGCTTCGTAGATGATATTCTCCGCACCGAATTTATTGGTGAAGGCCTCGAGGATGGTATTATATTGGCCTGCATGCTCATCGGCCTTGTCACCCTGCCAAGAGTAGGACCAGCCGCCGTTGAGGCAACGCATGGAGTTGGCATTCGGACCTGTAACCAGCAACTTCTTGCCTTTTGCCAGCGGCAATATACCGTCTGTATTCTTCAGGAGTACCAAAGATTCCTCGGCAGCCTGGAGGGCGGCGGCGGCATGTTCTGCACCACCGAACAAGGGGAAGTCTTTCAAATCGTAATAGGGCTTTTCAAACAGATTGAGACGGTACTTCAGGCGCAGTACACGGCGAACAGCATCGTCAATGCGGCTCATGGGGACTTCTCCTTCTTCCACCAGCTCCTTCAAGAGTGTACAGAACTTCCAGTCGTACGGGTCCATAGACATGTCGATACCGGCATTGATGGCAAGCTTGATGGCTTCCTTCTTATCCTTGGCTATGTGGTCGCGGCTATAAAGGTTGTTGATGTCCGCCCAGTCAGTCACAATCATACCGTCCCAGTTGAGGTCTTCTTTCAGCCACTTGGTCAGCAGCTCATAGTTGGCATGGAAAGGCAGACCGTTGTTCATGGCGGAGTTCACCATCACGGAGAGGGCACCTGCTTTCACCATTTCCAGATAAGGAGCGAAATGCTTCTCACGCATATCCTGCTCGGTGATGGAAGACGGCGTACGGTCCTTACCGGAAACGGGAACACCATAACCCATATAGTGCTTCATACAAGCGGCAACGTTGTTCTCGCCAATCAGGTTGGGGTTCTCGCCCTGGAAACCGATAACTGCTTCACGTCCCATTTCGGCATTGACGTAGGCGTCTTCACCATAGTTTTCCCACATACGCGGCCAGCGGGGGTCGCGTCCGAGGTCGGTCACCGGGGCATACGTCCAGGGAATGCTTCCCGCCTTTGTTTCATAAGCGGAGATGCGTGCACCTTCACGTGTCAGTTCACGGTTGAAGGTAGCTCCCATATTGACGCCTTGCGGGAAGAAAGTACCACCCAGCGTATAGGTAGTTCCGTGTATCTGGTCTACACCGTACACACAAGGAATACCCATCACCTCCATGGATTTCTCCTGAATGCGTTTGATGATTTCCTGCCACTTCTCCACGCTTTGTGCCACACCGTTAGGCACGTTCAAGATGGAGCCTACTTTGTATTTTCCGATGACAGAGTCGAGCATCGCCTCGTCCAACTGGAAGCCCTTGGCATTCTCAATACCCTGGATACGCATATAGAGCTGCATCATCACTTCTTGCGAAGGCATCTCCTTACCCAGCTTGAACTCTTTCTCTAACTTATACCTCTTGACGATTTTCTTCAAATCATCTACAGTTATATCTTTCGGATTGAGACCGGCGAAAGGATTGGCGCGTTTCTGCAGGAGGTCTATGGTGAGTTCGCACATCTGACCGACTTTCTCGTCAAGCGTCATCTTCTTCAGCAAAGTCTCAATCTGCTGTTCTATTTTCTCGTCTCTTGGAATGGCAGGCGCAACAGTGGTCTGCGCCGTAGAAGCAAGTACTAACCCTGATAGGGCTAAAGATAAGATTAACTTTTTACTCATGGTTGTGATATTGGTTTATAATAGTTGCACTATCTGTTTATACGAGGTACAAAGATAAGAACATCCTGCCATACCAAAGGGTACAACAGGATGTTTTTTAGGGTATGATTTGTTATTTTTTCAGACAATCCTACTCTCATCTCTTCAAGAGACTCATCGGTTCCTGAAGTTTCAGGATGTCGTTCGTCTTCTGCGTTGCGGCAGCTACTTCAGCCTCCAGCATAGCCTTGATGTCGCGTGAGGAAGCTCCGACGAGGAACTTGTAGTTTCCGGGAGTTACCACCCATGCCGATGCAGCCTCATCGTAGGAAGCCAGGTCATCAGCATTCACTTTCAGCGTCACCACAGTAGTTTCGCCCGGTTTCAGCTCCTTGGTCTTGGCAAAAGCCTTCAGTTCCTTTTCGGGCTTGTTGGCAGCAACATCGGGAGCGGATACATAAAGCTGAACCACTTCCTTGCCTGCTACCTTACCGGTGTTCTTCACTTCTACAGACACGGTATAGACACCGTTGTCTGCCTTGACAGCAGCCTTGTCGTAAGCAAAAGTGGTATAGGAAAGACCGTAACCGAAAGGATAGGAAACCTGCTTGCCAAAGGTGTCGAAGTAACGGTAACCCACGTAAATGTCCTCTTCGTAATTGGTATAGTCCACGTTCTTCACGTCGTTCTTCTTCCCGCCTTTGTTCATGAGGTCGGTGCTCACACGCATGTCTATCGGGAAGTTGTCGGAAGAAGCGGCATCTTCAAACTTCACCGGGAAAGTCATTGTCAGCTTGCCCGAAGGAGAAGCCTTGCCACTCAGCACGTCGGCCACACTGTTTCCTCCCTCCTGGCCTGCCTGCCATGCACAAAGGATGGCATCGGGAACAGATTTCCAAGAAGCGGTTTCAATCACCCCGCCGATGTTGAGTACCACCACTACCTTCTTTCCGGCAGCATGGAAAGCATCGGACACGGCTTTCAGCATGTCCTGCTCTTCTTTGGTAAGGTTGAAGTCAGCTACCATACGGTCGAGGAACTCACCAGAGGTACGTCCCAGCGTCACCAGTGCCACATCGGCCTTGGCAGCCTGCTCGCGGATGACCTGTGCGGACACAGCCATCTCAGCCGGACGGGTATCGGGCATGAACCACTCTTTCTTATCTTTGGACAGACGTTCTTTCTCGGCTTTCAGGTAAGCTTCATAGCTATTCTTCAGCGCTTCATCCACCACATAGCCGGCATTCTTCAAGCCGTCCAATAGCGAAACGGTATAAGCGCGGTTCACGTTGCCCGAACCTGTACCGCCTGCAATGAAATCGTAGGAAGTGCAACCGAAGAGTGCCACGTTCTTCACGTCGGCAGCCAGCGGCAGAGCACCGTTATCGTTCTTCAGCAATACCATGCCTTCCGTTGCCGACTGGCGAGTAACGGCAGCATGCGCCTTCAAATCAGGCTTGTTGGAGTATTTATATCCCTTGAAGTGGGGAGTCTGGAGAATCATCTCCAGAATACGCTTCACATTCTGATTGAGGATGGCTTCATCTAACGCTCCGTCCTGCACACCCTTCACGATGGCTTCGTACTGCTTGGGCAGACCGGGCTGCAACATGTCGTTGCCTGCCACCATCTGTGCCACGGCATCCTTGCCGCCAAACCAGTCGGTCATCACCATGCCCTTGAAGCCCCATTCGTCGCGCAACATGGTTGTCTGCAACTCCTTGTTTTCCGAAGTGTAGACACCGTTCAGGTAGTTGTATGAGGACATCACGGTCCAAGGAGCGGATTCCTTCACGGCAATCTCGAACCCTTTCAAGTAGATTTCGCGCAAGGCGCGTGGAGATACATGCGCATCCGTAGCCATACGGTTGGTTTCCTGGTTGTTCACAGCAAAGTGCTTGATACTGGTACCCACACCGTTGCTCTGCACACCACGTACGTAGGCGGCGGCAATCTTACCCGACACCAACGGGTCTTCAGAATAATACTCGAAGTTACGTCCGCAAAGCGGGTTACGGTGAATGTTCAGCGCCGGAGCCAACAGCACGTCCGCACCGTATTCCAGCACTTCGTTACCGATGGACTGACCTACACTTTCCACCAGTTCCTGGTCCCAGGTAGAGGCGAGCAAAGTTCCGATAGGGAAATGAGTACAATAGTACGTAGCCGAATCCCCCTCACGCTTGGGGTCGATACGCAGTCCGGCGGGACCATCAGCCAGCACCACAGCGGGAATGCCGAGGCGTTCAATCGGGTATGTGGTTCCTGCCGCACCCGGCACCAGCTTTCTCGTTGCACCGATTACGGCACTGTCACCCGAGAAACCTGCCATACCGGTACCCACTACCAGATGCGCCTTTTCCTCCAAGGTCATGGCGCCAATCACCTCATCCAGAGAGGACTTTCCAAGCTGCGGCACACCCGGTCCGCAAGCTGACAAAACAGCCATTGCTGCTGCCATGGATATGATATTCTTCTTCATAATCTTATTTAAATATCTTCGGTGCGAATTCTGTCAGGTAAATACGCCAGTTCTTCCAGATATGACCTTCTCCGGTTTCATAATATTCATATTTGTAACCCTTCTCGTCCAACATCTTGCGGTAGTCGTTATTGGCCTGGAACAAGAAGTCTTTATTACCGATAGCGATGTAATAGAGTGCCGGTTTCTTGGCAAACTGGGTTTTCAGTTTGACTTCAAGGTTGTCATAAATCGGAGACTTCACATCTTTGTTGGGCATGATGGCTGCCGAGAACAGACCTACATAGTCGAACATATCCGGATATTGCTTGGAGATGTGCATGGAGTGGTAACCGCCCATAGACAATCCGGCAATGGCACGACCCTGCTTGTTGGCCTGCGTACGGTAAGTCTTATCAATGAACTTCACCACGTCGGGGAAAGCAGTCTCGAAAGAGCCTTCCATCGTCTTGGGCAGATTCATGCTGGGAGCGGCAAAACCCAGTGACGATTCACCCGGAGCAGCCTCCAACGCAGCGTTACCGTTGGTCATTACTACAATCATCGGCTTGGCCTTGCCTTGGGCGATGAGGTTATCCAGAATCTGTGCCGTACGTCCCAGTTCGCTCCATGCGTTCTCGTCGCCACCCATGCCGTGTAGCAGGTAGAAGACGGGGTAGCGCTTGCCGCTTGTCTCATATCCGGCAGGCGTATAGACAGTCAGGCGGCGGTCCATACCCAGCGTAGGGCTGTTGTACCATACCTTAGATACCGTTCCATGAGGAACCTTATTCACTTTGTAGAGATCGATGCGCTCGTCACCACCGATGATGAATACATTCGTCACGCTTGCCACGTCTCGAATCATATAGACGTTGGCAGGGTCGTTAATCTTCAGTCCGTCTACCAGGAAAGTGTAGCTGTAGAGTTCTGGTTTCAGCGGTTCGGGAGTAGTGAATTCCCACACACCGTCCTTGTTCTCTTTCAAATCTGCCACACCCGGACCATCAAACTCACCAAAAGGAGTCTTGATTTTCTGCGTAGGCAGGAAGTCGCCAGTTACTTGCACCTTTACGGCTTTCGGCGCCTTCAAGCGGAAAGTTACTGTATTGTTGTCGTGTATCTCAGGTGAGACCACGGGAGCGCCTCCCCAGAGAGCTTGTTGCGCGAAAGTCATCGCACACATCAGCAACAGAGCTGACAAAATAGAAATTCTTTTCATGATACGTATGTTATTTTGTTATTAAATTAGTTATACCAAATCCTCTTATTTGAACAACTTCGGCGCGAACTCCGTCAGATAGATTCGCCAGTTCCTCCAGATATGTCCCTCGCCCGTTTCAAGATACTCGTACTTATAACCATTGTCGTCAAGCAACTTGCGAAAATCGGCCACACCTTTATAAACAAAGTCCGTCTTGCCGCATGCGATGAAGTAAAGAGCCGGTTTCTTGGCAAACTGAGTCTTCAGCTTACCTTCGAAGTCGGTATAGACCGGACAAGTCGATTTATCGTTTCCGGTACTTGCACCGGAGAAAAGACCTACATAGTCGAACATGTCCGGGTAATACTTGGAAATATTGCAAGAGTGGAAACTACCCATAGAAAGCCCGGCAATGGCACGGTTCTTCTTATTGGCAAGAGTGCGGAAATTCTTCTCCACGAACTTCACGATTTCGGGGAACGAGAGTTCAAAAGCACCTTCCGCCACCTTCGCTCTTTCGTCGGGACGCATGGAGGGGGCAACAAAACCCTTGGGAGATTCACCTGCAGCAGCATCTTGCCAAGCATTGCCGTTAGTCATCACCACAATCATAGGTTTAGCCTTGCCTTGTGCAATGAGATTATCCAATATCTGCGAAGTACGGCCAAGAGCAATCCAAGCTTCCTCATCACCACCTGCACCATGAAGCAGATAAAATACCGGATAACGCTTGCCGCTGGTTTCATAACCAGCCGGAGTGTAAATCGTCAGACGGCGGTCCATTCCCAGCGAAGGACTATTGTACCACATGCGACTTACCGTTCCATGGGGTACCTTATTCACTTTATACAAATCGGCACGGTCACCACCGATGATAAATACATTGGTCACGGTAGCCACATCCCGAATCATGTAAACATTGCTCGGGTCCATCATTCTCAATCCGTCCACAATAAAGGAGTATCCATAAAGTTCCGGCTTCAATGGTTCGGGAGTAGTAAATTCCCAAACGCCATCCTTCCCCTCTGTCAAATCGGCAATGCCCGGTGCATCATAATCGCCACGAGGAGTCTTAATAGTTTGTGGAGGCAGAAAATCACCGGTAATCTGCACCCTTACAGCCTTAGGAGCTTTCAAGCGAAAAGTAACCGTGTTGTCGTCATGAATATCAGGAGAGACAACTGCCGCACCTCCCCAAAGAGCTTGCTGTGCAAAAAGGGTGACACAGCAGACCAGCAGCATCGCTGCCAAACTTAATAATCTTTTCATAATTTCTTATATTAAATGAATTAGCTTCTTGTTATTTAGCAAAGCAGCGACTTACAAAAGGCAGGCACATATAAAGTGCCGAATGCCAATATTCGCTGGTATGTCCGCCATCCCGCACACGGAACTGGCAAGGGATACCGGCATTACGCATCGCCTGGAAAAACTCTATATTACGGTCCAGCAGAAAGTCATCGTCTCCGCAATCCACAAACCACTGTACAGTACGAAGCTGTGCCTTACGCGCAACATCTGCCTCAGCCACATACCTGATGCAACTATGCTCCTGCACAGAACGCGTCAGTACAGCCATCTTGTTTGTGGGGTCGGGGTCTCTTCCCACCTCCTCACCACTAACGGGGATGTTCATCAAAGCACTCATAGCATAAGCAGCACAATACATATCCGGATAGCGCTGTGCATAGCTTGCCGTTCCACCTCCGCCCATAGAAAGTCCGGCAATGGCACGATGCCGCTTATCACCTTTCACCCGGTAAGTCTTCTCTATATAAGGAAGGAACTCCTTATAGAAGAAATCTTCGTAAGCCCAGCCCGGCATGTTGAAGTAGCCGTTCCAGCAAGTAGCCGGATTGCCTCCGGCATTAGGGCTGACGATAATCATCTCGCAAGCCTCGCCCGATGCCACCAACTGGTCCATCACGTCCTTCACACGTTGGTCTGTAAACCAACTGGTATTCACCCCCGACATGCCGTGCAGCAAATAGAGGATAGGATATTTCCTATCCGTTTCATTGCTATAGCTTTGCGGCAGATAGATGGTGTAGGCACGGTGTGCTTTCAATACCTGGCTGTAGATGCTGTCGGTCACTACCTTGCTTTGCGGTCCCCATGCAGGATTTTGTGCATTTGCCATCCACAGCAAGCAGACGGCTAAAAGAGAGAGTATCAATCTTTTCATGGTATCGATTTAAAAATGTACTACAAAATAAGCGTTTTCCACTCTAAAACTAATTGATATATATCAGTTTTTTCACGCATATCCCCCTCATCTCTTCACCATCGGATACACAGCCACAGGCACTTGCGCCCGCATGGCATCATGCACTTTCTGCTTGCGTGCCTTTGTCACCCTCTGTACCGCTGTGCAACGCACATCGGCCGAAGATGCGGCAACCATCCACTGATATTCACCCTTAGCCAACTCCCAAGAGCTGTTTTTCTCATTAAAGGAAGCCATGTCCATCACGTTCCAAGTCAGAATCAGTGTCTGGCTCTCGCCCGGCTGGAGCAAGGCAGTTTTGCCGAAGGCCTTCAACTCCTTGGCAGGCTTGTCAAGTCCCCCATTCGGAGCTTTCACATAGAGTTGTACAGCTTCACGCCCTGCCACCTTGCCGATGTTCTTCACGCTCACTTTCAACTCACAGCGGTCGGCATCCATTTTGGCGTTCTCTACCGCATAGTCAAAAGCAGTATAGCTCAAACCATGACCGAACGGATAGGAAACCTCTTTACCGAAAGTGTCGAAATAGCGATAACCCACATAGATTCCCTCTTCATAGTTGGTGAAATCCACATTTTTCTCCGGTTCCTTCGGTTTCTCCTCTTTCTTTTCGGACTTGAAGTTCATGCCGGTACCCATAGCAAACGACGGCATCTTGAACTCGTAATCAAAAGGGAAGTTAGCATCCGACGGCGCATCGCCATATTTCACGGCAAACGTCATGGGTAACTTGCCCGAAGGATTCACCTTTCCGGTCAGGATGTCCGTGATACAATTACCCACCTCTTGTCCCGGCTGGAAGGCACAAACCACTGCATCTGCCAGTCCCTTCCAAGAAGCAGTCTCCACCGGGCTGCAGATGTTGAGAACCACCACCAGTTTCTTGCCTGCAGCACGATAAGCGGCAGACACTTGCTTAATCAGAGCCAATTCGTTCTCCTTCAGGAGGAAATCTTCCACACGGCGGTCACAGCCCTCGCCACTGACACGCCCCAGCGTAAGCACGGCAATGTCGTTGGCCTTCACTTGTGCAGCCAGTTCCTCGGCAGTGGGCAGGAACTCCTCGGCACGGGGCAGCGGAGTAAAGGCGAAAGGCGGTTTTCCGTGAGGAAAGAGCCGTTTCTGCTCGTCGGCCATATGCTTCTTGTAGCAGTTCAGCAATTCTTTGTCCACGATGTAGCCCGCATTGCGCAAACCTTCTACCATAGAAACCGTGTAATAGCCGATGCCCGTACTGCCAAAGCCCATGCCGGCAGGAACCATGTCATAGGAAGTAGTTCCATAAAGGGCCACTTTTTTGATGCCGGCAGCCATGGGTAGCGCCTGCTTGTTATCCAGCAGCACGATACCTTCCGCACCTATCTCACGGTCTACTTGCGCATGAGCCTCCAAATCGGTTTTATTGGGATACTCGTAGCCGGCAAAGGTATGGCTCTTGACCACAAACTCCAGCACACGCTTCACGCTGCGGTCGAGGAGTGCCAAATCCAGTGTACCGTTCTCTACGGCTTCCAAAATAGCTTTATACTGGCGGTCTTGCCCCGGTTGAAGCATGTCGTTTCCTGCTACGATGGAGGTCACGGCATCTTTTCCGGCATTCCAGTCGGACATCACCAGTCCCTTGAATCCCCATTCGTCGCGGAGGATGTCTTCTGTCAGTTCGCGGTCCTCGCAGGTATATTTGCCGTTCACCTTATTGTAGGCGGTCATCACGCTCCAGGGCTGAGACTCTTTGACAGCAATCTCGAAGCACTTCAAATACAGCTCGCGCAAGGGGCGCTGTGTCAGGCGAGAGTCGTTGTTATTGCGGTTGGTCTCCTGGTTGTTCACGGCAAAGTGTTTCAGGCAGGTACCTGTCCCCCGGCTCTGGACTCCATTGATATAGGCAGCAGCCATTTTACCAGCCAACACCGGATCTTCCGAATAATATTCATGGTTACGTCCGCAAAGCACATTTCGCATCAGGTTGACACCCGGTGCCAGCAACACATCCAAACCATAATCCTTCACTTCCATACCCAAAGTACGTCCCACCTTATGGGCTGCATCCGGATTGAAAGTAGCTGCCACCGTGGTGCTGGAAGGGAATTCCGTAGCATGATAAGTACGGCTGTCGAATTCCCGCTTGGCAGCCATCGCCAACCGGTGCGGTCCGTCGGCAAGATAGGCGGAAGGGATACCCAGTCGGGGAATGTCGTAAGTACGTCCCGCTGTTCCGGGAAACTTGGTATCACTTCCCATCGACATCCCACAACCGATGACGAGGTGTACCTTCTCTTCGAGGGTCATAGCACTGACCACTTCGTCGATATTGTCGGCACGCAGTCTGACTGACTGATTCGAACCGGTCGTCTGTGCAGTCAAGGCAGATGCCAGACAGAGTGAAAATAAAGTAATTGACAATCTTCTCATATATATTATATTTAAAAAGCCACAAAAGAAGCCCCCGTACAATTAGCTGATTCCCACGGGGGACTTCTTCTACAAACAATTAATCAGTTAGAAAAATCTAATTTTGTTTATCTGCATCAGACGACGAAGTTAGATTTTGATTCTTTATACGCTTTACCAACCTGCATTTTGTTCCATATTCGGATTCAAGCGGATCTCCTTTGCCGGAATAGGCAACAAATAATGTCTTTCCTTGAAACCATAACGCGTTTTATCCTTGTTATACTGAATGTATTCTACCGCTACATTATCCGGCTCATCTTTTCCTGCCTTATTTGACAAGATAGGTGTTCTTTCACCCTGATCCTTAAGCAAAGCCTCCGCATCTTTCCAACGGATAATATCCTGATAACGGGTATATTCAGAACAGAGTTCCAGTCTCTTTTCCAATTTAATGGCATCCAGGGTAGCTGTCTTAGCATCCAATCTTGCACGCTGACGCACCTCATTCAAGCAAGCATCAGCTTCGGATTGATTGCCATCCTTCAGGTTTGCTTCAGCTGCCAGTAACAAGACTTCAGCATAACGCATCCAACGATAGTTATTATATGAACACCAGAACCCAGCAGGAGATTCTACATTCGAGAAGCGACGTTTCCACATGAAATAACCTTCATTAATCAAACTCTGCCCTTTGGCAACCTTGACACCCAATTGAGTAATTTGGTCATAGGTTTTCATTGTCTGATTCAACCGATAACCATCTACACCCTCTTCCTGAACAAATGCATCATACAACTTTTTCTGAGGAACCATAAATCCCCATCCGGTACCATTAAACTGATTGTTAGAGCCAGACATATCCAACTTATCAGTGCGCCAATGATTCATCACCTCAAAGAAACTGAACTCATCCATGGAATTACTTGCATCAAAAATACGGTTACTTTCGAGCATACTTTCACAATTATACTCAGCCTTGTAGGTCAAGATATCCTCATAATTTCCATCATAAAGTTTATACTTACCGCTAGCTCTAACCTCATTCAAGACAACAGCAGCTTCATGGAATTTTTCTTGCCATAAATAAGCTTTACCCAATATAGCTTGTGCCAACTGCTTGGTAACACGCCATGTCGTTTTATCATCTACACTCTTCTTTTCCTCCAAGAGTCCTGAATTGATAGCTTCAGTCAGGTCCCGCTCTATCAACGCCCAAATATCAGCCTTAGGCGAACGAGCCAACTGATATTCGGATTTATCAAGTTCATGGTCTACCAATGGTACATCACCCCACATAGAAACTAAATCAAAATAAGCAAAAGCACGGAAGAACTTGGCTTCAGCACAAGCCTTCTTCTTCAAATCAGTATCAGGCTCAACACGTCCCAGAATCACATTCGCCTTATAAATAAGCTGATAGTAGCTTTCCCATACGCCTCCGATAAAACTTTGGTCTGAGCCAAATGAATATTCATTACAGCCTTCCAGCTCTGCATTGTCATTACGACCACCACCACCTGCCCAAACATCGTCCGAAAGGGCATTCTTCATCATCGTATAGTTATAGTATGTACCCTTGAGTTGTATATAAAGCGCATCAGCCGCTGCTTGAGCTTGTTCGTCAGTTTTATAATAAGTGGAAAAGTCCAATACACCTTTTTGAGGTATATCCAATTTGTCTTCACACGAAGTGCCAGCCAATATAAGGAGCGCTCCGAGCATTAAAGAATATCTTAATTTCATATGTTTTTCATTTTAATAAGTTCATAAAAATCAGAATGTCACACTCAAACCAAGAACAACCTTCTTTGAATTAGGATAACTACCTTTATCCACACCTAATGAATTTCCGACACCGGTAACTTCAGGGTCAAAACCAGGATAGTCTGTAAAAGTAAAGAAGTCCTCAAGTGAGCCATATATACGTAGATTTTCAATTGCTACCTTCTTAATCAGTTGCTTCGGGAAAGAATAACCTAACTGAATCTGTTTAATTTTAAAATAAGAACCGTCAAATACACAACCGGAAGAAGTCAGATACTTGGTATAATCTGTAGCGCCTGATGCAGGAGTCTTCCCATTGCGATTGCTTTCTGTCCAGCGGTTTTTTGTAAAATAAGTCAGCTGATTCAAATTGTAATCCACACGGTTCAAGCCACAGAACACATCGTTACCTTGAGAACCCGTACCAAACAAGATAAAATCAAATCCCTTCCAAGCTGCATTCAAGGTAATACCATAAGTATAGTCGGCAATTCCCTTACCAATTTCTGTCTTATCATTATCCGTAATACCTTCTACACCATCAATATCTCTAAAGATTGGCTCACCGGTTTTTGAATCCACACCCATGAAATCATAACCATAAAAATACCACGCGGGCTTACCTACCTCAAAACGAGTAATGGCTCCATAAGTCACATAAGTAGCCCCATCAATACTTGATAAAGACTCATGCATCTTGGTCACTTTATTCTTCAATGTAGCAACGTTGGCACGGACACCATAAGCAAAGTCACCAATACGATCTTGCCATCCCAGTTCCAATTCAAACCCCTTGTTCGTAATATTACCGGCATTAACTGGCGAGAAACTGTTACCTACTACAGTTGAAGCCTTAATGCCCGAAACAATCAGGTCTTTTGTCTTTTTATGGAAATAATCGGCTGTAACAGTCAAACGGCTATTCAAGAAACGGGCATCAATACCTATATTGGTTTGTTCAGAAGTTTCCCATTTAAGTCCGTCATTACCGGTAGCAGAGGGAGCATAACCATTGATGTAAGAGAAATTATTATTATCACCTACAGCCAAATGCCCGGTAGCACCAATTGATACATTCCATTTATAACCGCCCAATGATGCAGTAGAACCATTCTGTCCCCAACTGGCACGGAGCTTTAATTGTGACAGCCAGTCTTCAGTTCCTTTCATAAAATTTTCCTCCGAAAGAACCCAACCCAAAGAAACTGCCGGGAAATAGCCCCAACGTTTGTTCTTTGGCAACACAGAGAGGTCAGCAGCATCGGCACGCAGTGAGAACTGAGCCATGTACTTTCCGGCATAGTCATAATTCAAACGTCCGAAGTAAGATAATTTACGAGTATAGGTAGGCTCACCACCACTTACATCCTTTACAGCATCAGATGTAGCATAGGCAAAGTAGAAGAAATTAGGATCATTCTGCAAGAAACCCAAATGCGAAACTCTGTTAATCACATTTCCCCACATATCTGTAGTATCTTCATTATATCCCTTCTTACTTCCGCTAACGCCATAAGAACGGCTCTGACTATAAGAAGTTCCCAACATCAATGTTGCGTTGTGTTTGCCAAAAGAACGGGTGTAGTTCAAAAAGTTCTCCCACTGATAATAGGTTGGGCTATAATCCGAAGCCGAAACCTCCACCCAATCACGTTTAGCCTTGTCAGTATAGTAATAAGATTGCCCCACGCCATAAGAGGAAGTTGAAGCCAAACGATAAGAAAGACGAGAAGTAACGGTAAGCCCCTTGATAGGCATAAAATTCAAATAAGTAGAACCATTGATATTAAAGCCTCTGTTCTTGGTATAAGAGTTGTCACGCATGGCAAAAGGATTGATAGCTTCGGCATTGCCAGTGAAAGCTGATACACCATAAAGGTTGCCGTTTCCATCGCCCAACATATTCTTATGATCCTTATAGATGGTAGCCATATTCAACGGCAAGTCATCAATAGGATAAAGAGGCTTGGTCAGAGGGTCTAATTGTAATACAGAAAGCATCATGCTACCATACTCATTGCCCTCGGCTACGGACTGAGTTTTGTAGTGCTCAATCTGATTATTGGTACCTACCTCCAGCCAAGGTTTGATTTTCCAGCTGGCATTTACCATTCCCGTGAGTCGTTCATAAGTATCGGCATTGCCGACAATCATACCGTCGTTATCAAGGTGGGACAATGACAGATAGAAAGAACCTCTGTCGCTACCACCTTGGAAAGTCACATTATGACGTACCATCGAACTGTTTTCAAAAGCCTCATCGACCCAATCCGTATCGGTTTTTCCATCCCAATAGGTATCAAAAGCACTCTGGGTAAGCTTCTTGTTTTCCAAGAAGAATTCCTTATACTGCGCAGCATTCATTACTTCGGGTACTTTACCCAAACTCTGTGAAGTATATTGAAAATCGTATGTGATTTTACCGTTTCCTTTTCCTTTCTTTGTAGTAATCAATACTACACCGTTACCGGCAGCAGCGCCATAGATAGCTGCAGAAGCACCATCCTTCAAAACTTCCATAGACTCAATGTCATTAGGGTCAATACCACCAATATCGCTGGCAATACGTCCATCCACTACATACAGCGGATCGCAAGAGCCGTTAGAACTTATTCCACGGATACGCACCTGTGGAGAAGCACCCGGTTTAGCAGATGCACTGAGCACTTGCACACCAGCAGTTTTACCCTGCAATGCCTGCTCAGCACGGGTAATGGTACGTGCTTCCATATCTTCTGATTTTACCGAAGATACGGCACCGGTCAGTGAACTTTTCTTCTGCACGCCATAACCTACCACCACCACTTCATCCAGCGTTTTAGTGTCTTCTTTCAATATCACATTCATTACTCCTGCCACTGCTTTCTTTTCTTGTGTCAGGTAGCCGATGTAGGAATAGACAATCGTCGCTCCTTCTTTCACAGACAAAGAGTAGTTGCCGTCCATATCCGTAATGACACCGTTGGTAGTGCCTTTCTCAAAGATACTCACGCCAATCATCGGTTCATTCAGGTCGTCAGTAACCCTACCGTTCACCTTTATAGTCTGGGCTTGTGCCAGACTGAAAGGAAGACAGATCAATAGGAAGAGTGCCATAGCTGCAAGTCTCTTCCGAGCTGTTTGCTTCAGATTTTGTTTCATTTGATTAAATTAGATTTATGTTAATAATAAAAGGTTTCTTAAGAAAGTGTCAGAACCCACGTGTAGGAAATGCCATCACTACCTCCAGCAGTTCCTTGTCATGGTTATACTTCACTTGGCAATCGTTATTGAAAATCATCGTTGCTCCCTTTTCTGCGGTATAAGGTTCCCACTCGGGTAACCCTTCGGCATTGGGATTGCCCGTACGGGCAAAGTTCAACCACGCGCTGCTCATCTTTTCGCCCAAAGCTTGTGCTTCAGCGCCACCCCCGGTCATGGAAGCGTGGCGCACTACATTGTTGAAGGCAAAGGGAATGTCCATGCAGTGCGTGCTGCGAAACATGCCGTCAAGTACGGGCGATTCCCACGCGAACATGTACATATAGACCGGAGCACCCTGCTGCGCAGCTTTCAGTTTAGCCTGCTCCACAGCACCGGGACGGAACACGAAGTCCACATCCACCAAATCTTTAGGCTGATAGCCGGGGTAGGCTTTCTCGAAAGCGGTAAGGAACTCGTCCGTACGTTCGCCGTATTTCTTTTGCAGGAATTCCACCGCTTTTTCTTTGGTAATGGTACGAAAAGCGGGGACATAAGTACTCATGGTAAATTCGTGCAGAGTAGTGCCAATCATTACCGGAATGCCCTTGCTTTGTGCTGGAGCTTGAGGGTCGAAAGGCTGTACGGGCAGTACATCGCCGTCCACCGTAGGCGCCCAGCCAAAAATGAAGGAAGACACCCCCTCCTTCTCTGCCTCTGCACGCACTTTGGCTATCGCCTTGTCACCGGCGGCAAGCACCTTGTCATACGGCATCTTGCAGAGTTCGTCTATCTGCGAAGCCTTCAGACCAAGTTCTTCCATCACGGCACTGCCAATGCGACGAGAATACTTTTGCTCCATCGTGCGAAGCATAGATCCGCTTTGTACAATGGCTTTATGGAACAAGCCTCTCGCCGATGGCGTGGCAAGTAGCGTAGAGACCTTGCCTCCTCCACCGGATTGACCGAAAATGGTAACATTCCGAGCATCTCCACCGAAGGATTCTATATTCTTATTCACCCATTGCAGTGCCGCCACCAGATCAAGCAGTCCGGCATTGCCCGATTTTGCATATTTATCGCCATAGGCGGAAAGGTCGAGAAAACCCAGGACGTTGAGACGATGATTCAGCGTCACAACCACTGCATCCCCTTTCTTTGCCAGATTTGTTCCGTCATACGAGGGAAGCTCCTGACCACTGCCGGCGGAATAACCTCCACCATGCAGCCACACCATGACGGGGCGTTTCTTCCCGTCTTTCAGTCCCGGTGTCCAGATATTCACCCGCAGACAATTCTCGTCAGGATAACCGTCATCCCAGTTGAAGGCAAACGCCTGCTCGTCGCTGTACCATCCCATGCGCTTGCCTTGCGGACAAGTAGGGCCATAGGCACGGCTGCTGCGGACGCCTTCCCATTTATCAGCGGCCACGGGCGGCATAAAACGTTCGGCTTTGGCATATGGGATACCTTTATATATATAGATACCATTTTCCACATATCCGGCTACTTTTCCTGATTCGGTCTCGGCAATGGCGGTTGCCGAAGAAGCCGTAATCTCCCCCTCCTGCCCACAAGCAGATGCTTTCTCTATTTTAGCTGTCCCTCCGCACGAGGAAAGTAGGATGGCGGAGAATGCTAACACTGACAAGAATTGCTTTTTCATATTATGTATTAGTTTTATGTTTTTATGATTGCAATATTAGCACATTCTCCCCAGAAGGATTTTCTACGTTATCCAAACGGCTTTCCCCGATGTTCAAAACAGCTTTCTCCAATGTTCAAATGTTTGCAGATTTGTTCAAAACATGCTCTCCGGCAGTCTCTCTCTCAATTTTTATGAGTATTTTCGCATCGTAATGCAGAGATTCGTTGAACAAAACAAATGGATGACATGCCAATGCTTTTAGTCTACACTATATATTATGAAATACATTAAATACTTACTTCTATTGTGTTTAATCACCGCGTGCAATCCGTCGGACACAAAGCCCACACCGGAAGGCAGCATCGAAAGCCCCGTCATCACCAATGACCTCTCCAATCAGAAGGTCACCGCCTTTGCCGAAGATGCACAAGGACACATTTGGATAGGAACTTCACGAGGGGTAAACAAATATAATGTACACGAATATCATCAGTATTACTGTACGGATGACTCGCTGGATATACCCGATAATCAAATCAACGACCTCTTCCGTGATTCACAAGGCCGGTTGTGGGTAGTCACCGTAAATGGAACCAGCCTATACACAGACAAAGATAATTTCCAAAATATCCCACTGGACTTCCCCAATAAAAACGGCATCCAAATACTCGAGAACAAAGACGGAAAGATTTTTCTGAACATGATGCACAACCTTGCCGTATATAATCCACAAACACACAAATTTGACGTACCCATCAAGATATTTGACCCAAACTATACCTTCAACAACCGCTGCTTCATAGACCAGAGCAACAAACTGTGGGCAGTGACCCCACTGTCTCTGCGCCGCTACAACTCCTCCACACTAGCGCTGGAAGACTCCATTCCAATGCAAGGCATTTTTCCCACCCACTTCTTCATGCACACCAACGGAATCCTATGGCTGGCGGGAAACCGCCAGATAACATTGTTCGACACACATACGCACAAATTCAAGGAAACACCCCAAGCCCTTCGGAGCCATCCGTTGCTGCTGCATGCCAACGTCAACTACATCCACCCTTACGGCAGCAACAGCCTGCTGCTGAATACCGACCAACAAGGAATGTTTCTCTACAACTACGTGGAAGGATACGTGATACATCAGAGCGAAAACGGTTTTCCCTTCGAAGTGCCTCACTTCAAGATAAGCACCATGTTTACCGACTCACAGAAAAACCTGTGGATAGGCTCTGTAGACCAAGGCTATGTCGTGCGTTACAACTATAAAGAACGTTTCAACACCAATAATCATCTCAGCTCATACCTGAACCGAAAGTCAGTGCTGTCCGTGGCAGTGGACAAGGAGCGAAATCTCTGGATGGCCACCATGATAGACGGGCTGTACGTTTACAACATGGACAGCCACGAAGTGAAAGAAGTGGACTCGGCTGGACTTCCGGGAAAAAGCGCTACCGACAAACCGGACATCACACGCGTATTCGTAGATGATGAGGGCTACATCTGGCTGGCGGCCCTCTATGCGAGCAAGGTGATGAAATGCAGCTATAAAAACGGCATACTGAAGACAGAGTCTATTCATGACATCTTCCTACCACTGTCGTTTGCACAAGATCGTTGTGGAACAATTTGGGTGGGTACATACAGCCCTAAACTTTATGCCAAAAAGCGTAAAGAAAAAGAATTTGTCCAAACAAAAGTATTTTCCTGGACGGGAACCTTCATACCCGGACTCCTTCCACGCAACAACGGAAAGATGTGGACCACTGCCTTCATGAACCCAGTCATGCAAATCAATCCCGACAATTGGGAAAGCGCTGAAGTACCATTCGAGAACACCGACTGGCAAGCTTGTATCCAACGTTCAGTATTCATCCCTACCGACATCTTCGAAGACAGTCGTGGAGATGTATGGATTGGGACCGTCAGCAACGGACTGCTGCACTATTCTGCCGCCACCGGAAAAATCGAGACCATAGAGGGTACACCCTGCCGGGACATCTCTTGCATTGAGGAAGATGCACAAGGCAATATATGGGCAGGCACACAATACGGGCTGGGCAAATATGACCGCACCGTAGGGAAATTTACCAACTACTATGCCGCCGACGGCATAGGCGGCAATCAGTTTTACGACCGTTCTTCATGCCGCCTGCCCGACGGGACACTTGTTTTTGGCGGTACGCACGGGCTGACTTTCTTCAACCCTATGGACGTAAGTACCAAACGGGAAATTCCACTGCTCTTCGAGGATTTGAAGATACACAACCGGTTGGCACGCCCACAAGACAGCGAAAGTATAGACAAGCACCTCTCCTACCGACCGGACATCTGCCTGGACCACAATCAGAATGGTTTCAGCATCTCCTTTGCCGCACTGGACTACTGCGAATATGAACGCGTACATTATTATTACAAGATGGACGGTTTCGACAAATATTGGATTGATGCCCGCAACAACCGCGAGGCCTACTATGCCAATCTGCCTGCCGGTACCTACACCTTCAAAGTTAAAATAACCAATAACGACAAGAGCATTGTAGAAAGGGAGAATTCCATACGCGTCATCGTAAAGCCCGCCCCTTGGCAAACGTGGTGGGCATGGTGTATCTATCTGCTTATTGCCGCCGCCATCATCGGTATCTTCATCCGTGCCTGGCTACGTATCAAGCAGGAAAAAGAAACCACCCGGCGTGCCAAACTTGAGAAGGAGCAGGAACAACGGGTGAACCGCATGAACATGAGTTTCTTTGCCAACATCTCGCACGAGTTCCGCACCCCGCTCACCATGATTTCGGGCCCGGTGACACAACTTTGCGAAAGTCCCAAGATAGAGGGAGAAAACAAACAACTGCTTTACATCGTACAACGCAGTGTGGGGCGCATGCTCCGTCTGGTGAACCAGCTGATGGACTTCAACAAACTGGAGAATGACACCCTGAAGCTGCGAGTGAAACGGACTGACATCATCTCGCAACTGCAACGCTTTGTAGATATTTTCCGCATCAACGCCAACGAGAAAGGCATCGCACTGAACACTTATGGCCTGGAGGATACTTTCCTCATGTGGCTGGACGTGGACAAGCTGGACAAGATTGTAGGAAACCTGCTTTCAAACGCCTTGAAGTTCACTCCGAACGGTGGGAAAGTGGAACTGTGCTTCGACGTCATTACCCGCGAAGAGGCTGCGCGTCTCTTTACGCTGACCGACAAAGACATCGACACGCAATACGTCAAAGTTGCCGTGGCCGACAGCGGGAACGGAATCCCCGAGGAACAGTTGGAGAAGGTATTCGAACGCTACTACCAACTGGACAATCAATCCAAAGGCACCTATAACTGGGGAACCGGCATCGGCTTGTACTACGCCCGCAGCCTGGCGCTGCTGCATCACGGCTACCTGAAAGCCGGTAACCGTACCGAAGGAAGCGGAGCCGTCTTCACCCTGCTGCTGCCGGTGAATGACCTCTCCTATACCCCCGAAGAATGTACCCTCCCCGAAGAAGAACAGAACAAGGCGTTTCCGATACAAACGGAAGAACAGTATCAACTGGAAAACACAGAGAGCATCCGGCAACAAAAGCAAACCCTGCTGGTGGTAGACGATGATACGGAAGTGGCCCACTACCTGAAGGCCCTGCTTTCTCCCGTCTACAACGTTGTCTGCCGCTTCGATGCCGACAGCGCCTTCAAAGCCATGAGCGAAGAAGCTCCCGACCTCGTACTGAGCGATGTAGTGATGCCCGGAAGAAACGGTTACGACCTCTGCCGACAGATAAAGGAAGACTTGCAACTATGCCACATCCCCGTGATACTGGTAACAGCCAAAGCTACTGTAGAGAACCAGGTGGAAGGTCTGAATACCGGTGCAGATGCCTACGTAACGAAACCTTTCGAGCCCAACTACCTGCTGGCGCTTATCAAATCCCAGCTGAAGAACCGTGAGAAAGTGCGCAGTCTCCTGAGCCGTTCCACCCAAACGGATGAGATTGAGGAGAACGTGCTCTCCCCGCAAGACAACACCTTCATGACCGAACTTTACCACCTGATGGAAAACGAACTCTCCAATCCGGAACTGGACGTGGCGCGCATGACCGAGCTGCTGAAAATCTCCCGCACCAAATTCTATTACAAGGTAAAGGGGCTGACGGGTGAGAACCCCAGCGTATTCTTCAAGACCTACAAGCTGAACCGTGCCGCCAAATTGATAAAGGAAGGGAAATATACCATCTCAGAGATAGCGGACATGACGGGATTCAGTACACTGTCCCATTTCTCGACCAGCTTCAAGAAACAATTCGGGGCGACGCCGAGCGAATACAGCAAGTAAAAAACCAGTCGGTTCAAATTTATTCATTACATTTGTACCATTCTTAAAAAAACTTTTTATCCATGGCACACCGACTGAATACCAACAAGCAGTTTATGATAGGCAACGGCATCCTTGCTTTCGCCGTGATTTTTGTAGTTGTCATCTTTGTCTACATGAGCATGAGGCTGCAACAACGGAAAGAAGGAGAACGCAACTTCATCGAGACATACACCATCACACTGACGAAAGGATTTGCCGGAGATTCCACTTCCATATTCATCAACGACAGCCTGCTGGTGAACCGCACCATTGCAGAAGAACCTTTCACCATCGAAGTGAAACGCTTTGCCGAGCAAAACGCACTCATGATTGTAAACAATGCAACTGAAAAGCTTTCCTTATTTGAGCTAAGCGAAAAAGGGGGCGAATACCGGTTCGAGAAGGAAGGGGAAGAGGTGAAGCAGCTGGCAAAAAATTAGGGATAAAAAGTTGTGAAGCATTTTGCTCTCATATTTCGGAGTCAACAAGCTTTTTCCTGGCTTACCAACAGCCACTACAAAGACATCACATAACTTTTGCAGTGCTACTGCAAAGACATTACACAACTCCTGCAGTGACACTGCAGCGATACTGCATACCTTTTGCAGCGTTACTGCAAAACAGTTGCAGTGTCACTGCAAAGGTATTGCAGCAGCACTGCAAAAGGAGTGCAGTGACAGTGCAAGAGGTATGCAGTAGTTTTGCAGTATCACTGTCTGTAAAACAAGGAACTACTTACCGTCCATACTAATCTCTAACCATTTATTTTCGTTTGATATTTCCGAAGCTCCGCTCTCAATGCTTGTGCCTTTCCATCAGTCATCCGGTCGAGCAAATCCCAGAAACGCTCCCCGTGATTCATCTCGCGGGTATGTGCCAGTTCGTGCAGTAGCACGTAGTCTATCAGATGCTTGGGAAGAAGTACCAGATAATAGGAAAGGTTGATATTGCCTTGTGCCGAACAGCTTCCCCAACGCCCGCTGCTGGAATTTATCTTCACACTCTTGTAAGGAAGGTTGTGCTGCATGGAAAGCATATACAGACGGGGCGGAAGAATAATCTTCGCATTTCGCCGTAAAGCTTCCTCAATTACCTTGCGCAGCCAAGCCTGCAACTTCTCATCCGAGAAATCGGCATCAGGAGGACAGATTATCTGCATTTCCCCCAATTCCGAACGGGACAAGAACCGTTCCCGTTGTCCGCTGACCAACGTCAGTTTAAAGAACTCCGTATCAATGCGGTAATCCAAATCAATCAGCTTTCTGACCTGCTTCTGTCTGGCAGCCCTCAAACGCGGACGAAGCTGCTCGATGGCATTCTCTACCTCGGCAAGAGAAGTCCGGGGAGGCACGGTCACGTGAATTCCATCCTCCTTTGTACGGAAAGTGAGACGCCGTGCCCGGGCATTGACCCGGACAAACAAAGGACCTAGCTCTTTATCTTCTATAATGCGGTTTACTGTCATAAATCAAAGCCTCTCCCGTAGGAAGGGGCGGGGAAGAGGCTTTGCAAATGAACAAAGAATCGTCCAAAAAAGCAAGCAAACACCTGACAAAAGCGGACGGAGTGTCCGATAATGAACACTATGTAAAAGTTATTACACTTTAGTTATCAGCGACTTACACTTGTGGCACAATAATTGATTAAAGTATGATGACCGAGCGTCCTTTGAAAAAAGCATTTCTACATGCAACTTTTTCAAGGCAAATCACGTCTAACTAATAAATACTGAATCACAAAAAACAAAAAAATATGAAAGCTCTAACAACATTTATCGCAATCGCCTTATTGGCATTCAGTACAACCGCTTGTTCACAACAACACACATACCGTTCCGGAGGCTTCGGCAGCAAGACGGTCAAGGCAAGCAAGAACTATGTAACCAAAGACATAAAAGTGAACAACTTCACCAAGCTGAGTGTAGCCGGCAGCCCCGACGTGACCTACACGCAGAAGTCCGGCAAACCGACAGTGGAAGTATACACCTCGGACAACATTGTAGACTTACTGGATATCCGTGTCAAGGACAATACTCTCTACATCGGCTTCAAGAAGAATGTCAGCGTATCCTACAATAAACTGGAAGTACGTGTGTCCGCAGAAAAGTTGAACGGCATTGCCGTGGCAGGTTCGGGAGACGTGGAACTGAAAAACGGACTGAAGACGGACAACCTCAAAATTTCCGTAGCCGGTTCGGGTGACATCAGTGGAAACAACATCTCCTGCATAGACCTCGATATTTCCATCGCAGGCTCGGGAGACATCAACAGCAGCGACATCACTTGCAATGACCTCCAAGTATCCGTTGCAGGTTCAGGTGACATGAAGCTGAACAACGTAACGGCCAACTTCACCAAAGCATCCGTTGCCGGTTCGGGCACCGCTATCCTGAGTGGCAGCACCCAAGAAGCTGAATACAGTGTGGCAGGTTCGGGTGATTTGTTTGCTTCCGATTTCGTTGCCAAGAAAGCATCCGCCAGTGTTGCCGGTTCAGGCGACATCAAGTGCCATGCCACAGATTTCCTGAAAGTACGCACCAGCGGAAGTGGCAGTGTAGGCTACAAGGGCAATCCGGAACTGGATTATCCGAAGAAAGGACTGTATAAGCTCTAACATTGGAAAATATAGACTTTAAGATTAATAATTATAAGCCTAAACTAAATTCTCTCTCAAATAATTACCTATAAAGATGACGAAGGACTCCCGCGAGGAAGTCCTTCGTTTTTTGTACGCCCCACATCTCCGAAGCACGGGAACAACTATCATTTATCTACATTCAGAATACCCGACTCATTGTCGCTGTTATTGATGCGTCTGTCGGATGATTTGTAACGCTTGCCGAACTCGAAGTTATAACTCAGCTTGATAACCGCCATCTGTCCTATCTCTTTCGCATGGCTCCACGAGGTATAGGGTGCCACTTTGCTTACCCGTTCCTTACCCGTCTTGTAGTTGTTGGTGAACGGGAACATCATCCCTACCCCCAGCTGCAGGCGCTTGTGGGTATAAGTGGCCAGAATGGCAGTCTGATTCTCGCCCTTATAAATCGTTTCGCCCATCAGTTCGTTCGCCCTTTTACTGAATTGTCCCAACAGAGAGAACTGCTTATAATTGAACACGGCAACCAGATTGTAATAGAAGTCATTATACGTATGGGTATAGGTATTGCCGTTAGACCAGTAACGTGTAAATCCACCATCTATACTCAGCGTCAGGAAATTCTTCAGACTACCAATGTTCAGTCCGCGGAATGTGAAAGAAGGGCCAAAGCGCAGAAACTGTGCAGAACGCTGGTTCTCGCTCATCGAAACCAACTTGTCTCCCTCGGCAAACACACTCTCCATGATGATATTCTTGTGATAGCCATGTGTCACATTCAGCATGAAGACGAACTTCTGCTTCATATAGGAGTAGTTCAACGTATTGTTAAAGACACTGTAAGTCTCCAATGCCGGATTGCCGCGTACTATCTGGATGGTATCTATCGCCTGCTCCACATTGGTCAACGCACTGAGCGAAGGAATCTTGGGTTCGACATTGAACCGATAGTTGATGTTGCCGTTCTTGTGCGGCGAGAAGTTCAGACGGACAGTGGGGGTAAAGGTGTAATAGGTATGTTCCTCCCCTCCTTCCTTGAAATAAGAGCGGGTCAATCCGGCACTCACACCATAACTCACTTTCTTGATATTTCCCTGCACCTCGGCAAACGCCGCTGTCTTTGCCTGGTTCATTTCCGAAACGACGGGTGAGGAGCCTGCATACTCGTTCCTGGCATACATCCGGTAGTGCCGCAATCCGGAACTGAATACGAGGGACTTGAAACGCTTGTCGTAGATGGCTTCACCGATGATGGAACGCTTGTTTCCCGTCACATCGGTTTCAAGCATCGCCAGGTCTTCGGCTTGAGGAGTATATTCGTGGTAGAGCCTGTTATTGTCGGTGTGCATCAGCGTACCGGTCACGCTCATCGTAAGCATCTGATTCTTCGGTAATGTACGCTGGTAATAAAGGTCGAGCGAAGGAGTGTAGCCGGACTGCTTGTTCTTCAGTCCGGAGAAGATATAGTTATCGGCATCCGCAGCATCATACAGCTTGTTCGACTGGTTCAGAGAGGGAGCATCATAGATACTGTTGCGGAACACGACGTTGAATACGTACTTATCCTGCTCCGTCAGATTGTAAGAGAGGTCGATATTGTGGGTAAAGTGCTTGTTTTGGTCGTGAAGCCCCTCCTGCACACGATGTATCGTCTTATTTTCCAACACATATGTCTCATCTATATCCGTATACGTTTTCTTGAAGTTACGGGCAGACAAGTTATAGAACAATCCCCATTGTGACTTTTTATGATTGAACTTGGCCACCACATTGTCCTCGCTAAACAATATGTGGGGAGCATTAGTGGCTTGTATATTGACCAGTCCGCCCGTTTCGCGGCGGCGGACAATGATGTCTACCACAGCCCCCAGGCTGCTGTCGCCATAGCGCTCTCCCGGATTTTCAATGAATTCTATTCTTACAATCTCCTTGGGCAGGAGGGCTGCCACTTCGGTGGAGGTAGCCACAATACCGTTGATACGTGTCTGTACACTACCGCCATTGGCTTCCAGGCCTTTGCCAAGAGCATCCACCTTCAAGTGCGGAATGGCAAGGTTCAGCATCAGGTCGTAGGGATTGTAGGAATTCTTCATGGCAGTGGCGGTAGGTACTACAACCATGCGGTCTACTTTCTGCGTGATATTGCTGCCCGATATCACCACCTCGTCCAGCGCTACCGACTGTTCTTTCAAGATGATATCCCCCATCTCTACAGTGCCTTGGGGGTTCTTGATGACAATCTGCTCGTCGATATAACCGATGTAGGAGAATTTCAGCAGGAAATCTGAACCGGTGGCGGTTTTCAGAATGAATTTACCTTTTCCATTCGTAGTGCTTCCCGTAACGAATGAAGAGTCGGGTAAGGAAATCAGGGCTACATTGACAAATTCCACCGGCCGGTTCTGCTCGTCTATTACCGTACCGTTCACTTTCACTGTTTGCGCCGCTGCGGCAAAGCTACCCAATAGGTATATGATAGCTATAACAAGAATCTTTTTCATAAATGTCGGCGTTTAGAGTTTGTCTTTTAAAGCTGACTCGATGATTGCCTTTATCTCTTCTGACGAAAGAGATTCTTTATTGGTCCACTCCTTGTCTCTCTCCTCCGAGATATCCAATACGGAATCGCAATGTTCCGACATCAGCAGAAAGAGCATTTTCTCTGAAATTTCGCCCGACGCGTTTATTACCTCATAGTGCACTTCGGCATACTTGCAAAATTTGCCGTCTACGTTACGACCGCACTTACGCTCCAGGTATCCGTAACGGAATTTCTCACCTTCACCTAACTGCGACTTAACATATTCCTTAGTTGCCGACTTTATTTTATACTGGTCGCTTCCGGGGAAGTAACATGAAGTAAGAGATACAAGTGCAAAACACGCTACGATTGTCATTGTTCTGAATGTACTTTTCATAAGACTTTTTGTTTTTTGATTTGATGCAAAGTTAAGGCGAAAAGTCGCTTAACTCCTACTAAATCGCACTATTAAAAGTCTTAGCACTCAATACTTAAAGTTCTGATTATCAACAACAATATATTATAAAAGTCTTAATCCGACTTCTTCCGGTCTAAATGACTCTTATGCACTCCACAATATCCTGCTTTTCGCCTGCATTTATCTTCTTTCGGATGGAAGTTTTACGCACGTAGATGGTCGCACTTGTCTGTTGGGTCACCACTCCGATTTCTTTGGTGGAGAAACCTGCACAGAGCAAGCAGCATATCTGCACTTCCTTATCGGATAAGAGTTGTCCGAATCTTTCCACCATGCGGGAGTAGAATCCGTCGTATAGTCTATCGATTACCGGATAAAGGTCCGCCCAGGCAAGCAGTCCTTCCACCGGAATCTCCTTATTGCTGATGCCCGAGATAAGTTTCAGCAATGCCTGGTTCTGTGAGGTAGGTGTATTGGCAACAAGCCGTATGATACCCAGCTGCTGCAGAAGCAACTTCTTGAAGAAAGCGTCGCTATTCTCCTCTTGGTTATCCGATGCCTTCTGGGCATCTTCCAGTAGACGGGTCAGTGTATCAATACGTTCTTCGGCTTCGGCAAGGCGTTTCCTTCTGTTGCGGATATAGAAACTCAAGGACAGCAGCACCCCGACAAGCAGAACGGCAACCAGTACAGAATACATCCGCGTCTTTTGCCGCTTGATTATCAGCTCGTAGTTCAACCGCTGAAGATTGTTCTTGGTCTCCAGCTGTTGCTCTATTACACTGTTCTGGTCCCTCATCTCAACTCTGACGGAGTCGGCAAACCTGCCGAAGGTGATAATATCCAAAGGTGTACCGGAAGTATAGTCCAGAACGGTTTTCAGCTGTACCAATGCACTGCGTACGGAGAAGCCTTCGGCTTTATCTCCTCCGTGATTCTGTTCATTGGCCCATGCCTGGTTCCAGTAGTAACGGGCAGAATCAAGCTGATGAAGGTTGAGAAAGTTTTCGGCAAAGGTAATTTGCAGCATCACATGGTTACCCACTGCCGGCATCAGACGTTTGACACGGCGCAGGAGGTCATTGGATTTGACGTATTCGCGGTTATTGGCAAGCGCTGTGGCATAGTTCCTCATATAGTGACAAGCCGAAGCCGTATCGGCTGCCGCCAATGCCATATCGATGCTCCGTTCAAAATAATCAGAAGAAGAAGGATGGTTAATCAACGCCATATTAAGTCCTAAGTTATAGAATACGGAACTACGTTCTCGGACAGACAGTTTATCAGCGTATTGCAATATCTTTTCCATCAGCTCTATCACCTGGGAGTGATCATTTCTCTGATAAGCCACCTCTGCCTTTCCCCGATAAAAAAGAAGAAGCCAGAAGGTGTCTTTCCGGGCTATGGCATAGTCCAAGCCATTCTCAATCGCTTCATCCATGCGCTCCTCCTGCTTCATCCATTTATAATAAGAGGCTTCAAGCAGGTAACTATCCAACATACGGGAAGAGTCTTTCTGCTCACGATAGTAGTGTATCGCGCCGGGAAGCAGCGAATCTTCCACCAATGACATACCCATACGGTAGCGGGCCTGCGCACAGTTCCAAACGAACTTCATCCATTCCGCTTCTGAAAATCCAACATCCTTCTCTATGGAATTAAGCAACTTTAGCGCACTGTCCGGACGGTTCTGTAACAAAGAATCGGTCCGCGCCAAAAGTATTTTGTGGCCATTATGGTCATTACAGCCAACGAAGCACATAATGCCTAAAAGCATTATACAGATATATAGTATGTTTCTCATGGTCTCCATTATATATTTGGAGCGAGTAAAGTTGAGAAAAAAAACAGTAGATTCCAAACTATATATACTGTAAATAATAACTCGCAGGCAAAACAATAAAGGGACGCTGCATCACGCAGCGTCCCTTCTATTTTAGTTAGTTTTTATAAGATTTTGAGAGAATTGAAACTTCACAGCCTCAAGTTGTTTTAATAAAGCACACTAACTATTATGTTTAAAGCAAATGAAAATGTTATTTTAAAAGCAAATGAAAATATCTATTCCTTGATTTCCAGTTCCTTGTCCACCCGGCGCAGGCTGTCCATTACCTGCTTCTCATGAGACACGACCACATCTCCCGAGAGAGCTACCGACGGTGCGGAAATCTGTTTACCGATAGTATCGGCTGCGGCCACCTCCTCTACATCCGAGAAAAATGAATGTTGCATCACATTCCCCATCGAAAGGACCACTGCTACTACTGCGGCGGCTTTGAACAGCGGCATGAAGCGTGCAGTCAATGTCAGGCGCTTTGCCTTGACCACCGGAACTTCCACTTCGGCAAGCACCCGGGCATCAAAATCCTCACCCAGATGCACTTCCTGCTGAAGCTGCTGATATACGAACAAATCCTTGTAGCGAAGCAAGTGCTTGGGCACATCGCTTCCGCTAAAGAAAGCACGCAATTCAGCCTCCTCTTCCAAAGAAGTTTCGCACTGCCAGTAGCGTTCCAAGAGTTGTTCTATATATTTAGAGTCCATAACCTTCTATATCAATAAACGTTTGTTTTACTTTTTGCCGCGCCCTGAAGAGGTTCACTTTTACCTGCTCCTCGGTCAAGTTCAGGACTGCTGCTATTTCTTTATAGCTCTTACCTTCCACATCCCTAAGCTGCATAATCAGCCGCTGCTTTTCGGGAAGTCTGTTCATCAGCCGGTGTATCAACGCCATCCGTTCCTTGTTCACCAGCTTCTCGTAAGGGCCCGATGCATCGGAGGCCTGCTCCATTTCGGGGGTCAGCTCCACGGTACGGGAGTCTTTTCGCTCGCTACGGTCTATCGCCAGATTTCTTGCCACTGTCAGGCAATAGGCTTCGATAGAGCCGAATTGCGACCACTCGTCACGCTTGTTCCAGACCCTTATCAGCGTTTCCTGCACGACATCCTCTGCCTCTGCCCTATCGAACGTAATTCTCAGGGCTAACCGAAAGAGCTTGTCCTTCAGCGGGAGAATGTCATTGCGAAAGCTGAGTTCTTGCATCTCTAATAAATTGACGGTTAAGTATTCAGAAAGTTACAGTCTACTGCCGTTTTTTTTTGAATTATTTTCGGATACGGGTTCCACTGTTCCCGTTGATGGCTGATGCTAAAGTAATTACGACCTCAGTCACACCGGCATTCAATGCCTCGAAAGAGTTCTCCAATTTTGGAATCATGCCACCTTGAATCACTCCATCGGCTACATATTGCTTAAATTCCTCCGGCGTTATCTGTGGAATCACGCTGTCATCATCGTCTTCGCTGCGCAGCACACCCTTCTTTTCAAAGCAGAACACCAAAGTTACATCGAACAAACCTGCCAAAGCCTTGGCGGTCTCTCCGGCAATAGTGTCGGCATTCGTATTCAGCATGTGCCCGTCTCCATCGTGTGTCAACGGAGCCATCACGGGAACCACACCCTTATGAATGAGGTCTGCCAAGAAAGCATCATTCACCTGCTTCACATCGCCCACAAACCCATAATCCACCTCCTTCACGGGACGCTTTACCGAACGGATTACATCCATATCGGCTCCCGTCAAGCCCAGTGCATTGACACCACGCGCCTGCAAGCCGGCAACGATATTCTTATTCACCAGTCCGCCATACACCATGGTCACCACCTTCAGCGTTTCGGTATCAGTGATGCGGCGGCCATTCACCATTTTACTTTCAATACCCAGTTGGGCAGCGAGCTTCGTGGCCGAGCGTCCGCCTCCGTGTACCAAGACCTTGTAGCCTTCGATGGCTGCAAAGTCATCCAATAACTTATAGAAGGTGGCTTCCTCTTCTACAATCTTGCCACCCACCTTTATTACAGTCAGTTTCTCCATTTTATTCCAAATAAGTATATCCGTACAGTCCGGAACGGTAATTAGACAAGAATTCCTTCCCTTCTTCCACAGAGATACGCCCTTCCTTGACGGACTGCGTCACCCAAGTTTCCAGCGTACGTACCAGTTTTTTAGGATTATATTGCACGTAGTCCAACACCTCAGCCACCGTCTCGCCGTCAATCAGTTGGTCGATGGTGTAGCCTTTGGAATTGACAGACACATGCACGGCATTCGTATCACCAAACAGATTGTGCATATCTCCCAGAATCTCTTGATAAGCTCCGACCAGAAAAACCGCCAGATAGTAGTGTTCCTTGTCGCGCAACGAGTGCAGCGGCAGGGTGGTCGTATCGGCACGCGAGCTGACGAAATTGGCAATTTTGCCGTCCGAGTCGCAAGTCATATCCTGCAAGGTAGCCTCGCGGTCGGGTCTTTCATCCAGCCGTTGTATGGGCATGATGGGGAACATCTGGTCGATGGCCCAGGAATCGGGCAATGACTGGAACAGCGAGAAGTTACAGAAATACTTGTCGGCAAGCAGCTTGCTCAACTTGCGGAATTCCTCGGGGCAGTGCTTCATGCCGCTGGCAATGGAGTTGATTTCGCGGCAGATACTCCAGTAGAGTTTCTCTATTTGTGCACGCGTATTCAGGTCGACGATGCCATGGCTGAAAAGGTCGAGTGCCTCTTCGCGTATCTGCTGCGCATCGTGCCAAGGTTCCAGCATACTGCGCTGGCTCAGATTATCCCAGATGTCATACAGTTCCTTCACCAGTTCGTGAGCATCCTCTCCCGGTTCCCAGTCGTCGTCCATTTCGGGCAGGGAAGCCGTTTCCAGCACTTCGAAGATAAGCACGGAGTGATGGGCAGTCAGGCTACGTCCCGTTTCGGTAATGATATTGGGATGAGGGAACCCGTGTTTGTCGGCAACATCGACGAAAGTCGACACCACATCGTTGACATATTCCTGGATGGAATAGTTGACGGAGCTTTCGCTACTTGAAGAGCGTGTACCGTCATAATCAACTCCCATACCGCCACCGGTATCCACGAATTCGATGTTGAAGCCCATCTTGTTCAGCTGCACAAAGAATTGCGAAGCTTCACGCAAAGCATTCTTGATGCGGCGTATCTTGGTTATCTGACTGCCGATATGGAAATGTATCAGCTTCAGACAGTCCTTCATATCTTTTTTCTCCAAGAAGTCCAGCGCTTCGAGCAGTTCACTGGATGTCAGTCCGAACTTGCTGGCATCTCCTCCGCTTTCTTCCCATTTGCCACTTCCACTGGAAGCCAATTTAATGCGAATGCCGATATTAGGTTTCACCTTCAATTGCTTCGCCATCTTGGCAATAAGATTCAACTCATTAAGTTTCTCTACAACAAGAAAAATGCGTTTGCCCATTTTCTGTGCTAACAGTGCCAGTTCAATGAAGCTCTCGTCCTTATATCCGTTACAAACCACGAGGGAACCCGGGTCTGTATTGACCCCTATCACAGCATGCAACTCCGGCTTTGAACCCGCTTCCAGCCCCAGATTGAACTTCTTCCCATGGTTAATCATCTCTTCTACCACGGGACGCATCTGATTCACTTTAATGGGATAGATAATAAAGTTCTCTCCTTTATACCCGTACTCGTCGGCTGCCTGTCTGAAGCAGCAGGACACCTTCTCGATGCGGTTGTCCAGAATATCGGGAAAACGCACCAATACCGGAGCCGCTACATCGCGCAACTGCAACTCGTCCACCAACTCTTTTAAATCGACAGCAACCCCATCCTTACGCGGTGTCACCACAACATGACCTTTGTCATTGATACCAAAGTACGAAGTGCCCCAACCAGTTACGTTGTACAGCTCTTCTGAATCTTCAATACGCCATTTTCTCATCAGTACATTTACTATTAGACTATTTACAATTTACTATTTTCCCACTATAGTGTGTCTTATAAAGGGGGCGACAAAAATACACATAAATCTAATATATCCAGCTCCTCGGACTGAAAAATACACATTTACAAGGGATTAAAGTCCTAAAAGTTGGCGTAACCGTTGCACGGATTCGCTAATCTGGCTGCGGCTTTCCAGATAACCGGCATCAAAGCGATAACGGGCCTGCGAGTAGAAAGGCTCACGCTTATCCAGCGCCTCCACAATGAAGGTGCGCAAATCTTCGTCCGTCTTGCCTTGCAGGATGGGGCGTTGCTGCTTCGCCACCCGGAGCCGGCGGAACAGAATATCGGGGTGTACATCCAGAAACACCGTCTGCCCGCAACCGTTCATATACTCCATATTGTCAAAAAAACAAGGAGTACCGCCACCGGTAGAGACCACGACATCCTCAAATTCCCCTACTTCATGCAGCATGTTTCGCTCCAATTCACGAAAAGAGGCTTCTCCCCGCTCGGTGAACAATTCACGGATTGATTTGTGAAAACGTTCTTCGATGTACCAGTCCAAATCAATGAACGGCACATTCATTTCGCGGGCAAAAGCCTTTCCTAAAGTAGTTTTACCGGCTCCCATGTAGCCGGTCAAGAAAATACGTATCATATCTGCTACGAGTTACAGGTTTCCTGCAAAGGTAGCAATTCCAAGCTGAAAACGCCTCTGTATCAGAGAAAAATTTTGATACGCTTGCTTAAATCTTCGAATTCCTTTTCTCCCGGTTCACCGGTGGGTGTACCGAAGGGCATCTGTGCAATCATCATCCAGTCGTCGGGCAGGTTCCAGGTGCGACGTACCTCGTCGTCAATCAAGGGGTTATAATGTTGCAGGGAGGCGCCCAACCCCATATCTTCCAGCATAGTCCAGATGGCAAACTGGTGCATAGCGGAGGTGTGCTGTGACCAAGTGGGGAAATTATCCTTATAGGAAGGGAATGCTTCCTGCAGCTTCTTGACTACAGAAGTATCTTCAAAATAGAGCACAGTACCGTGTCCGCTGGCAAAACAGCCGTCAATCTTGGCTTCCGTCTTGGCAAAAGCCTCGGCAGAGATGCGTGCTTTCAGGGTTTCCTTCACGATGTTCCACAATTTTTTATGTTCGTCGCCCAGCAACAATACAATTCTTGTAGACTGTGAATTGAAAGCTGACGGCACATTCTTTACGGCTTCACGAATAATGTGTACTATTTCTTCATCCAGTACTGGCGAATCGCTGCCGATAGAGTAATAACTACGGCGATGCGCCATGGCTTCTGCAAATGTTCTCTTCATTTTTTGTCCTTTCTTTTTTTATTGAGTCTTCTCTTCTTTATTTTATATCCGCCATACAAAGAAACAAATGAAAGAGTTAAGTTGTTCGGATTTTCTTTTTTACCTTTGTCCGCAGTTATGAAGAAAGAAAAATATTACGTCGTATGGGCGGGAGTCAGCCCGGGTATCTACACTTCCTGGACAGACTGCCAACTGCAGACCAAAGGCTACGAAGGAGCAAAATACAAGTCATTCGAATCACGCGAGGAAGCGGAAAAAGCCTTTGCCTCTTCGCCGTACGCGTACATCAAGCGGTCAGCCCCTTCTCCTGCCAAGACTATTCCCGGCGCCGACGCTCCCCTTCCCACCGCCGTCGCGGAAAACAGCCTTGCCGTAGACGCGGCTTGCAGCGGAAACCCCGGTGCCATGGAGTACCGGGGAGTACACGTCGCCAGCCGTCAGGAAATCTTCCACTTCGGGCCGATGTATGGAACCAACAATATCGGCGAATTCCTCGCCATTGTCCACGGACTTGCCTTGTTGAAACAGAAAGGTTTCGACATGCCCATCTACAGTGACAGCGTGAACGCCATCAACTGGATAAAACAGAAAAAATGCAAGACCAAACTGCCGCGCGACGCCAAGACCGAAGAGCTTTTCTGCCTGATAGAACGTGCGGAGAAGTGGTTGCGCGAAAACACCTACACCACCCGCATCCTAAAATGGGAGACAAAGCAATGGGGGGAAATTCCGGCCGACTTCGGAAGGAAGTAAAAAAACGCGGGCACCCCGGATTCTTCATCCGGTTGTGCCCGCGTCAAGAAAATGATGCGGCCGAGCTTATGAATGAATAGCCGCCATCATGTTTTATTTGCTATACGATGCCTTCACGAAAGGAGCATCAAGCAAGTAGTCAAGACTCTGCTTCACACTCTCTTCTACGGGGCAGCTGTATTTCTCAATCTCAGCTACGATGTGGCGCACGCCAGCAGTATCCGTATTCTTGAAGATAGCATCATAACCTACCATACCACTCTGCCCAATCTCGCGGTGATCCTTGATATGGAGCATGGTGAAGCGTCCGGGATACTTGTTGAAGTAATCCACCGGGCTGTTCTGGCCGCGCACTACCCAGTAAACGTCCATCTGGAAGAATACATATTCGGGATTGGTGTGTTGCAGCATGTAGTCCAGCATCAGCTCCTTGTCTTCCACTTTCTGGAATTCATGGGCATGATTGTGGTAACCGTATTTCAAACCGGCAGCCTGGCAGCGCTTGCCCACTTCATTGTAATAGTCGCAGTAGGTCTGCAAGTCTTTCAATGTCTTGGGAACGGAGAGATACGGAGTCACGATATACTCCATACCGGCCTCCTTATGGGCAGCAATGCACTGATCCCACCATTTCAAGGCTTCCGTAAAGTCGCCCGAAGCCAGTTCCTCGTCCGACAACCCGTGGGTAGTGTGCGAAGAAAGCACGGTCATACCGCTCTTTTCCACCATCTGTTTGAACTCCTGGGGAGTCTTGCCGTAGAACTTACCGTCATTGTAGTTGGCGGCCTCCACACTGGTATAGCCCATATCAGCCAAATCCTTCAGAATCTGGTCGAGGTTACTGCCGTCCTTCACCAAGTCTCTTACAGAGTAGAGCTGGATGGCTACTTCCTTTTTCGTCGTTTCCGGCGCCGTTTCCGTGCTGTGGCTGCTGCAGCTTGTGGCCATCATGGATAAGCACAGTGCTGACAAAATCATCATATGTTTGATTCTCATAGTACTATCTTTTTAAAAGGAATTAGTCGAGAACCTTTACACGGATGTTGCGATACCAAACATCGTCGCCATGATCCTGTACACCGATAAAGCCTTCGTGGTTTTCACCACCGCAGTTGTTCAACAGTTCGAAAGCCAAGGGCCACTTCTCTTCGCTGAACTTGCTTGCCTGCAACATTTCAGTCCATTGCTTAGTCCACAAGTGATATTCCAGTACGTTTTCATCGTTCTGTCCGTGAACTACAGTACCTTTGTATACCATAATCTTTGCCTTGTTCCATTCGCCGAAAGGTTTGGCGTTCTGCGGAACAGCCGGTATCATGTCGTACAAGGAAGCAGCCTGACGGTTGTTGTCCTTACCCAGTTTGGCATCCGGATGATTGGCGTTATCCAGCACCTGGAACTCGGGAGCAGAGATATAGATGGGTTCCAACACTTCGTTGCCGTCCTTGTCCTTTGAAGTAACTTCCTGAGCCAGATAGAAGATACCGGAGTTACCACCTTTGGAAATCTTCCATTCCAGTTCCAGCTCAAAGTTCTTGAACTTATGGGCGAAAATCAAGTCACCGCCCTCACCGGTCTGTCCTTCGCCGGTACCGGTTCCACAGAATTTGAGGCAACCATCCTCAATAATCCATCTGGAAGGCACTTTGTCCTTACCGTATCCACGCCATCCGTCCAGGCTCTTTCCATCAAAGATAGTGATATAACCGTCCGCATCAATCGGCAGGTTCAAGCTGTCCGTTTCAGGCGCTTTCAGAGACTTGGAATAAGACAACGCAGTAGTAGTAGGAGCCGCAGCTTCCTCCGTAGCGTTCGATTTTTTTGCACCACCGCCACAAGAAGCGAGTATACCGCCAATAAGGCAGCAAGCCAAAGGATAATATATTTTCTTCATAATCTGAAAAATTAAATAATTAGTATTCGTTTATGAGCACCGGAAACCAGGTTCCGGTGCTCTTTTTAATGTTTATCTGGGCATATCGGGCAACTTCCAGCCTTCACGGTAGTTATGCTTGATGAGCTCTTCTGCAAAAGCCTTGGCATTTACCGGATCTGTCCATGTCTTGTCGAAGCTCGGATGGCCGTTGTGTATCTTGAAGCCGTCCTTGATGACTGTACGCAATGTCTCGTCGTCGCCGATATTGGTGAAGCGCATGTTGGCTCCGTCCCATTCCAGTGTCTTGTTCAGGCCCTGCAGACGGATGGCCAATACACCCATTGCCACCATTTCGTTCATCGGTCCTGCTTCGGAGAAATCAGACTTAGGCATTACGCGACTGGAAGGACTTTCCTTACAAGCACGTACCCAGTCCATCTCATGACCGCCATTCATAGCCTTCGGCACACGGCGGCAAACCTTCGGTGCATTGGGCACGCGGCCAGAAAGTAACCACGGGTTCTGTCCGTAGCAACCGCAAATCAGCGTATCCTTCGTTCCGTGGAAGATAGTCAGACCGCCACCGCTCTGCATCAGTTGCTTTCCTTCGGGGAAGCCTTTCGGACGGTCGGGCATCATGCCACCATCATACCAGTGAACTTCCACTTCGGGCATAGCCACCTTCGGCATATTTTCACGTGCGGGGAAAGTCAGCTTCACGTGCTGTGCTTGCGGAGCGCAGGCATTGAGCAACAATGTAGACGAACCTTCTACCTTGGTAGGATACAGCAACTTCAAAGCTCTGAACGGCTGGTGCAGGATGTGGCAAGCCATATCGCCCAAAGCACCCGTACCATAATCCCACCATCCGCGCCAGTTCCAGGGATGATAGATTTCGTTATATGGATTCATCTTGGCAGGACCGGTAAACAAATCCCAGTTCAGGGTTTTGGGAATGCGGTCTTCCTTTTCGGGAACATTCAATCCTTGCGGCCAGATGGGACGGTCGGTAGCACATTCCACCTTCGTCACGTCACCGATTTCGCCGTTCCATATCCACTCGCATACCAAGTCGGTACCCTCGTCCGAAGAACCCTGGTTACCCATCTGGGTAACTACTCCCGTAGAAGCGGCCAGGCGGGTAAGCAGACGGGACTCATATACGGAGTGCGTCAACGGTTTCTGGCAATATACATGTTTGCCCATCGTCATGGCATCAGCAGTAATGATGGCATGTGTATGGTCGGCAGTAGCGATGATAACGGCATCGATGTCCTTACCCATCTCATCGTACATCTTACGATAGTCCCAATACTTCTTCGCATTGGGAAGCTCATCGAACACACCTTTCGCGTAGCGCCAGTCTACGTCACAAAGCGCCACGATATTTTCCGTAGCCTTCACATGGTTGATGTTGGTGTGTCCCATACCGCCGATACCTACGGCAGCAATGTTCAAACGGTCACTGGGAGGCACGTGTCCGTGGCTCTTACCCAAAATGCTGCTTGGAGCAATGGTAAGACCCGCCAAAGCTAAACCTCCGGTCTTAAGAAATTCTCTTCTTGTAAATTTCGACATGGTTCTTTAGATTTTAAAATCGGTTAATATAATGAGTTTTAAAACAATCCTTAATTACAGTAGGCATCAGACTACCGTCTTCTTCGGACGGAGCAGTCCGTAACCTTCTTTCATATGCCTCCGGCGCTCCCTGATTTCCTCCAGCGTCTGCAAGTCGCCTATGCCGGGCAGGTCGTGGCGGTGCGCATCCTCCAGGAAGGTCCATCCGTATTGGGAAGCAATGGCCGAGTCTCGCATCTGCGGCAATCTCGGATCGCGTTTCCCGCTCTCGATGGAGTCTGCCATAATGTTGCAGAGCTTGTCCAGGTTCTTTCCGCCAAACGGTTTCTCCAGGCGAAGCGTACGGTTCACGCCATGAAGCTCCACTACGGCAGTCCGGAAATCATGCGTCATGCGCACGATACCTTTTGTACCGATAATGTCCGTATATGCATTATGAGTCTGGTTTCTGGAGAGTTGTCCGTAGACGAAGCCTTGTGTGACATCGAAGGCGATGCCGTTCTCGAACGTACCGTGGCACTGTACCCACCAAGGGTCCTTGTAGTCCCACATCCGCATGCCTTGGGCATGCCAGGTCTTGTATTCACTGTCGGCATACCAGCGGGCAATGTCTATGTAGTGCATGCCGCAGTCGTGGTAGGCGGGACCCTCATATTCGTGTCCCTCGCCCGGCGCCAATCCCGGAGTCATGTGGCAGATGCGCAAGATAGCCAGTTCGCCAATCTCGCCTTCATCGATAAACTGCTTCATAGCCTGGTGATACCAGGAGTTCCGCAGATAAAGGTTGACAGCGGCAATGCGATCATACTTTTCAATCAGGTCCACAATTTCCCATTCCTTATCAATGGTATCGGCAATGGGTTTCTCCGTCAGGATATGCTTATTGCTCCGGACAGCTTTCTCTATTTGTTCTTTTCTGGAATTTGCCAATGCAAAAAGACCAACAGCTTCTACACTCTGGTCATCAAAGATTTCTTGTTCATCGGATATGATTCTGGATGAAGGGGAAAGGTTTCTTGCCAATTCTCGGGAGGCCGGATCGGTATCGCAGATATATGCGATGTCCCATCGACCGCTTTTCTGCATTTCCTCCCAATACATTTGCCCCATTCTGCCGAACCCTATCAAACCAACTTTTATTTTCATGGTAGGCGAATATTAAATATTTACAGTTATAGTATTATCGGGGTCGATTGAATTACATGATTAAGAGTACTTGGACTGATAGTCATAGTAGCTGTCGTCGTAGACGTTGGATATAATTTTTTCATGATATTTGCAATGTTTATGTATGTGTTCTTTGCAAAAATAGGATAATTAGTGATAGAATGGAAGCAAGCAGATATTAAAAAAGCGTAAAAGGCAAAAGAACGCCCTTTATTCATCATTGCCTAACAAGCCGTGAAACACTCTGCCGGCAGCCATCAACACCCACCTACATTATAGATTCTGCGTAAGAAGTATAGAAGAGAAAGAAGAATTAATAGGCTGTTTGCAGGAAATTAACTTCCTATTTAGTCATAACAGCCTAGCACAAGCGGGTGGAAGCAAAGTACGCAGAATTTTATTGCTATGAGAGAGACTGCATATCATTCAGTCTCTTATAATAGCCGTTCTTCTCGAGAAGTTCCTCGTGCTTACCACGTTCCACGATTTCACCTTCATAGAGTACACAAATCTCATCCGCATTCTTGATGGTGGAAAGGCGGTGGGCGATGGCAATCGTGGTACGGGTCTTCATTAGCCGTTCCAGAGCCTCCTGCACCAGTCGTTCGCTTTCGGTATCGAGTGCTGAAGTGGCCTCATCGAGTATCAGGATAGGCGGATTCTTCAAGATGGCACGGGCAATACTGATACGCTGGCGCTGTCCGCCGGAAAGCTTGCCGCCACGGTCGCCAATGTTGGTCTGATAACCGAGTTCGGTCTCCATGATGAAGTCGTGGGCATTGGCAATCTTTGCCGCTTCGACCACCTGCTCCATAGTTGCATTTTCCACACCGAAGGCAATGTTGTTGAAGAAGGTGTCATTGAACAGAATGGCCTCTTGGTTCACGTTTCCTATCAACGCACGCAGGTCGTGGATGCGAAAATTCTTAATATTCACACCGTCAATTGTAATCTCACCTAACTGCACATCGTGATAGCGCGGCAGCAAATCCACCAATGTAGATTTGCCGGAGCCGGACTGGCCGACAAGTGCAATGGTTTGTCCTTTGGGCACCATCAGATTGACGTGCTTCAACACTTCGCGCTTGCCGTCGTAACTGAAGGAGAGGTCCTTAAATTCAATCCGGTCATTCATCCCGTGCAGCGGCAACGGGTTTACCGGTTCCTTAATGGGGTTCTCGGCTTTCAGTATTTTGTCCACACGTTCCATGGATGCCAGACCCTTTGGAATGTTGTATCCTGCCTTTGCAAAGTCTTTCAACGGATTGATGATACTGTACAGAATCACCATATAGAAGATGAACGTTGATGCTTCCATGGAAGTGCCGTCGCCCAGAATAAGCAGACCACCGAACCACAGTACCAATACAATGAGCAGCGTACCGAGGAATTCACTCATCGGATGTGCCAACGACTGACGGATGGCTACCTTGTTGGTTGCATCACGCAGCTCGTCGCTGCATTGCTTAAAACGGTCCACCATCTTGTCTTCTGCTATAAAAGCCTTGATTATACGCAGTCCACCAAGCGTCTCTTCCAATTGCGACATGGTATCACTCCATTTCCCTTGGGCTTCCAACGACTTACGCTTCAGTTTCTTGCCGACTTTTCCCATCAGCCAGCCCATACCCGGCAATACCAGGACAGTAAACAGAGTCAGCTGCCAGCTGGTTACAATCAGAGTGGAAAAATAAAGCAGAATCAGGATAGGATTCTTGAGCAGCATATCCAGTGAGCTGGTAATGGAGTTTTCAATTTCGCCTACGTCACCGCTCATACGTGCAATGATGTCCCCTTTCCTTTCTTCAGAGAAAAAGCCGAGCGGCAAGTGCATCACTTTGGAATAGACCATCACGCGGATATCGCGTACCACTCCCGTACGAAGGGGAATCATAATGGCGGAAGAACCGAAATAGCAGGAAGTCTTCAACATGGTCATGAAAGCAAGGAAAAGCCCCATGAACAGCAATGTCATCTGTGGCCCGTGTGTCTCAATCATCTGAGTGACGTAATAATAGAAATTGTTCACCGCCACTTCCTTCAAGCTACCGCTTCCCCACTCCATGAAGTGATACACTTGGGTGTTCTCCCCCGTCTTGAAAAGGATATTGAGAATAGGAATGAGCAGTGTGAATGAAAAGACATTGAATATAGCGGACAGCACATTGAGCACGATTGCCCAACCGATATATCTCTTGTAAGGCGACACAAAGCGCCGCATCAGTTGTAGGAATTCCTTCATTGCTTGTAGTTAAGTGAATTATGAGGTCGCAAAGATACAAGAAAACGAGGGAATGGAAAAGGGTTTCAGGTTATTTCTGCCTAAATGCCCACATTCTCTACTTTCTTTTGTGTCCTTGCATACTTCTCCAGCACCATGTACACTCATACATTGTCATCTTAATAATAGCCGGCTCATTTATTTTCCATCTTTACTCCTAACTTCCACACAATTTTCTTCAAACTTCAATATGCCCAAGCAATTATATGAGTAAATAATGAAAAAGATGTACCTTTGCACCCGACTTAACTGAGAACTTTGTTCACCACATGAGAAAAGCTATTATCACAACCCTATCTGTCCTAATCGTACTTCTGTCCATTGCTTGCAATACCCGAGTGAACTATAATAAGTACCTGATTACAATTGACTCGCTCATCGTTCAGCAACCGGACACTGCCCTATCTATGCTCGAAGCATTCCCGACAAACAGCCTGCAGACCCAAGCTGACAGTGCTTATTATGGCCTATTAATGACAGAAGCAAGAGATAAGAACTACATTATCCAAACCAATGATTCCCTGATACAATCGGCCCTGACCTACTACAACGGCACAAACGACATAGAAAAGCGGGCAAGGGCCCATTACTATTCCGGCTGCGTCTACCGGGATTCACAGAGAAGAACAGAATCTATGACTCAATACCTCATAGCAGAGCCCTTGGCTGAAAAAGCAGGAGAAAGACGTCTATTAAGTCTTATCTACCTGAATATAGGTTATCTATACTATTCACAAAACCTAAATACACAAGCCGATTCCAGCTATCAATTGGCACAACAAATAGGTATTCAGCTAAAGGACTCTGTTCTTCAAGCAGAAGTTCTGTCACGACGAGGAGTCATCTGTATGGAAAAAGGAGAAGAATTCTATCCCGAAGCCGAAAAAATGATGTTGAAGGCACTCGCTATCGTCCAAAAACAGTCCAACATACAATTAAAAGAAAATGTGTCCTCCTCACTATGCCAACTATACAACTGGATGGAAAACGGAGAGAAAGCTATAGAATTCGCCAAACAGAATCTTGGCGTACAGAAAGACCGCACAACATGCTACAAAGCTTTCGAACTACTTGGAAGCGCATATTACCTAATATTGCAATATGATTCTGCCCGCTACTACCTACAAAAATCCCTTTTCACAACAGACTATGCCACCAAAGCCGGGGCTTACATGTATCTGGCAGACATAGCCAAAGAGCAAGGAGACTTAGCTACTTCCTTAGAGATGGAACGCAACTACTCTGCCTATTTGGACAGCATGCAGAAGTCCAGACAGCCCGATGCCATTGTCTGCGCAGAACAAGGGATGCCAAGCAACAAGCAAAACATAATCAGCAAACACACCCATTATCGTATCATAGGTATATCAATAATCATATTAACCCTCATTGTAGCTGTAATCATCCTATCCTATAAGAAAAGAAAACAAAAGCCCAATAACCAAACCGAAAAAGAAATGCTGCATAAGGCAGGACTTGTTCTATTCGAACAATCTGAGGTATACAACAAGATGACTCTAATCATCCGCTCTCATAAAGAAAAGGCAGAATCAGAAATAATGCATCAAGGTGACTGGCTACAACTAATTGCAGAAACCAACAAATGTTGGAATAATATTGCCCGGGAACTACAATCAAAATATCACCTGACAGAAGACGAAATCTACTTATGTTGTCTGTACCTGACAAACCTCCCGATAAGCCATTTTTGCCATATATTGAGCTGCGAACGGGATACTATTTACAAAAAGGCAGACCGCATATTAGAAAACAAAATGGGATTTGCACACAAAGAGATATCTCTTAAGGAAGCTTTAAAAAAGAATCTCCAATCATCTTGCCAATCATAACAATCATTAGCAAGTACAACAATTATACAATATTATACGCCATTATACACCGAAATTATACAATATTATACACTTATCCTGCCGTATTAAACCGACCTTTGCGGCATCAATAATCAAAAAAGTGTATAATGATGAAGAATCTATTGTCTATCTTAATTGCGACATTCTTTTTAAGCAATATTGTGACATACGCACAAAAAAAGAACAATCCTTTTACAGAAATCGCCCTAATCCAAGCAAAAAGAAAAAATCCGACTAGTAAAGGAGATACCCCTATATCTCGTAGTATCATTCAAACCGCCAACGCCTACCTATATAATAATACGGTATGTGTCGACTTCAACGAGGTATTACCCACCGTCACCATCCTCCTCATCAATGAATCAACCGGTGAAACCGTCTATTCAGAAACATACGATGCTCCAACAAATATCAGCATCAACCTAGATGAAGAATCATGCGGCAACTACTCCATTCAAATAGAGTCCGATGAAGCATTCCTATATGGCAGCTTCACGCTATAGAAACATCCAACTGACAAGGAAGTGATATATATCACCAATTTATAAAACGAACCGATTGAAAGGACTGAATACGCGTTAAACCAGTCCTTTCAAAAGGCAAACTAAATTAATTTCCAGAATTATGAAGAAAAAACATTTTCTTTTTATTCCCATCATTACAATGGGAATATTCGCCATTAGCTGCACCAACACTTTTGACGAGCAGTTTGTTCAAGAAGACCAACAAATGCCAACAACGAAGTCAATGGGAGATGGTCAATATCAAGTATTAGGCTACGGTTATGATATAACCGGAGAATATCTTGCCAGACAATCCATAAAAAACGAAGTATTAGATATTGCAGGTTTCTATGCGAAAAATCCCCAATTATACAAAGTGGAATATGTAGGTGAAATCAAAGACAACTTTTATGCTGGAGAAGACTACATGAACTATGTAAAAGACATCATCAATAAAACGAATTTTAGTGGTTCGGTTGCTGCAAAAATCAATCCTAAAAAAGATGGGGCAACCAGCACAGACACCTCCAATAAGGAAGTACCCTATAGCCTTTCAGCAAATGTCTCTTTTGACAAAGAATCAAGCAATAAAACTTCCATTACGACCAAAGAGACCTACATTCGGGTCGACCAAATCAAGCAATTAGAACGCTACCAACTTTATGCTGACCCCACAGTTTTGGCCGACTACCTCACTCCATACTTTAAGAGCAGACTTTCTACAGCCTCTCCTGATGCCATTATTGAAGAATTCGGAACACATATTCTTATCGACTTCAATGTAGGTGGACGCCTTTCTATATTCTATAAGTCAACTATCACCGACAATCTAAAAGTAGAGTCTAAAACCAAAATTGCCAAAGGAGGCATCACTGGTGCCATTAAAACGGTTAACCTCTCCTTCTCCGGAAGTTCTACTACAACCGAAGTAGAACAATACCAAAGGAGAAATAGTAACTGGTCATGCAACGTCAACATGTATGGCGGCCAGCACGATGGTCATACAATCACAATAACATCCGACGGAGCAACCAACCACACATTCAATCTTAGCGGATGGCAGCAGTCTGTTGACAAAACGCATTGTGTATTGACAGAAATTAATTTCAATAAGACATACCCCATATACGAATTCATCAAAGACCCTATAAAAAAACAGCAAATTAAAGACGCTGCAGAAAAATACATCAAAAGCAAAATTCGTCCGATTATAGAGGTAAAACCAATGTTTCAAATAAAAAGTCCACACACAAAAGACAACTGGTGGGTTTTTTCACAAGATGACGTAAACTATATAAATCAAGTAAGCGGTGATTATTTAACTGACTTTTTAGGATTTGTATTAGTAGAACCTGCACCCAATACAAAACCAATGCATCGCCTGAAAAGCATACATACCAAAGACACGTGGTATGCTTTCAGTTACGCTGATGTTGAATATGCTAAAAAGAAATGGAATGAACAGTATTATGGAATAGATGGATATGTATATGCTGACGAGCAACCCAATACTGTACCACTGCATCATCTCAAGAGCACACACACAAAAGACACTTGGTACACCAACAGCTATGCGACCGTAGAGTATGCCAAAGCTAAATGGGGTGAACAATATTTCGGAATTGACGGATATATAATCAAACCCTAACCATTCTCCAAGACATAACAGAAACACTATATTAACGTGAATTCGATATGAATCAAAAGAGGTTTTGAACGAAGCTGATGGCTGTGATGGCTGATAGTACAGCTATATCGAATTCACGTATAGTTAATAATACTACTTTATTCATACTGTTTTCAAACCAAGCACCAAACAAGGTCCAAGGAAAGAGCAAACCACACCGGAAGAAATCATGCGGTCATGCTCCTTAACCGAGCTTTATGAATTGAGACCAAAAAGGGAGCATCTCAGGATGCGTCCAATTATGGCAGCCGAAAGGGAGCTGGCATCCATTTGCCCTATATGACCATGCCGGAATTTGCTCAATTGCAAATTTCATAGCCAATTTGTAAGAAGGACGTTTCAAATGAACTTCTTTATCATGAGTATTCAAAAGCAAAAAGACATCTTCGGGGAAAAAAGAATTACTGTCTGCCATGCACTTATCAATTATAGCTTTGTAATGCTCTGTAACTGCTATCATCTTACTGATTTTCCTTAAAGAAAAGCCACCATTACCAACATGAAACCAACAATACTTCATTCTGCGCAGATTCTTAGGATAGAAAATACTCCAGAAGCAACGCTGGACAAACCAGACGAAACGAGTAGGAAACCTCCAATATTTTCTTTGGTGCGGCATCCACGGCGCACCAATATAATCATACCCCAGTGAAGCCCAAAAGAACAATTCGTCTTTAAACGCATAAGCATCCAATTGATAAACAAGCATATAAGTATAGCTCGAAAAAGTTCTATAAAAAGCCACGTCAAGCATTAAACGATTATAAGCTTCAATACCTTGGAAACATCTGTCTGGGAAAGATATTACCTTAGGGAGTAAAAATTGAGATTGTATATTGGAAATATCCAGATTTTCAGGCTTAATAATCACTATGGAGTAATCAGACAAAATATCCAAGCACTGTTTCAGCGACACCGCTTCCATCTCTGATAGAGCAGGTAAATAAATAGGCACTACTACTACAATATCTTTTTTATCCATACACTATAACTTTGAAGGGCACAAAAATACACAATATAAAAGATATAAAAATCATTTCAATCACAGAACTTCAAAACTTTCCTTTACCTTTGCATCGTATTACAATATATAGACAAGCATGGAGCAGCCCTTTATAGTATATGATTCACAAATTTTCGACCAGCAGAAATTCGGCGGCATTTCTCGCTATTTCTGTGAAATCATGTCCAATTTACAGTTTAATTACGATATTGCAGTACGCTATACAGAAAATCATTATCTATTGAATAGTAAAATCAAGAGACACGGTATCTACATCCCCCATTTGTTCTTTAAGTATCATCAACAGAAACTGTATCAAAGCAACGCCAAACTAATCTTAAAGCTGATGCAGAAACACGCTCCATTTGTCTATCATCCGACATATTACAATCCCCTTTTTCTTAAGCAAATAGGCAATAATCCTTTTGTGATAACCGTACACGACATGACCTATGAAAAATATCCAGACTTGTTTCAAGACTCCATATCCATTATTCAACAGAAGAAAGAAATTATCACAAAAGCCAATCACATTATAGCCATTAGCGAACATACCAAGAAAGATATCATAGAAACATTAGGCATATCCCCTCAAAAAATAGACGTTATCTACCACGGTTGTAGTCTACAATCCACTATAAGCAAGCCTAATCTACATCTTCCCCAAAGATACATTTTGTTTGTTGGTGACCGGACATCCTACAAAAATTTCCAACGATTAGCAGAAGCTTTCAGTATAATCCATCAAACAGATGCACATCTACATCTAATATGTGCAGGCAAACCGTTTTCAAAGGCTGAATCAGAATTAATATCACGTATAGGCATCGCTCCGCATACACTGCAAATTTCGGTCAACGACCAGCATCTGAAAGAATTATACAACCGTGCTCTGCTATTTGTATATCCATCTTATTATGAAGGTTTCGGCATCCCTATTTTAGAAGCCTACACTTGCAACTGCCCCGTAGCTTTGAGCCAAGCCTCTTGCTTTCCTGAAATTGCCGAAAATGCAGCGGCATATTTCGACCCATTCTCTGTTTCTTCGATGGCAGAAGCTATCAAAAGTGTGATATACGACGAAGCTGAACGCACCAGACTTATACTTGCCGGCAAAGAAAGGATTAAACTTTACTCTTGGGAAAAGGCAACCCGCCAAACCGAACTTGTCTACCGGAAAGTAGCAAAAGCAGTCTTCTGACCATTCATTTCCGCATAGAGAAAGCGTTGTTCAATTTCAGCAAGAAGGTCAGGACAGGCTTTACCCTCTTCTGGAAACGGTGTGTCTTGCTCATCTCACGGAAAAGTTCAAACAAAGGCTGCTTTTTCAGGCAAGCAGCCAACTGCAAAGAGTCGAGTATCATGGGAGGAAATATTCCCTGCAGGATATATTTCTTTTCCTCCTCACAAAGACTTAAAGAGACAGAACTGATGCCTTGCATATTAAAGATACTTATCACCCTCTCGACATGTCTATAAGAACAGCTTTCAAGCACTATCTTCTTCACAAAGAATTCCCAATCAGAAACAATCTTAAGCGTCTCCGTATAAAGGCACCCCTCAAATAATGCTCTCTTTATAAAAGCAGCAGGATGTCCCAAAGAGCGTTCCAAAAAATATTCAAAGCTCAAGACATCCGGGTATACAAACAAATCCTCCTTTCCATCGCCGTGTACAAAAAGCAAATCCCCGTAAACAATGTCTTCGCCCGACAAAAAAGGATGAATGTCCTCCAATACAGCAAAGTCATGAAGAAAATCACCCGAATTCAAAAAAAGTAAATACTCTCCAGATGCCTCCCGGATGCCTTTATTCATGGCATTATATATGCCCGAATCTTTTTCAGAGCACCAATAAGCAATTTTATCCTGATTGTTCACAATCAAGTCCTTACTGCCATCAGTGCTGCCACCATCTATGACAATATATTCAAAGTCAGAAAAGCGCTGTCTGAAAACACTGTCCATTGTCTTGGCCAGTCCTTCAGCATTGTTATAGTTGATAGTTATGACAGATAGTTTCATTTGTGAAAAAGTCCTTTTATATATTGACGGAAAAATCTTCTATACCATTTATTTCTATGCGCCTCGCGCTTCTTGCGCAGATAAAGCAGTTCGCGAATGATGTGCAATGCACTGCCTCCAAAAAAGGAAGCATAAAGGGTTCTGTGTTTTGAATAGATATAAAACTCCGTTTCATTAAATACATCGGCCTGCTTTGCCGCAGTTATCATAGATTGCTCCTTGACACGGTAATAAAAGAGTGGAGAGGGTATCTGATACACAAGACTATTTTCATCTAACAACCTGATAAAGAACTCCCAATCCTCGTGTCCTTTCCGCATATTCTCATCATAGCCGCCAATGGCCATGCAATCACTGCGCCTAAAAAAAGCAGAACAAAAAATATGATTTCTCTGAAGCAACTCCTCATACCCTTCATAACGCAAATTCCAAACCTTATTTTTTACTCCGAAAAAAACTCCTCGACAAAATACCAGTTTCAGGAATGGATTGTCCTCGAATGCCTCCATCGCCTTTTCCATATACTCCGGATGTATAATGTCATCTGCATCCAACGGCAATATAAATTCTCCCTGAGCCAATTCTATACCTTTATTTCTCGCAGAAGACAATCCTCCGTTTTCCTTGAATACATATTTAATTCTTGAGTCTTTCCGCGTATACTCCAATGCCACTTTTTCTGTTTCATCAGGCGAACCGTCATTCACAACTATCGCTTCCCAGCACTGATAAGTCTGAGCCAATAAAGAGTTCAAGGCTTCGGGCAAATAAATGGCTTGATTATAACAAGGTACAATAACAGACACCATACCCTTTTCATTTAATGCGTCCATACAATATGTTTATATTTTATCTAAATTATTTAGCAGATGACAATAATCAATTTACAAAGTTAAGAATCTTTCCCTACTAAATATCTATATACTCCCGAAATACAATGCAACAAATGTTCTAAAGAAAAAGGATAAGACAAAAAAGCCATCAAAACTTCTTTCTTCTCAGGGAAATCAACTTTAAAAGATTTTTGCAAGAAACGATTAAAGCTCTTTTCTCTATATCTTTCCATCTCCCTTTTAGTAAGACAAAGGTCATCTATCTTTATCGGCAAAATAACATTCCATTTCCGATTATACATCCTGACCGTATCTTGGCACCAGTTGCGATTATAATTACCTTCCGAGAGATGTTCCACTTGAACTTCCGGTGAGCAACAAACATAATTCCTATATCGTTTGCTTACAGCTATCTGTAAAGAGAAATCAACATCATAGCAATGAAATCCAGTCAGCATCTTTTCATCGAAAGGATATGCCTTCCATACCTCTTTTCGGACAAACATTCCGAAACCGTCCACTGCTACAACTTCCGCAAACCACTCTCCTTGTACCACATTGAACCCAGTGAATGCCGTCACATTTCCTTTTTTTTGTAAATAAGAAGTACAAGCAAAACGACGATGCTGCATCCATCCCGAATAGCAGTCGAACATTATTTTAGTTCCTGCAAAACCTATTACTCCACAACTCGGTTCCGCCAACTTCTCAGCAACAACCGTCCCCCAATCCTGCGAATGGAATTTCACATCTTCATGGACGAAAAACAAATAAGGATAGCGAGCCTGCCGAGCACCTTCATTATAAGCGCGAGCTATAGACCAGCACTTCTCCCGATTATCTATAGCGATAATCTCATGTTCCACTCCAATAGTAGCATGTATATTTTGGCTGATTTCTTGCAATCGTTCCGGTGAAATAGAGCAAATGATAATTGACAGCATTCCTATATCCTCTTTTATATAATGTACCTTTATTTGAATTTATCTTTTCTATGAGTAGGAAGAAAAGGAATCACAAATGCTAATATCCTATTTATACGTTCCAGATAGTAATGTACTGGCAGAACCCCCATTTTCCCTCTTGCCTCAACATACAGACGGGCACGGATGTCCGGTGAAACCGGTAGTTTCGCTATAAGTCTATAACACTCTCCCCTCACCAAGCATTTTCTATACCAGCCAACGTCTGTACAAGAAAACATATACGACATCACATCTATCGTATTGAACATTCCTTCCCCTGTATATTTAGACCTGCTGGTTACTTTATTGGTATGTTGCCGGAAGTAATTCAATTTCCGGCGTACCTCTACAACTTTCCCCTCCTGTGCCACTTCTACCCAGAACTGCCAATCACCCGCACAGCGAAGTTGCTGAAAGGACTTATCTAGTTTATCGTAAACCTCCCTCTTGAAAAGCACCATACTGGCATTATACACATAATTCCTATATAACAGATTATGTTTTACATATTCTTTGCCATCGAATGTTTTCACTTCTCCGGTTTCTTTCCAACGGTCACGGCTCTTACGTTTCATCCTTTGTCCCTGTCCATCTATCAGAATGGAACCAGTAAGGCACATTATTGCACTTGGATTCAACTCCAATGCGGCAACTGTTGCCTCCAAAAAATGAATATCGGCAGTGTCATCACTTTCTGCAATCCAAACATACTTTCCTTTAGCAAGGCGAATGCCCCTATCCCATTGAAGAAAAGTATTGCCTGTATTCTTTTCATTCAACATTAATGCCGAAACTTTTGGATGTTCTTTATAGGCATTCAAAATATCACAACTATTGTCCGCAGAACAATCATCCAGCAGAATCAATTCAAAGTTCTGATAGGTTTGATTGAGGATGCTTTCAATCCTCTCTTTCAAATAAACAACATGATTATAATTGGGAAGTATTACACTCACCATAGGAGAATTATCCATAAAATTTATGCAGATTTCATACTTTATAAAACAAAAAAATAGGCCGACAGATTATCTATCGCCTACCATAACCGCAAAGTGGCCATCAACGGATAACCCACCCGCCATCGCAATTTAAACTTACGCACCAGATTCCAGGGCTTGGTTCTGGTCTTACCTTGAAAATACCAGATGTAGTTGTTTACGGCATCCAGTACCCGTGAAGAGGACTCACCGTCCAGATGGGCTTCATGCTTGTGCACATAAGCACGCATCCGTTCCATCAGTTCCGCCGGACGGGAAATGGCCTTTTCTATCGCTCCCTCTACAGCATCCGTGTCAGTGACATTCAGCAAATGAGCTCCCGGCATGGTGTTGCAATAGGTCACAACCGGTTTGTCCAACATCATTGCCTCGACAATCACAGACGAAGCATCGGACAACAGTACATCTGCACTGTTTAGCAGCTTGGCATCAACAAGTCCACTCTCGTGGAAAGTAATATTGGGGCAGGAAGCAGCCAGTTCCTTGTATTTCTTGAGGACTTCCATATCCGAGAATTTCGGATGGAACGAAATAATCCAATCCCAGTTCTTCTCGCGCACCAGTCTCTTGATGGTATCAAACAGATGAGGAGCAGAAGTTATATTTTTTGTAAACGTAGAAGAGTACAAAACTACCGGACGTGCATTATGAGGAGTGTGCGCACGTTCTTTCACGAAAGTATCCGCCTTGCACCAGCCCGTTTCGTATACCTTGAAGAAGCCGTATTTCCTCTCAAGTTCCTTGAAAGGAAGAGTGCTCGTTTCTCCTTGCGTGCAATAGACATCGAACCATCCACGAACAGAAAAATGGTCATCCTTTTCATCGCCACGCTTATTGATGGGGTAGCCATGGAAAAGGGAAACTTTCACTCCCGGGAAGAAATCATAAATATAATTACCCGGTGCAAAAACAGCAATAGGCTGATAATCCATCACTTCCTGAACAGATTGAAGCCACCTTTCATCTTGATTCAACAGAACCGGACAGTCTGGCTCGATAAACCATGCAACATCGTCTCCTCTACGCCTGATTTCGTCCTGAAGCGGGCGAAGTATAGGATAGGAATAGGCTACCGAAACGAAAAATAAATAATGCTTCTTCATACACTCAAAATATCACGGCAACGACACAATCGTCACCTCAAATTACCAATAGAACAATAAAATCCAGCCCTTAGTTTGTAACAGTTTTGCTTTCTTTGCTTTAAACGTCTGCAAAGTAAATACAAGAATTCTTTATATACTGCATCAATCCGGAAAAAAAAATGACTTTTATCAATTTTCCTCCAAAAGTTGCTGTTTATGAAGCTTTTTCTTCTCTAAAATATCTATCTTTGCACCCCAATATTTTAAAAATACTATTTTATGAGAAGAAACCTTTTTCATTGCTCCGACAGTCAACAAGGGGCAACAGATAAAGTGACTCTTTTGTTCGGAATCACCATTTTTTTCAAATTCCTGCTATTCGATTTCATCTGGAGCATCCCCACCACATTCGCTTCATTCTCTACCATCGAGTTCTATACAACCAAGATAATAGCCACCCTCGTACTTCTCGCCCCCTATAAGTTCTTCCGGCTCTGGAAAACAGAAATAGTCATCATGCTTTTACTGGATATACTGCTGATTGTCAACCTGATGTATTTCCGCACCTACTATACTGCCATCCCACTTAACAGCTATGGACTTTCTGGAAACCTCGCCGATTTCACCGGAAGCGTTTACGACTCCTTCCGCTGGTACGACATCTTCTTCCCTCTATCTACCATTGCCAGTATCCCCCTTTATTGGCATTACAAAAGAAATACCGCCGGAAGAACATCATACAAGTATTACGGAGGAGCTTTGGGAATCGGTATCCTGCTGTTTGCCATCACCACCCTGGCAAAAGGAGGATTCAAGGAAGCATACAACACCGTCCGCCAGAAAGCCTATCTGTGTGCAAGCACCACTTCCATGTATACCGTCTTCGGAAGCCTATGCTATGACCTCATCAACCAGAAGCAGGAGGCCACCCCACAGATACAGCAAGAGATAAAGGAGTGGCTGAGCCAGAAACCCGGACATCACCCTTTGGCCGGACGTATCGGAATCCGCAACAACTGCATCGTCATCCTGGCAGAATCTTTGGAAAGCTGGGTACTCGAAAGGGAAGTGGAAGGGCAAGAGATTACCCCATATCTCAACAAACTGCTGCAAGACTCCACCACCCTATACGCCCCCCACGTACTGACGCAAGTGAAAGGAGGGCGCTCCATTGATGCACAGCTGTTGCTTTGCGCCGGTATGCTGCCTATCAACAGCGGCACATACAGCAGCCAATATCCAGACCACACCTACGGAACCCTGCAAAAAGCCATGCATCAGCAGAAGAACTCGCGCAACTACCTCCTGACCATCGATAAAGTATCGACCTGGAACCAAGGCGTCATAGCCTACAGTTTCGGGACCGACACCATCATTGCTTATCATGACTTTGAACTGACAGAAGCCTTTGGCACGCACAAACGTACCGGAGACGGCTCCTTCCTGGCGCAATGCCGCCAAAAAATAGAGAAGGGGGAAATCTGGAAGAAGGGGGAGAATGTTTACATGCAGCTGGTGACCTACTCCGGCCATGCTCCCTTCAAATTGCCTGAAGAATTGAAAGAGATTCATTTCTCTCCGGCCATTCCACAGAAAATGAATGACTACATGACCACTGCACGCTATACGGACAAGGCGATAGGAAAATTCGTGGAGTACTTGAAAACACTCCCACAATACGACGAGACCCTTATCGTCATCACCGGTGACCACGAAGGACTGGCTACCTACCGTGAAGAATTGTGTAACGCCCCCGGTGGCAAGGGTATCGTATCCGACAAGACATTCACCCCTTTCATCATAGTAAACTCTCCGGTAGGCATGCGTTATGATAAAGTGATGGGACAAATCGATATGTACCCCACCTTACTGAACCTGCTCCAACTGGATGATTACTACTGGAGCGGATTGGGCCAAAGCATCCTCGACCCATGCAAGAAAGGATTCGCCATCAGCCCCCAAATGGAGGTGGTAGGTGAAGAGCCCACCCCGGCAGAAGCCGAGTTCGCTAAAAAAGCATACGATATTTCCGACCAGATGATACATTTTGATTATCTTTGCTCAAAAGCGAAGATAGGCGGCACCTCAAAATAAAAAATGAACAAGTTCATTTTGTTCTGCTTTCGGTTTGCACTATCTTTGCACCGTTCAAAAGAAGTAAAATGTAAATAAAAGCAATGAAGGTACATATTCATCCGCACTATGCCGCCTACGAGAGTTATATCCGAGCCATCCCATCGGAAGAATATGAACGGGAAGAGGTTTATTGTAACCGAAGGAACACAGTCGAAAGAGTGCGGTTCGGAGACAAGGACTTCGTAATCAAGAAATACAAAAGACCTGCCCTCATAAACTGCCTCATTTACACTTGGTTCCGCAAAAGCAAAGCGCAGCGCGCCTTTGAATATGCAGAACTTTTTCTGCAACGGGGAATAGAGACCGCCCCTCCGGTAGCTTATATAGAAATCAAAAAGAATGGTTTCTTCCACACCGGATACTTTATTTCCGAATACCTCCCCTACCCGCTTGTTACGGATATGTTCGGTACGGAAATGGAGGAAGAAGAGAAAAAACGGCTAAGACATGACCTCGTAGACTTCACTCTCCAATTACATCTGAACAAGGTCTTGCCACTGGACTATAATCCCAAGAATATATTTTACCGGAAGACAGACGGCAAATATCACTTCGCCCTCATTGACATCAACCGCCTGAAGCTCGGTAAAGTACCCGGTATCAGAATGTCCATGAATGCCTTCAGCCAACTGGGTATTCCCGCCGATGACTTCATGAAAATAATACCTCTATATGCCGAGCAAAGAGGATTCGATATTGAAGAATGCATATTCTTCACTCTCTTCAGCAGACTGAAATGGAGAAAGCAAAGACAATTTAAAAATTTCGTCAAAAGCAAGCTTCATTTCTGAAATGTCGTATCTTTGTACCAACGAGATTAGAAAATTATGCAAGATTATATCACCCAGTCCATCCAAGAAGGTATCAGGCTCAAAGAAAATATCCTGAACAACCGGCAAATGCTTGCCGACATCGAAACTGTCGGCAATCTGATAGTACAAGCCCTTCGACAAGGGCACAAAGTCTTGCTTTGCGGTAACGGCGGCAGTGCAGCCGATGCCCAGCATATCGCTGCCGAACTCGTCGGACGTTTCGTGACCGAACGGGAAGGCCTGCCCGCCATCGCCATGACAACCGACACTTCCATCCTGACCGCAGTCAGCAATGATTATGGCTTCGACCGCGTCTTCGAACGGCAGACAGCAGCCTTGGGAACGAAAGGTGATATTCTGATAGGCCTTTCTACCAGCGGCAACTCTCCCAACGTAGAGCATGCCTTGCAGAAGGCACAATCTATGGGCATCACCACCATAGGGCTCCTGGGAAGGGATGGAGGAAGGTGCAAGGAACTTTGCAATTACCCGTTGATTATACAGCACGCCGAATCTGCCAGGATTCAAGAAGTGCACATTACCATCGGACATATCTTGTGCGGCATCGTCGACAATAAACTGTTTTCTCATGAATAAAGCGATTTTCCTTGACCGGGACGGTACCATCAATGTCGATTTCGGCTACGTTTATAAGCCCCAAGAGCTGGAATTGCTGCCCGGCGTAGCCGAAGCACTCCGCATCTTTCAGGAACTGGGTTATCTGCTGATTGTCATCACGAACCAATCCGGCATTGGACGTGGCTATTTCACACCGGAGGACGCCGAACTGTTCAACCGGGCACTCGCCCAAGAGCTGGAGAAACATGGAGTTATACTGAACGATTTCTATACTTGCCCCCACGCTCCGGAGGAACATTGCGAATGCCGCAAGCCTTCTCCTTTCATGGTGATGGAAGCGATGAAGAAGTATGACATCGACCCGTCCCAATCCTATATGTTCGGAGACAAGAAGTCGGATACGGAATGCGGCGAACGAAGCGGTGTCAAGTCCTTCCGGGTCACCTCTGAGCATTCACTTCTATATTGGGCCAACCAATTAAAAAACAACCTATTATGAATACAGAATTAAACAGTATAAAGGGAAAGAAGGTACTCGTTATCGGAGACGTGATGCTGGATACTTACCATATAGGGGACGTGAAAAGGATTTCTCCCGAAGCCCCCGTACCAGTGGTCCGTGTCACCCGTACCTACAATGTATTGGGAGGAGCGGCCAATGTTGCAAGAAATCTGTTGGGACTGGGTTGCTCGCCGTATGTCGTCAGCCTGCTTGGCAACGACCACAACGGAAACACAATGCAGGAGATGTTCGCTGATTTGGGCATCAGAAACGAACTGTTTTATACAGAACACCCCACCATCACCAAAACCCGCGTAATAGGCAACAGCCAGCAAGTAGTACGGCTGGACTTTGAAACAGAAAATGAATGCCTGAACGAAGAGACTGAGCAGAAACTGCTGGATGCCGTGAAGCGTGCACTCCCCGAAGTGGACATTGTCGTGATTTCGGATTATGGCAAAGGAGTATGCAATGATACAGTATGCCAGCAGGTTATATCCGCCTCTGCCGGGCAAGGGAAGAAGGTCATTATAGACCCCAAAGGGACAAATTGGGAGAAATACCGTTCCGCAACCATCATCACCCCCAACCTGAAAGAGCTTTCGGCTGTTTCGGGAGTGGATGTGAGAAATGAGGATAAAGAAATCCATAGCGCAGCAGACCGGATACTGAAGGAGTATAACCTTACTTCTCTATTAGTGACACGTTCCGAAAAAGGCATGTCATACATAGCTCCGGAAGCCTCACAAGACATTCCTACCGAAGCAAGGGAAGTATATGACGTTTCAGGTGCAGGCGATACTGTCGTGGCAACTTTAGCAGCTGCGCTGGCAGCCGGTATCCCTATTGCAGATGCCATTTATCTTGCCAATAAAGCGGCCGGCATTGTAGTCGGGAAAATAGGCACCAGTCCCATTCTGTTCAAAGAGTTGCAGGACGAGTTACAAATCGGGAAACCGGCCAGCAAACTTATTCCTATTTCCCAACTTGCAGATACTATAAAACAACTGCGTGCGCAGGAGCGCAAAATCATATTCACAAACGGCTGCTTCGACATTCTGCACAAAGGACACGTGTGCTATCTGGAAAAGGCCAAAAGACTGGGGGACGTACTTATCGTAGGATTGAATTCGGACAGCTCAGTAAAACGTCTGAAAGGGGAATCGCGCCCCATCAATGATGAAAGCGCCCGCTCCACAGTCCTGGCAGCCTTGGAAGCAGTGGACTACGTAGTGATTTTTACGGAAGATACCCCTCTGAATCTCATCAAAACAGTTGCACCGGACGTGTTGGTAAAAGGTGGCGACTATGCCATAGAAAACATTGTAGGCAGGGAGTACGCCCAAGAAACAGTAACTATCCCTTTCGTAGACGGTTATTCCACTACAAAGACTATAGGCGCCATCAACCAAGAGAAGCAATAATCTTTTCAGCGACTTGTTGGGGGGTAATATCCACCATACACTTCTGATAAACAGCCAGCTTGCATTTACCCCGTCCGTCTTTGGTGCACGGACGGCAAGGCAGGGCTGTTTCGAGTATTTCCACCGTAGGTCCCGTAGGGAAACCGAAGGCCGTAGGTCCCATCAAGGCAAAAGCAGGAACACGGAACAAATCAGCGGCATGCATAAAACCCGTATCAGCGCTGATTACCAGATTGGAACGCAACACTATGTAAGAAGACTCCATCAATGAGGTTTGTCCCGCAAGGTTAACTACCCGTTCCGGTGCAGCACTTCTGATTTCCTCACAGAAAGTATCCTTCGGACCAGCCAGAATGACAAATCTATACTCAGGAAGAAGGGCAACCAATTCTTTCCAATAGGAAACGGGCCAGCGTTTCATTTCCCAGTTGGCAGACGGCACCAGCGTAATCATATCTTTGGTTACAAAGTTCTCATACTTGCTACGTATTTCATCCGGGAAATGCCAGTCGTGATAGTTGTCCGGAAAATGCGTAATTCCCCATTTCTTCAATGGTTTCTGAAAAGACACCATCCCCCTGAAAGGCTTGTCGAAATGATTGATTCCCAGTTTAAACAACAAAAAGCGTTTGCCTCTCTCTTTGCTCCGCAAAGCAACGTAAGGTTTCACAAAAGGCAATGGAGACACTATCAGCTTCAATATGTTGGAACGGATATTACTATGAGCGTCATAAATGTAGTCGAAATGCTCTTTTCTCAAATCAGCCGCCATTTTCAACAATCCGGCAAGTCCGGTCTCCTTGTCAAACGCCCAGATTTTATCAATCCTGCCATCCATCGACAAGGTCCCCACCATATCTTTCCGGGTAATCCAATGAATTTCCACATCTGCAAACCGTTCACGTATTCCACCGATAATTCCCATACACTGGATAATATCCCCTATCGAACTGAAACGGATAATTAAGAATTTGGTCATAACAAATTTATTAGAATTGCTGATTCGGCACAAAAGTAAGCGTTAACAACGAAAAAACAAACCAGACTACTCAAAATCTGAAAACAGAGCAACTCTTTATTACAAAAAGAATATGATAATTAAAGGATAAATTCAATTGGAAGTTCTCATTTATTTATATAAGTTTGCATCATATTTCATACAATGCACCTACTGAATAAAAAACGAAATCAATGGAGTACAAACTATTGTATGCCCTAAGAAGCGGGAAGAACATCAAACTTATCTATTATATAAAGAATATGCTCGGTATGCTGATACCCAATATATTCTTTCAGATGCAGCTTCGTCATAAGTTGGCATCTTTATCCGACAGAAAAGATAAAGACTACATTTTATACCGAGTAAACTACTATAACAAACTTTTACCGGGTGCAATATTGCCCGAATCGGTACCTGCACTCGCAGAACATAAACTAAAAGGGCATAAAGTCTATATCTATGATACCCGCTGCTATACCCGCTGGTTTTCCCAACAACTACGGTTGAACCTATGTGCCGGTGATGTGGATTTCGTCCCACCAATCCCATCCATTTCAAAAAGCCGTCTTATAACTGAAAACAACGGAAACGGGGTTATTATGAAACTCAACAAGATAAGGCATTTTATTTTTGTCCGTGACAAGAAAAAATTTACAGAGAAAAAAGATATGGCTGTCTTTCGCGGAAAAGTAACAGACAAAGAGCAGCGAATCAAATTCATGAAAATGTATTTTGGCCATCCCATGTGCGATTTGGGAGATATCAGCCGGGATACTATCAATCCTACGTGGTGCATTGGAAAATTGACCATTAAAGAACAATTGGAATACAAATTTATTCTAGCCATAGAAGGCTATGATGTTGCCAGCAATCTAAAATGGGTAATGTCTTCCAACTCTATTGCCGTAATGCCCCGTCCTACTTGTGAAACTTGGTTCATGGAAGGCACATTAATTCCTAACTATCACTACATTGAAATCAAACCGGACTTCTCTGATTTGGAAGAAAGACTGCAATATTACATGGCTCATACTGATGAAGCTCAAGCAATAATCAAACATGCACATGAGTATATAGAGCAATTCAAGAATAAAAAACGGGAACAATTGATATCCCTTCTTGTATTGGAAAAGTACTTCAAGATGACCGGACAACTCTAATCATTGATAGCATTATTACATCATTGACTTTCAGTTACACCGGTAATCAGGCTCCATATTCTCTGTAGGGCTTATCTAAATCCAGATAGTGGAAATTATGCTGTCTCTGCCCGCTTTGTTTCGGTATAACCATGTAGTCTCCATATTTTCTGGTCAGATAGGTATCATAATCTTGTACTCCCCACACAGTTTCGTCCTCAAACGAAACGGGAGTCGGAGTTCCCAGCTCTGCCTTGGGCATGATGCCGCGCATACCGTCATCATAATCACAAACTAAAGAAGACTTGTCAAAGTCATAGGTGGTCATCACATTTCTGATACTCCTCTGTACGCCGGCAGTAGTAAAAAGTCTCCGGCACAGCAGCGGCAACCATGAGCCGGGACCTTTCCCATGCTTATAAGGGTCGCGGTAGATAAAATAGAGCACCCGCTTGTAAAATTCATACCGGGCAAAATGAATCCTCTGTTTCAGGTTGCTTTGCGGTACACCGTCCAATGGAAATACGTCCAAGTAGATACCTCCCAAGTATTTCAAATGCATACGCTCAATAAGAGTCGTATCCGCATCTTGTATCTTGGCAAAAGGTAATGGATAATTCGGATCATTTTCTGCGCAGACAGCCTCATAAGGCTGGGGAAGCCACTCCTTGGAATGAGACATCAACAAATCATAATCAGCCCTCGGCATACCGATATCCAAATCATCGTCCCAAGGGATAAATCCCTTATGACGGACTGCACCAAGCATAGTACCGGCCATTATATAATAGCGCAAACCATGTTCTTTACAAACTTTATCCACAGCAAGCAATATCTTCAAAATACGAAGCTGCAAAGGACGTATATCATAATCTGCCATAAAAATCAGCCCATTAATTAATAAAGTTGTGAAGGAATCAACCGCTGTGCTTGTTCAAAGTCATTCACCGTATCAAGCTCCACAGAAAAATATTCGGTAGTGTCAAGCGCATAGAAAGAGTGTCCTTGTGGTATGAGACGCTCAAAAGCACGTTCATAGAAGATATTATCCAAACCTTCTTTGGTAATCATAACCTCCAATTCCCGGAAAAGCGCTTCTGTATAAGCGGCAGACATCTTCTCGATGCCAATAGACTCGCCAATAGCTCGGGATATGGAGCACGTCTTACTGATTTCCAACACCTTGCCATCATTGTCCGCTATTACCTTGATTTCCTCTTCCCCCAATGTATGATGGTTCAGAGCCAACGCATCCGCTTGACCATATCCAAGCAACTTGGCTACAATCTGCGGGTCAAAAAGGATATCGCTGTCCAGCAACAGAATGTCCTCTTTATCTACATAAGGCCGTGTAAGCCATAAAGAGTAGATATTATTGGTAGAAGCATATTTCTCATTATAGATAAACGTAACCTCCAATGCCGGATAATGAGCTTCCAGAAAGTTCACAATCTGCTGCTGTCTATAACCGGTGACAATGACAAACTCCCGAAAGCCATTCTGCAGCAATGCATCAAAGGCTCTTTGCAGCAAACAACGCTCTCCAACTTTCAACAGACATTTTGGAGTGGTATCAGTCAACGGACGCAAACGCGAAGCTATCCCTGCAGCCAATATAACCGCTTTCATTGTAATGCAATTTTTTTAATGGTGTCAATGACAATACGGTTCTGTTCAGGACGCCCCAAGGTAATACGCAAATGGGTATTGATGTCTGGTTCATTCATGAACTTCACCTTATAATCCTCGTCGGCAAAAGCTTTCTGTAAGCGTTCTTTCAAGACAATCGGATATTTTATAAGGACAAAGTTCGCCACCGACTCATATACCTTGAAACCAGGCAACGTCCCTATCTCCGCTTCAAAGCAGGCGCGACTCTCATTCATCAGCCGTGCTATATTCCGGTAATGCGCATCCGATTTCAGTGCGGCAATAGCAATATCCTCAGAGATACGGTTATAACCCAGATATTTGTTGCTGTATTTGCCAAAGTTGGCCAACTCCTTACTCATAAACCCAAAACCCATGCGCAATCCGGGCAATCCGTAGAACTTGGAAAGCGTGCGTGAAATAATCAGGTTGGGATATTTATCAACCAGCATTTTAATATAGTCCGTATCAGTAGATACGAAAGAGGCATAGGCTTCGTCCACCAAAACGATGGTTGTTACGGGCAACTCAGCCAACAAAGCGTCCAATTCTGCAGGGGTCAGACCGTTACCGGTGGGATTATTGGGCGAAGCGATTAATAAGACCTTGGGATTCTCACGCTGTACCATCTCTTTCATGGCAGCGAAATCATATTTAAAGGTATTGCCATCCTCATACAATGGATACTGCAACGTATGCCCGTCCACTTCATCAGCAATGGATTTATAGTACCACCACGAGAATTTAGGAATGAGCATCGTCTTGTTCCCATCCTCTTGGGTCAGGAAATAGTGGACTGCTTGTTTCAATATATCTTCTCCACCATAACCCAACAGCACCTGCGGCTCATCGATTCCGTAAGTCTCGGACAGATAAACGGACAGAATGCTCTTCTTGCCTTCGTCGTAGATACGGGTATAGAAACAGAGTTTGTTTATATCAAAATTCTTTAGAGCCTCCACCACCTCTTGCGAAGGTGCGTAGTTAAACTCATTGCGGTCCAAATAATTCATATCTTAGGTTTCTTTTGTTAGTACTTTCCGATAACACTCCATCGTCTCACGCGCCATCTGCTCCTCCGTGAAACGCTGTGCCCACTTCAGCCCCTCCTCAATCATGGTGGCACGCAAAGAAGGCTCTTGTGTACGGGCAATCGCTGCCGCCAATCCCTCCACATCATGGGGACGCACATACAATGAATGCTCCCCCCCCGCTTCTTCAAGACAAGAGCCGGTTGCTGCTACCACCGGAATGCCGGAATGCAAAGCCTCAAGAATAGGGATGCCAAAACCTTCGTAAACGGATGGGTATACAAAAGTCTCGGCCGACTGATAAATGGCAGGTAAATCGTCCGAAGGGATACCATGCAGAAAATGTACTCTGTCTTGCAATCCGGCTTTTGTCATAAACTCTTTCAGCTGATGGATATAGGCTGTGGGTCTCCCTACCAGAACAAAATGCAGTTCATCGGGCAGATACTCCAAAGCCTTCACAATGGCCAGCGCATTTTTACGCTCCTCAATGGTGCCCACCGACAAGATATAGCGTTCGGGCAACCGATAACTCCGCATCACCTCCTTGCGCTTATCCTTACCGACACGACAGGCATACAGAGAACTACACCCTTGGTAAATAACGGAAATTTTATCCGCAGGAATTCCATAATAATGTATGATGTCACGCTTGGTACACTCACTCACAGCAATGATGTGGTCTGCATGCTTGCATGCATAGCGGCATTTGTAGTTATAAATCAAGCGGTCGACCAACGAAAAACAATGTGAAAGTCTCAGGAAAATAAGGTCGTGAACAGTCACCACACTCTTTACTTCCCGTACCCGATGGATGGTCAAGGGAAGTTCGTTACTCAGTCCGTGGAACAGCTGTATGTTGTCCCGTTTCAAAGTCCTGCGTATACCTCCCACGCGCCACAACGAAGTCATTCCTCTCCAGAGCCAATGAGACGGATAATGTACCGATACCGTTCCCCGGCTTTCGGCCACCATCGACGAGAGTTGCTGATTTTCACGGTGTACCGGAGCATACAACCAATACTCGTTTTCCGGAGCAAAGGCTGACAATGACTGCACCACATACCGGCTGTAATTGCCCAATCCCGTAAAATTCTGCACAGCCCGTTTTCCGTCGTATCCTATTCTCATCTCTAAAAAGTTTCAGCTGCAAATGTACAAGATAATCCTCATATAGCAGTCTATTTCGCTTTCCTTTTTTGACAAAAACACAAATTCACCTATAAAACATAAAATAAAGATGAGCAATCACTTGCTGTCTGTTACAAAAACCAAGTACGGAATCGGGCACATCCCCATTGCCCAATCCGTACTAGCTCATTGTTTTATCCTTCAAACACCTTATCTCCTTCCCGAAAACTACTTTATTCATCATCGGCCCACTGTTATGAACCAATTCAACCACACTAGTGAGCTGTTTAGTTCACTCAAGTGAACATCACGGCTCACTAACGTGGGCTGCTGAAGAATCCAAAAGTAAAACGAAAGAATGAAAAGGATGCAACAGAAGAAAGAAGGATGCGGAACGGAAGAAAACACGGGTGAGAGCAAAATTTACCCTCACCCTTTTCGATTGCTCTCACCCACCCCTGCAATGCCGATGAATAGGGAAGTTGAAGAAAAGAGTGAGAGCGGTGAGGGCAGAAATGCAAACTTAAAACGGAAAAAGCCGAATTATTTTCCGGGCATTACTTAGCCACTTTGACGGATTAGTCGTATCTTCGCACGATGGAGAATCGTCGAAAAGAACAGCAGCATTATGAGAGTCATTGTTGACAACAAGATACCTTTTATTAAGGAAGCCATCGAAAAAATAGCCGACAGCGTGATTTATACTCCCGGCAGAGACTTCACTCCGGAGTTGGTAAAAGATGCCGATGCACTGATTATACGTACCCGCACCCGCTGCAACAAGGAATTGCTGGAAGGCAGTAAAGTCCGCTTCATTGCTACCGCCACCATAGGCTTCGACCATATAGATACGGAATATTGCCGTGAAGCAGGCATCGCTTGGACCAATGCCCCCGGATGCAATTCAGCATCCGTAGCCCAATACGTGCAATCAGCCTTACTATTATTGCAACAACTCAAAGGAGTACAACTGTCCGAATTGACATTAGGCATCATCGGCGTAGGCAATGTGGGTAGCAAAATAGCCCAAGTAGGGCAAGAACTGGGCATGCGTGTCCTGAAGAATGACCTGCCCCGGCAAGACAAGGAAGGAGAGGGCGATTTCAGTTCCTTGCAAGCACTCGCAGCAGAATGTGATATCCTCACCTTCCACGTACCTTTATATAAGGAAGGGCCATACAAAACATTCCATTTGGCAGACCATACTTTCTTCCGGTCATTAAAACGCTGTCCCGTCATTATCAATACCTCACGTGGAGAGGTGATTGAAACCAATGCGCTCCTGAATGCCTTAGAAGACGGACTGATTTCCGATGCCATCATTGATGTATGGGAGAATGAGCCTGATATCAATCTTACCTTATTAAATAGAGTGTTCCTTGGAACTCCCCATATAGCCGGTTATTCAGCCGACGGAAAAGCCAATGCCACCCGTATGTCCCTGGATGCCCTTTGCCGTTTCTTTCACATCAAAGCCGACTACCGCATCGCTCCCCCCCAACCCCGGAACCCGATTATTACCGCCGACAACCTGGCAGAAGCATATCTGCAAATGTATGACCCGAGAAGGGACAGCGAAGCACTGAAAACACATCCCGAACAATTTGAAAAATTGCGGGGAGACTACCCGCTACGAAGAGAAAAAGATGCTTACACTTATATCCCAAAGTAGCACATACATTTAGAGATACAGCCCGATAATACAAAAGACGTCACTATATAAGTTCCTCACGCCTTTACTATCAATGCCGAATCAGAGGAAACTATAGGCAAAACATTACAATATCAATGCAAAAAATACAGTTAGAGAAATCACTCAGTGAAGGATTTATTTTTTATGCAATTTCAACTCTGACGATTGCCATACAATTTCTGTTTTATCTGATTCACAGTCCCCGGCTCGCCATGATGGACGTGGGAGGCTGGATGTTTTATATAACGGCCGCTTGCTCACATGCCGCCTTGTGGGCACTTATTCCTTACATCATATCCTTAATCGTAGCCATTACCGTCCGGCGCCATCAAGCCGCCGCCATCACACACATTATTCTTGTATCATTACTCAATATACTTGCTTACATAGACGGCAGTGTGTACAGTCTTTACAAGTTCCATATCAATGGTTTTGTACTGAATCTCCTGGTTGGAGAGGGCAACAGTGAGATTTTCACATTCAGCTTCTGGCTTTATCTGAAGATTGCAGGAGTATTAGTGGGTATATTTGCCGCCAATACTTTGCTAAGAATACTTGCAGGCCATTGTTATACCCGCTTTCACCGCTGTGGCTTCCGTCCTGTACTTGCCACTCTGATTTTGTTTGCACTATTCTCTAACTTTTATCATGCCTATGCCGCCGTAGTGCAAAAGACTTCAGTGATTCGCAGCGCCCCCTGCCTGCCCTATTACTTCCCGCTTACGGCAACCCGCCTGATGATGAAGTTAGGAGTGGTCTCATCCAAGGATGTCATTAAAATGAACTTCAACAACAAGAAGCAGTCTGCTGACCTCAACTATCCGATAGATTCTTTGAAATACGAAGTCCATTCCAACCCCAAGAATGTAGTGCTGATAGCCATAGACTCATGGAACTACCGCGCCTTTAACCAGGACATTACACCTCATATCAGCCACTTTGCCGACAGTTGCAGCAGATTCACCTCCCATCTAAGCAGCAGCAATGGCACACGTGGAAGTATCTTCGGGCTTTTCTTCAGTCTCTCATCCATCTACTGGACTGATTTTGAGGTATCGGGCATACAGCCCCTGCTCATAGAAGAACTATTGAAGCAGAATTATCAGATAGGTATTTATCCCAGTGCTACAATCGTCAACCCGCCATTTGCCAAAATACTTTTCTCAAAGGTACCCGACTTGCGTACCCATACCGAAGGAAAAACCGTTTATGACCGCGACTGCCGTATTACAGCAGATTATCTGCAAGCACTCGATACGCTGGGCAGCGGTACAAAACCTTTCTTTTCCTTTCTCTTCTATGATTTGGCACACGGATATGAAGTGCCGAAGGACAAGCTTTATCGTTTCCAACCGTCCTGGGAGTTCGCCGACTATATGAAACTGAACAACGACATAGACCCTACTCCTTTCCTGAACCTCTACTACAACTGCGTGGCGGAAGCCGACTCACTGGTGGGATGCGTCCTCCACAAACTTGAAGAAAAGAAACTGCTAGACAATACCCTGGTCATCATTACCGGAGACCATGGACAAGAATTCAATGAGAATCATAAAAATTATTGGGGCCACGGCAGTAATTATTCACCGGTACAAACACATATCCCCTTCCTATTATATGAACCGGGAGAACAGCCACATACCTACCATCACCGTACCACGCACTATGATTTTGCACCAACCCTAATGAATAAAGTGCTGGGTGTAACCAATCCGCCTTCCGATTACAGTATGGGGCATTTAATAACCGATACTTGTCCACGGAACTGGCATATCGTGGGCGACAATCTCAATTATGCCTTTATCGTAGAAAATCATACTATTCTGGAAAAACACCCTTCCGGATATATAGAGATCAGCGACAGTGCATTGAATCCCCTGGAAAATTACAAGATAGACAACCGTAAGCTGAACGAGGCCATCCTCTCCCTTAACCGATTCTATAAATAACTGGGAGAGAGACCTTCCACCAACTCCTCTATCACCTTCGGATAGTATTCATACTCCAGCCGGTGGATGCGTTGCGCCAGCTCCTCCGGCGTATCGCCCGGCAATACGGGGCATTTCTGCTGGCAGATAATGCCGCCTTCGTCATAATGCTCATTCGTATAATGGATGGTAATACCGCTTTCCTTTTCGCCGGAAGCAATCACTGCCTCGTGCACACGGTCGCCGTACATTCCCTTTCCACCGAACTTGGGCAGCAACGAAGGATGTATATTTATCATTTTATTGGGATAAGCATGCAGAATATTGTCCGGCACACGTGCCAGGAATCCTGCCAATACCACAAAATCAATATCATGCTCTCGAAGCGTCGACAAAACAAGCTCTCCACTTTCCCAATCGCTCTTGGCAAACCAGACACAAGGCACTCCCAGCCCCTTGGCACGCTCTAAAACAAACGCATTCTGCCGGTTAGTCAAAACCAGAGCCACACGTGCCGAACCTTTTTCCCGGAAATAACGGATGATATTCTCGGCATTCGTACCACTTCCCGACGCTAAAACTGCGATATTTTTTCCCATAATCCCTCCAATTACTGCACAAAACCGTGAAAAATGTGCAAAAAGGTGCATTTAATTCATCAAATATTTGCGAGGAATGATAAATATTCATTCCTTTGCACCGCAAATTTAAAGAAATAAAACTAATTATTAATTAAAAACTTAAAGTTATGTCTGAAATTGCATCAAGAGTGAAAGCGATTATCGTCGATAAATTAGGCGTAGAAGAATCAGAAGTTACTAACGAAGCTAGCTTCACTAACGACCTGGGAGCTGATTCTCTTGACACTGTAGAACTTATCATGGAATTCGAAAAGGAATTCGGTATCTCTATTCCCGATGACCAGGCTGAAAAGATTGGTACTGTAGGTGATGCTGTATCTTACATCGAAGAACACGCTAAGTAATCTTATCCATTCGTTTATAACATGGAATTAAAAAGAGTTGTAGTAACAGGTCTCGGCGCCATTACTCCCATTGGCAACAGTGTTCCCGAATTCTGGGAAAATCTTGTGAATGGGGTTAGTGGAGCAGGACCTATTACTCATTTCGATGCATCGCTTTTCAAGACTCAGTTTGCATGCGAAGTAAAAGGCTTCGATGCTACCAAATATATAGACCGCAAAGAGGCCCGCAAGATGGACTTGTACACACAATATGCCATTGCAGTAGCCAAAGAAGCGGTAGGTGACTCTGGGCTTGACGTCGAAAATGAGGATTTAAACAGAATCGGTGTCATCTTCGGCGCCGGTATCGGTGGCATCCGTACATTCGAAGAAGAGGCGGGCAACTATGCCCTGACCGGTAAGGAAAACGGCCCCAAATTCAATCCGTTCTTCATCCCCAAGATGATTTCGGACATTGCTGCCGGACAAATTTCCATCATGTATGGTTTCCATGGTCCCAACTACGCAACTTGTTCTGCATGTGCCACTTCCACAAATGCCATTGCCGATGCGTTTAACCTCATCCGTTTGGGTAAGGCAAATGTTATCGTGTCCGGTGGTTCGGAAGCTGCCATCGCCGCTTGCGGTGTAGGTGGTTTCAATGCCATGCATGCATTGTCAACCCGCAATGATTCTCCCGAAACTGCATCCCGTCCGTTCAGCGCAAGCCGTGACGGATTCATCATGGGTGAAGGTGGCGGTTGTCTCGTTCTCGAGGAACTGGAACACGCCAAGGCACGCGGTGCCAAAATCTATGCGGAAGTTGCCGGCGTAGGAATGTCTGCCGACGCTCATCACTTGACAGCCTCTCACCCCGAAGGTTTGGGAGCCAAGTTAGTGATGCTGAATGCGTTGGAAGATGCAGAAATGAAACCCGAAGAAGTAGATTATATCAATGTTCACGGTACATCTACTCCCGTAGGTGATATTTCGGAAGCAAAAGCAATCAAAGAGGTATTCGGACAGCATGCGTATGAGTTGAACATCAGTTCGACAAAATCCATGACCGGCCACTTGCTGGGCGCTGCCGGTGCGGTAGAATCCATTGCAAGCATCCTCGCCATCAAGAATGGCATTGTTCCTCCGACCATCAACCACGAAGAGGGTGATAACGACGAAAACATCGACTATGACCTGAACTTCACGTTCAACAAAGCACAAAAGCGCGAAGTGAACGTAGCTTTGTCCAATACTTTTGGATTCGGTGGTCATAATGCGTGTGTCATTTTCAAGAAATACGCAGAATAATAAGGTCGTGTTACGTAACCAAATAGATAAAATAAGGCTCTTGTTCCGCAAGGATAGAGAGTCTTATTTTTGTTTTTACAGAATTCTCGGCTTCTTTCCACGTGACATCAAGGTCTATCAGCAGGCTTTGCTGCATAAATCCATCTCCATGCGCTCCGAAAAAGGACGTCCCATCAACAACGAACGGCTGGAATTCTTGGGCGATGCTATCCTCGACGCCATTGTAGGAGATATTGTCTACCGCCATTTCGAAGGACGCCGCGAAGGTTTCCTTACCAATACCCGTTCCAAAATTGTACAGCGGGAAACACTCAACAAACTGGCCGTGGAAATCGGACTGGACAAACTGGTGAAATACTCCACCCGCTCCTCATCCCACAACAGCTACATGTACGGCAATGCATTCGAAGCCTTCATCGGCGCCATTTATCTGGACCAGGGCTACGACCGCTGCAAGCAGTTCATGGAAGAGAAGATTTTCAAAAACTATATCGACCTCGACAAGATGTCTCGCAAAGAGGTCAACTTCAAGTCAAAACTCATCGAATGGAGCCAGAAGAACAAAATGGAGGTGTCATTCGAGCTTATCGAGCAGTTTCTCGACGAAGAATACAATCCGATGTTCCACACCGAAGTCCGCATCGAAGGGATATCGGCAGGTACCGGCACCGGTTATTCCAAGAAGGAGTCGCAACAAAATGCGGCACAGATGGCATTGAAAAAAATTAAGGATGCCGCTTTCAAGGAGGAAGTCCAGGCAGCCAAGGAGCGAAACCATGCAACAGAAACCTCCACAGAAGAAAATCCCATGGCAGAAGCTGTTGAAGAATCCCCACAAGAAAAATTAGCCGAAACAGATTCCCATCCGACGTCCCTGGACAACTAAGTCATTGTCTTCCGTCACCAGCTTCAACTTGCCCGCAATCTCCTCCAGCGGTGCAGAAGCTATTTCATTCCCCTTCAAGGTAATCATCCGCCCGAACTGCCCGTTGGCAATCAGTTCCGTGGCATGTCCGCCCATACGTGTGGAAAGGTTACGGTCAAAAGGTGTGGGTGAGCCGCCCCGCTGAATATAACCCAACACAGTCTCACGGGTCTCGATACCCGTCTCATACTCTATCTCCTGAGCGATATACTCGGCGGCACGCTTCCGCCCGTCCGTCTGTATACCTTCGGCTACCACCACGATGGAGTAAGGCTTTCCTTTCTTCAGCCGATTCAGAATCGTTTCTCCGATACGGTGGATATTATAGGGAATCTCCGGAATCAGAATCACGTCACCACCGCCTGCCATACCGGAGTATAAGGCTATCCAACCTGCCTTGTGCCCCATCACCTCAATCACCATCACCCGTTTGTGCGAGCTGGCCGTGCTGTGCAACCGGTCGATGGCATCCGTAGCAATGCTGACGGCAGAATCGAATCCGAAGGAGAAATCAGTTCCCCAAATATCGTTGTCTATGGTTTTAGGTACAGACACAATGTTCAGCCCCATAGCAGAGAGTTTGGCGGCTGTCTTCTGCGTACCGTTCCCGCCGATACAGACTACACAATCAAGCCCCATCTCTTCGATATTCCGCGCTATCAGTGCCGGTTTGTCCACGCCGGACATCACGCCGTTCTTCTTAAAGGGCTTCTCGCGCGAAGTACCGAGCATCGTACCTCCCAAGTTCAGCAAACCAGATAAGGACTTTTCGGTAAACGACTCCACATCCTTGGTCAGCAGCCCCTGAAAACCGCTGTGAATGCCAATTACCTCCATTCCATAATGGTTGATAGCTGTTTTGCATACACCGCGAATGGTAGCGTTGATGCCGGGACAGTCGCCTCCTGAAGTCAAAATACCTATTCTCATGATATTTTTGTTTGAATTATTGTTCTATAGGTCCGTAAAGATAGAAAAAAAAGAGAAAAAAGATAGAGATGCCGATAAATAAGATTATTTTTGCGGTTTAAAATAAGATTTCACAAAGAACGATGAATATTACAAAGTTTCTGAATAAGGTATATTTTGCTCCCCGTCTGAAAGAAATCGAACAATACACCAGCCATGCCGGTGAATTGCAACAGCTTGTACTGCAGCGCCTCGTCCGGACAGCGGCAAACACGGAATGGGGAAAGAAGCATGACTATGCCTCTATCCGTACTTATGAAGATTTCAAGAAGCGCCTTCCCATACAAACTTACGAAGAAGTAAAACCTTATGTAACCCGCCTGCGTGCCGGTGAGCAAAATCTGCTTTGGCCTTCGGAAATACGTTGGTTTGCCAAATCATCGGGTACCACCAACGACAAGAGCAAGTTCCTGCCCGTCAGCCGGGAGTCCTTGCACGACACGCATTACAAGGGAGGCCGGGATGCCGTTGCCATCTATCTGGGACAGAATCCCGAAAGTCGCTTCTTTTCCGGTAAAGGGCTTATCCTTGGAGGCAGCCACGCTCCCAACCTGAACACCAACCACAGTCTTGTAGGCGACCTCTCCGCCATCCTCATAGAAAATATCAACCCACTGGTAAACTTTGTCCGCGTACCCAGCAAGCAGACAGCCTTGATGGAGCACTTCGAGCCCAAAATGGAGGCCATTGCCCGCGAAACCATCCATGCAAATGTAAGCAACCTTTCCGGTGTACCGTCCTGGATGCTTGTACTCATCAAACATATACTGGAAAAGACGGGAAAGCAGAGCCTCGAAGAGATATGGCCCAACCTGGAGGTATTCTTCCACGGCGGCGTTGCCTTCACTCCCTACCGCGAGCAATACAAAGACGTGATCCGCAGCAGCAAGATGCATTATGTAGAGACTTATAACGCCTCCGAAGGCTACTTCGGCACGCAGAACGACCCTGCCGACCCTGCCATGTTGCTGATGATTGACTACGGTATCTTCTACGAGTTCATCCCGCTTGAAGATGTAGGCAAGGAGAATCCGCGTACCTTCTGCCTCGAGGAGGTGGAGCTGAACAAAAACTACGCCATGGTAATCTCCACTTCTGCCGGTTTGTGGCGATATATGATTGGAGATACGGTGAAGTTCACATCGAAGAACCCCTATAAGTTCGTCATCACCGGACGTACCAAGCACTTTATCAACGCGTTCGGCGAAGAACTGATTGTGGATAACGCGGAAAGAGGACTTGCCAGGGCATGTGCCGAGACCGGTGCACAAGTAGTAGATTACTCTGCTGCTCCCGTGTTTATGGACAAGCATGCCAAATGCCGCCACCAGTGGCTGATAGAGTTTGCACAAATGCCGGACAGCCTGGAGAAGTTCGCCAAAGTATTGGACGATACCCTGAAAGAGGTGAACTCCGACTACGAGGCTAAAAGGCAGAATAATCTGGCGCTGCAACCGCTGGAAATCATCGTTGCCCGCCCCAACCTCTTCCATGACTGGCTGGATAGCAAGGGGAAACTCGGCGGACAGCATAAGGTGCCCCGGCTCAGCAACACGAGGGAGTATATAGAGGAAATGCTGGAACTAAACCGGTAAATTACTATATCATAAAAATCAAGCGCGGATTACGCAAATTACGCGGATAAATTAATAAATCCATGTAATCTGCGTAATCCGCGTTTTACAAATCAGTCAGTACGTTTTGACTTTACTTTTTCATTTCAACAATCAGCCTCAAGGATTAGAAATTATATGCCAGCCCAATTCCCAGCACTTCCTTAAACTGCACCTTGGCGCCCTTCTTCACTCCATTGTCATCAAACGTTTTCACATCATTGTCATACTTCAGAGTTGTATTGATGGTAGCCGACAATACTTTATTGATTTTCATGCTGATAAGTACATCCCAATTCACATCTATGTTTCCAAAATCTTTGCTGTAAGGAGTAAAGAAATCAGCCGTAGTAATCAGATTCACATTCTCCATCACGGGCAATTCAGCACGGGCTTTCACAAAAGCGCCACCCTCTATCTTGAAGTGGTCACCCGGGTCTACACCAAAAGCACCCAAATCGGAAAGATAGTCATCAGTCACGAAAGTCATCTTGGTGGAAACGGGTGAAAGCAGTAGAGAATAGTTACTCTTAGGCCTCCATTCCATACCCAGGGCGATATTCGAATAGGCAGGAGCAAAGAAATTGGAAATCTGGTGCTCTTTGTCGGGATAGTCATATCCTTTGGCAAACTGGGTATTCAAATCACCCATCAGTGTATAGAACCAGACGTTGTCTGTAGAATATCCCAACTGAGTGGAAAGCCCTATTTTATCACTACTTTTCCTCATCCCCTGAGATTTGGTTTTCGACAAGCCATAGTCCAGCACCATGTTGGTGACCCAGAGCCAGTTTCCTTTCTTGTGTGTCAGTGATGCATTCAAGTAGGCATTTCCAGCAATGGAATTCTCACCTCCTGCCGACCAGTTGGCCATGGCAGTCTGTGACATATTAAGACCAGTCACTCCTTTCAATACCCAAGCTCCCTCCTGATAACCTTTATCATCCGTCTGAGCATAAGTTATGGTTGCTAAAGCAGCAAACAACATTACAATATATATCCTTTTCATATTACAGTTCGTTTTAAAAGTTTCTCATAAAAAGACGTCTCATAAAATTAACAACATTTACTATCTTTTGTTCGAGAAGCTATAAAACGAATGTAAGGTTCAGAGAATAATTCCACCGCCCAACAAGTATCCGTCCTTATCATAGAAAGCCGCTGCCTGCCCGGGTGCAATGGATTCCAGCGGCTCTATCAGACGGACACGTAACAGACCTTCCACCGTAAGAGTCACCCTGCACCGGTTTGCCTGCTTACGGTAGCGTATCTTCACAATAACCTCGTTTGCACCCAGCACACGACTATTCTCCACCAGGTTCCAGTCTCCCAGCCACATTTCCTGCCTGTAGAGGGAAGAGAGCGGAGCTAAAACGACTTCATTGCTTTCCACTCTTGTCTCTTTCACAAAAACAGCCTTGTTCAGATGGATACCCAAGCCCCTACGTTGCCCTACGGTATAAAACGGATAGCCCTCATGCCATCCTAAGAAATTCCCCTTTTCATCGACGAATCTACCTTTACCGGGTAATAGTGTTTCGGGGACTTCACACTTTAAAAAGGAACGGTAATCCAAAGGACAAAAGCACACCCCTATACTGTCTTTCTTCGCAGCCACCTGCCCGAAACCACGCTCCGCCGCATACGAGCGCGCCTCATTTTTCGTAATATCTCCCATCGGAAGCAACATACGCTGCAGGATGTCCTGCTTCAATCCCCACAGAAAGAAAGTCTGGTCTTTGTCCTTATCTGCGGCAGGAGCTATATAATACTTTCCTCCGGACAAGACTTTACGCACATAATGTCCGGTAGAAATCCAATAAATCCCCTTTTCATCGGCTATTTTAGCCAACAGCGCCCACTTCAGCTCATTATTGCAGACCGTGCAAGGAACGGGAGTACGCCCCCTTAGATACTCTTCCACAAAATAGCGGATAATACGCGAACGGAAAAGCTCGCGTGCATCATAGGTAATGTGTTTCATCCCCAGCTTCAGGGCCAGAGCCCGTGCATCTTCCAAATACCCGGTCTCATCTCCTGCCTCATAGAAACGGAAAGTCACGCCAGTCACCTCATAACCGGCTTCCTGCAACCTCATGGCGGCCACGGAACTATCCGTGCCGCCACTCATGCCAAGCAATACACGTTTATCTGACTTCATGGATACAAAAGTAATAAACGAAGGTGAAATCCGTTGCATTTACTCTTATAAAACAGAATATCATTATAGATTTTCACAGATTTATTATACCTTTGTACTCCTAAAAGAACTAATAATCAACTGTTATGGAACATCAACTGACCATTTACAACACTTTAAATAGAAAAAAAGAGCTGTTCGTACCGCTGCATGCACCGCATGTAGGCATGTATGTCTGCGGACCGACCGTGTACGGTGACCCGCACTTGGGACATGCACGCCCTGCCATCACTTTCGACCTGCTGTTCCGCTACCTGACGCACATCGGCTACAAGGTGCGCTATGTCCGCAACATTACCGACGTGGGCCATCTGGAGCACGATGCCGACGAAGGTGAAGACAAGATTGCGAAAAAAGCCCGTCTGGAACAACTGGAACCAATGGAAGTGGCACAGTACTACATCAACCGCTATCATAAGGCGATGGATGCATTGAATGTGCTGTCTCCCAGTATCGAGCCACATGCCAGCGGCCACATCATCGAACAGATAGAACTTGTAAAGGAGATATTGAAGAACGGATATGCCTACGAAAGTGAAGGTTCCGTTTATTTCGATGTAGAAAAATACAATAAGGACCATCACTACGGCAAGCTCTCCGGACGCAACCTGGATGATGTTCTCAACACCACCCGCGAACTGGACGGACAGAGCGAGAAGCACAACCCCGCAGACTTTGCCCTCTGGAAATGTGCGCAACCGGAACACATCATGCGTTGGCCTTCCCCGTGGAGCGACGGCTTCCCCGGCTGGCACGCCGAATGTACAGCCATGGGAAAGAAATACTTGGGCGAGCACTTCGACATTCATGGTGGCGGCATGGACCTTATCTTCCCGCATCACGAATGCGAGATTGCACAATCCGTAGCTTCCCAAGGGGAAGATATGGTACATTATTGGATGCACAACAACATGCTGACCGTGAACGGACAGAAAATGGGTAAGTCTTACGGTAACTTCATCACATTGGAAGAGCTCTTCAAAGGCACACACCCCATGCTGGAGCAAGCCTACAGCCCAATGACCATCCGCTTCTTCACCCTGCAAGCCCACTACCGCAGTACGGTAGACTTCAGCAACGAAGCTCTGCAAGCCGCCGAAAAGGGATTGGCAAGACTGATGGATGCTGTACATGGACTGGACAAGATTACCCCTGCTGCAACCTCTACCATAGACGTGAAATCCCTGCGTGCCAAGTGTTACGAAGCCATGAATGATGACTTGAACTCACCGATTGTCATCGCCCACCTCTTCGACGGCGCCAAAATGGTAAACAATATCCTGGCTGGAAACGATTCCATCGCAGCCGAAGACCTGAAAGAATTGAAGGAGACCTTCCACCTTTTCTGCTTCGACATCTTAGGATTACAAGAAGACAACGCCTCCAACGAAGAGCGTGAAGCCGCCTTCGGCAAGGTAGTGGACATGCTATTGGAAGAGCGTTCAAAGGCAAAAGCCAACAAAGATTGGGCTACATCCGACAAAATCCGTAATGAACTCACCGCACTCGGTTTCGAGATTAAGGACGGTAAGGACGGAAGCGAATGGAAGCTGAATAAATAACGAAGGTATCATAACTCACCACAGAATCATACAGATTGGGGTAAGTTTTAGACAGAAGAACAAAAGAACATATTTCTCTCTCTTGTTCTTCTGTTCTTTTAACTGAAAAATAAAATCTGTATAATCCTATGGTGATTGTGTATTTTGATACATCCCTGTTAGAATACGAATCCGAACCCGGCATACCACCCTACTTTCTTCGTCTGGTTGGACCAATTCAATTGTATCTCCACTGGTCCCAGAAAACTCTTGTACATATAGCCGATGCCTACCCCTGCCATATCAACCGATTCGGAAGAGTCAAGAATCTGATGAAACTTCCCGGAGTTTCGCCCATAACTGCCCATCACTGATATATACTGGTTTTTCAAGATACGCTGTCTGAGGTTCAGCCCTGCAACCAGCAATGCGGCTTGTGACAGTTCCGCACGGTTGATGCCCGTAAACGGTATCTGCTGTAGCATATAGCGCCCCGGTATGGTCCCCCCCACCATATTGATGATGGCAAAAGGATAATTATCGCTTCCGGACAATACGCGTCCATAAAACGAAGGAGTGACAGTGAGCTTACTCGACGGAGAGAAACATCCCTGCCAACGGACATCGAAAACAGAAATAGGATTGTTGTCCTTATACTGGAAGAGGTTATCCGTATAGAGATGGTAGGATACCGCCCACGACATCCCTTTTGTAGGGGCGCTCCTCTCATTCAAGTTGTTGAACACAAGTCCGGCAAAGTAACTGAATAAGGACGAATTCTCAAACAGTGCCGAAGCCAACGGGTCGAGCGACAGCAAATCATGATAGTGGTAGTAATCAAAGTCAATGCCCAAACTGACCTGGATATTGTTCCAGTCCTTCGCCGCCCCCATACGGACCAGCTGATGTGTAAAAGTCAAATCCAGCGCCCGTTTGCCTTCATTATAAATATTCATATCTTTATAGTCGAACTGATAGGCAAGTCCTGCCTGCCATCCACCGTCCCACTGATAACCATATCCGAGTCGTGCCAGTGTACGCTTGCCCAGACGGGCGGTGAGGCTGGCCAGCGACTCCCGCTGCCGGCCGAAATAGAAGTCCGTATTTGCCTGCAACGCCGCCAGTTCTTCCGTATCAAAACGAAAACCGACATTCAGCTTGTTCTCCCGTACAGCAGGGGCGGCTATTTGGGAATCAACGGGAATCTCCCTATCAACAGCCACGCCGGGCAAGCGGAAAGGTCCCGGGCGGCGAGGCTGATAATCTTCTGCAAGTCCCAGCTTCCGTTTCAGGGCAAGCAGTCCGTCCCAACTGTCCATGGCAGCACGCTCTCCCCGCACCATCAAAGTGTCGATGGCCTCTTTGGTGAAACTTGCAGCCGAATAGCCGGTGACATCCACCTTTATCAATACGTCGGTATTACGCAGATTCTCACGGTATTTCTTCTCTCCTTGCAGATTGATGATTTGCCCGAAGATGTCTTTCACCGATTTCAGCTCGGAAGCCTTAAGCAGCGGACTCTGCACATCCACCCCGATAATGTAGTCGGCCCCCATGGCAAGCGCCACATCTACCGGATAGTTATTCACCATTCCACCGTCCACCAACACCATTCCATCCAGGTCTACCGGAGCAAACACACCGGGAATGGACATGCTGGAACGCATGGCAGTGGCCAGTATTCCCTCATGGAACACTACTTCGCTGCCATTCACCAGATTTTCCGACACGCAGGCAAACGGAATAGGAAGACGGCTAAAATCCACAGAATCCTGGTAACCTTCTGTCAATGTGGAGAACAAACGTGCCAGGTTCTTCCCTTTTATGATACCCGCATCCGAAACAGCGGCAGATTTCAAAGAAAACGGAATGGAGAGTACATAGCGCTCCGACTTCAACCGGTCATCCAGCAACACATCCTTAGGATTGGGGGCATCCGAGAGCAAGAATTTCCAGTTCTGGGCATTCACCATACTGTCCAATTGCTGCGGGGTATATCCGATAGAATACAAACCGCCCACAATGGCCCCCATACTAGTGCCCACCACATAATCTATAGGGATACCCGCTTCTTCAATTACTTTCAGAGCACCGATATGCACCGTCCCTTTGGCGCCACCCCCACTGAGTACGACAGCCACTTTCGGACGCCCGGACGCCCAAAGGACCATCGGCAAAAACAACAAACAAGCCCATAGTCTGTACTTCATCTCCATCATTTACTTAATACGTATTGGTAATTTATTCCACTCTGAATCAAACAACCCGCTCCGACAAATAGTTCACTATCAGTCGAAGCGGGTCGCAAAAAACGTTCAAGCAATTTATGGAGGATTATCTATAACCCATTTCCAATCAATAAGGTATCATATCCTTCAAGATACCTTCCTTATACCAAGGATCATCAATTTCTTTCAACACTTTGCCCATCTCTGCGCAAAGGTCTTTTACGACTTCTTGGTTTTCTTCCAAAGAAAGGTTATTCATCTGATACGGGTCCTTTTCATCGTCAAACAACAAACTTTTGACCAGCTTATGGTTTTCGCGGTCAATGTAGAGCGCCAGCGTGTAGCGCGCCGATTTAAAGCCGCGCGACGAAGGGAAGTAGGAACGGACCATACCTTCCGCATCCTTCTCACCGTCCAGGTTCTGGATGTAGAGAGCGCCGGTGGGACGTACAATATCCGCCTTTTCATCGAAGAAAAGCGGTGCATAGTTGCGTCCCTGCACCTCGGCCGGAATGGAGTCGGCAAGACCGGCAAGACCCAACAAGGTAGGCATGATGTCCGGCGAGGAAAGCATCAAGTCGTCCACGCGGGGCTTAATCTTATCGGGAAAACGCACCAGGAAAGGAACGTTCATGGACTCGGAGTATGGGGAATTCTTCGGGTCTTCCGTATGCTGGCTGCACATGGTCTCTCCATGGTCGGAGGCAAACACGACAATGGTATTCTTGTCCAGTCCGAGTTCCTTCAAGGCATCGAGTATCTGACCGAAAGCACGGTCGACACCCGTCACAGAAGCAAAGTAGTAGCGTGCACTCTCTGCCTTGAGCATCTTGGAGTCGGCATTCGGACGGACGAGCAAGCTGTCCAGAGGCTGGTTTTTATAGAGATTGAAATCTTCCTCCATACAGTCGTCCAAAGAACGGTACGGACTATGGGGAGGATTCATGCCTACCATAATGAAGAAAGGTTTCTTCGGGTCGCGTACATTCCCCTCGTTCTTCAGATAAGACACCACCTTGCCCGATTCGTGTAACGGTGACCACTCGCGCGGGTCGTGGCGACGGCCTTCCGTATCCCAGTAATGCGGATTCTTGTGTTCGTCAAAGGTACCGTAAGAATACCAGTAATTGAACCCATGACGACGTTCTTTCGGCGTATAGGCATCCCATGCAGGTACACGGTCTTCCACATACTGTCCGGGACGTTCGGGGTCGTTGGGGGTAGGAAATTCGGCATGCAGTTTGCCAAAGTAGGCGCAGTCATATCCGGCATTGCAGAAAACATCACTCACACACACAGCATCCTCACGCAGAGAGCTGATGGGACGGCTCGAATTGCAATTCAATGGAATACCACTCTTATTAGGATACATTCCCGTCAACAGAGAACCACGGTGGGGACTGCTCAACGGGCAGTTGCTCATGGCAGATGTCAACACCACCGACTCCCGGGCAAAATCATTCAAGCGCGGGGTATGCACCGGGTCATTCCGAAAGTTCACTTTCTCGCGAAAACCTTCCTGGCCCCAGAACTCCATCGCCTGGTTACGGTATTGGTCGGGAAAAACGTAAATGACATTCGGCTGGACGGATTGTTCCGCCTGCGGGGCTTTACAGCCCTGCAAGGCGAACAAACCTAAACCACCTAACAAAATATTTAATTGAGTTTTCATTTTTCCAAGTCTCTTTTACGCATCAATCCTTCCAGGAAGTAATAGTCGGCATAATTCAGCGGTACATCAATCTCCGCACCGTGAGGAATACTGCCCACAGAGTGCATCAGGATGAAGTTGCCGTTGGTACCCACCTTGGCACGGTAGGAAGGAGAAGCGAGGCTTTCCATAATCCGGTCGGCGGTTTCCTTGTATCCCTTATCCGGCAGATAAGTACTCAGCTCGTAAAGGGCGGACGCCGTGCAGGCAGCTGCCGAAGCATCGCGAGGTTCATTCGGGATATTGGGAGCATCGAAATCCCAGTAGGGAACCAAGTCTTCCGGAAGATTCTTGTTGTTGAAGATAAAGTTGTAGACCTTTTCAGCCTGTTCCAGGTATTTGGCATCGTGTGTATAGCGATAGCACATGGTATAGCCGTACAAGGCCCACGCTTGTCCACGTGCCCAAGCAGACTCGTCGGCATAGCCTTGTGCAGTCTGTCTCTTACGGACTTCACCGGTTTCGGGGTCATAATCCACCACATGATAGCAGCTGTTGTCCTCACGGAAATGGTTAGCCATAGTCGTATCGGCGTGCTTCCGGGCTATGTTATAGAAAGTGGAGTCGCCGGACAGCCTGGAAGCTTCGAACAGCAGTTCGAGGTTCATCATATTATCAATGATAACGGGACATTTCCAGCCACGTTCAGCCTGCCACCCCTTGTCTGCATCCCATGACTGAAGTACGCCTGCTGCAGGGCGGAAACGGGTAGACAATGATTTGGCTGTCTGTATGATGACCGGCTTGTACTCCTCCTTACCCGCAAAACGGTATCCGTTCAGGTAGCTGCTGCCAATCATAAAGCCCACATCATGGTGCCAGGTAAGGTATTGTACCGAATCCAAATCCTCGGTATACTTCTCTGCCAGCGGCAGCCACTTCTGGTCACCGGTCAACTCGTACATATGCCAGATATTACCGGGGAAGAAGCCGGAACACCAATCGTCGATAGGTACATAGACAATGTTCCCATCCTTATCAATGGTACGAGGATTAAGGATTTTACCGGATTTCTCGATAATGTCTGTCTGAATTGTCTCCTGAGCCACAGCATTATCAATGTTTTCTTGGATAAAGTTGCTTTCAGCCTGCTTTTGCCCTGCGCAACCTGCCAATACAAGGAGGGAGATTCCCAATGTAGTGAGGACTGTTTTCATAATAAGGGATTTATTTATTAAGAGTTTATGATTTTTCCTGCTGCAAAAGTAGAGCAAGTGTACAGATTTGACCCGCCTAAATAATTCAATTAATGGCTAAAATCGTTACTTTTGCGTCCGGAAGCACATATTTTCCACCCATTAATCATTAATCACTAAACATTAATCATTACTCCCCATGACCGCACAAGAGTTTTTTAAGAACGACCGCTTCGCCACGAATGCAGGTGTAGAACTGATAGAAATAAAGGAAGGATACAGCAAGGCACGCCTGGTTATCACGGCAGAGCATCTCAATGCAGGAGGCCGTACGCAAGGAGGGGCCATCTTCACCCTTGCCGACCTGGCACTGGCAGCAGCAGCCAACTCCCACGGAACATTGGCCTTCTCTCTTTCGTCCAATATCACCTTCCTGCGCAGCAGCGGACCGGGCGATGTACTGTATGCCGAAGCACGCGAACGCTACATCGGCCGCACCACCGGATATTACCAGATCGACGTCACCAACCAGGAGGGAAAACTGATTGCCACTTTCGAATCCAGTGTATTTAGAAAAGGGGATAACATCACTTTTTCCTTACCACAGACGTCATCGGATAGCGGTTGCCCCGGACACTCTTGAAGAATGCCTTGGCCGAACCGAAATTCAAATACATGTCCAAGCGAATGGGAAGGTGGTTCTTATCATCGGATACGAAGAAGGTGATGACCTCCTTCTCCTTACCTTTCTTGTACTCTACGAAAGAGAATACCAAGCAGCGGTAAACGGTGTCGTTATTCGCCTTGACCTCCTCCTTGCCGCGGTAAATCAACGTCTGCTCTTCCACCCTGCGTCCTGTGGCCATGGGAAAGAGTATCTTCTGCCCTACCTTGTAGTCTTTAGGGTCATAAGAGCGCGCCTGCGCCAAAATGCTCAACATATCGAAGATACAGCGACTATCACTGTATTCCATCTCCTGAGCCTCACGCACGGGATTGTGCCAGGTGCGTCTCTGCTTTACATTCGCCAGTCCGTCCGAGTAGGAGAACCAAGCCTCGTCCACCGTATGGCGGCTTCCCTCCTCTGCCGCTTTACGGAAGTAGAGCGGCTCCAACCTATCGCTGACATAACAAGTCAACGTATCACGCATCTTGAAGAAAAAATCGGTCTTTTTACTGCCTACACAAAGCAAGTTAAAGCGAAATGCAGGCTCGGAATGGTAAGTCGTGGCATTGGTAGTGAGGCTTGCCAGACCCACCTTCTTCCAAATGAACTTCCAATTGAAATATAAATCGTACATGACATGCTCGCCCGACTGGAAAGCTTCATTCTTTGCAGTACATTGGGCCTGAACAGACTGGGAGGTTCCCAAACAGACCGCTCCCACCATTAATAGAATGAACAATTGCTTCCGCCTAATAGCTATGGCCTCTACCACTGTTGCGGCTGCTATTGCCACTGCGGTTATTTTTGTTCCTGTTTTGCTTTTTCTTGTCTTCATCTGGTTTTTGTTTTTTTAGTTCGTCCGGCTTCTGCCTATCCAGGGACTTGGCCTTAATATCCCATTCCTGGGTCAAATCAAAGTTCGCTTTAAGCTCCAGAACCATCGGATAATAGTAAACCATTTCAGGCTGGCGCTTCTCGGCGTAGTTTCCCGTATCCCAGACGCCATTCCCATTCGTATCATTTATCAGCCGCGCTCCATATTTGCCCGGATTGAGGAAATAGAAATCGGCTTTCCCATCCACCACCGGCACCGTGCGCAGCACTTTGTCCTGACCGTCCAGTAGTTCCACAAAAGCCAGAGAGTCCGCTCCATGCACATTAAAGAATATCTGCCCGTACTCTTCCAGCTTCTTGGCCTTGAAGTCCTTCTTTATCTTGTCGGAGAACAACCCGTACAACCCGCGTATGGCAGCAGAATCCACTTCAAATGTATAGCTTTCGCCGGGTGCCCATTCGGCAAACAGATTATAACGCTTCAAGTCCAAAGAGTCGCGCATAAAGTCGAACGGGATATCCTGCCACAACGAGTCCACTTTCAGTTTCAGATGGAAAGCGGTGGTATCTATGCTTGCCACCGGCTCCGTAAACGACAGAGTAAGATAATCATATACATCGATTGCAGAAGGGGCATACACATCTACAGCCAGGAATTCCGTCGGCTCGGGCTCTTCCACCTCACCTTCCTTCAACTTCTTCTTTTTCTTCTCACGCTCTTTCTGTTCCTTTTCCTTCGCTTCCTGCTTCTGCTTCTGCTGCTTGTCGTATGTCAACTTCGCCAGCACATTCAAAGTATCGGTACGGGGTACCAATCGTTTCAGGCTATCCGTATACAAATAGGTGATACTCATTTTCAGGGAATCCTGCTTATAGAGCAGAGAATCCTTTATCCAATAATGAATCGTATCGTTCCGGCCGGTAGGCTGTTCTATAACAAACGCATCTTCCTCATTAAAGTTCAATCCTTTCAATAAAGGCAACGTGTCTGCCGGAGCAGTGAAATAGAGCGAAAACTTCTCCGGAGTCAACCGTTCGGCCTTCAAAAAACGTTGCGAGAAGGAAAGCTCCTTGAAAGCACGCAGCAGAACATCATCCGGAAGGTAGTGGGTATATTGACGTTCTACAATCGTATCTACTGTCAGCGAGTCTATCCAGGTCGTATCCTGGCGCATGCGCTCTTCCATGGAAGGAATGATGATAGAGTCATTAAAAGCTATCACTTCCGTCGGCTGGGAATAGGCAAAATTCTGGTCGGCATCCTGCAAGGCATAAATGCGATACTTGCCGGGAGCCACTCCACGGATAGAGAAGCGTCCGCGACTGTCCGTACGCCCCACCCGCTCAAAAGGAAGTTTGGTAAAAGCGGAGTCGGCCAGATTGGCATGCAGACCGACCAGCATTCCTTTCACCGGTTCAAGATTGGCCGCATTCAGTACTGTACCGGCCACAGCCATAGAGTCGAGACGGTCGCCCGTAGAGAAAGAATAGAAGAAATTCTCCAAGGGATTCCCCTCATTATTATCCTGGATGGCATCACCAAAATCGAATGTATAAGTAGTATTGGGTTTCAATGTATCCTGCAGAGTGATGACCACCTTCTTCCCATTAGACTTAATTTCGGGCTGCTGCACCTGCGGAGGGGATATTACAATCTTCTCATTCGGCTTGTCAAGCTTGATAAATTCGTCGAACTCAATGGAAAGTTTATTTTTATTGTGATGGAGTGCGCCGGGCGTGGGAGTACCGGAAATAAAACGCGGAGGAGTCTCATCATAAGGTCCTCCTTCAATACGGCCCACACTGGCACAAGAATACAGTGCGGCAGCTATGGCAACACCCCCCAACAACCTACGGAAAAGCGGCTTCATTTTAGTATGGCGTTTACGTTCTAACATGCTGCAAAAATAAAGGTTATCTGCCAATTAGCGGTATGCTTTACAGTATTTTAATCAAAAAATGTCCTTTCGTTCTCATCTATGTATGAAACATAGTTAAAAAAGGAAGTGTTTCACACCTTATATACTAAGAAAAGAATATTTTTGCAGACGAAAACTGAATAGGAGTATTCAGTTTTCTTTTTCCTGCCTTATTTCTAAATCATGAATTACACACAAAAACGCCTTTCAAGAATCGAAAAAAAGAAGAATATAAAATTATACAGAGAACAAAAAAGAGTATGAAGAGTAGATTAGTATTATTGGCATGTTGCCTGGCACTGCTCAGCAGTTGCGGACAAGGCGACAAAGGAACGGGTAAAGCTCCCGAATTTGCAGTGATTGAGGCAAAGACCACCACTGCCAACTTGACAAACAGCTACCCTGCTACTATCAAGGGTAAACAAGATGTAGAAATCCGCCCGATGGTGAGTGGGTTCATCACAAAATTGCACGTGGATGAAGGCGCAACAGTGCGCAAAGGACAAGTGTTGTTCAGCATCGACCCCGTACAGTATCAGGCAGCCGTAAATTCGGCCAAAGCTGCTGTTGAAACAGCCAAAGCTGCCGTAAACACACAAGAACTGACTGTAAACAACAAACGTGAACTGAACAAGAAAAACATCATCAGTGACTACGATTTGCAAATGGCCGAAAACCAGCTGGCACAGACAAAGGCACAACTAGCACAAGCCAATGCCCAATTGGTCAATGCCAAGAACAATTTGTCATACACCAGTGTAACCAGCCCCAGTGACGGTGTAGTAGGTAGCATTCCCTACCGCGTAGGTAGCTTGGTTAGTCCTTCCGTAGCCAGCCCGCTGACTACCGTTGCCGACATCTCCGAAATGTACGCCTACTTCTCCATGACCGAACGCCAACTCTTGTCACAGATTCGTGAAGGCGGTAGCACCAAGGAAATTCTGGAAAAGATGCCGAATGTACAGTTGCAGCTCATCGACGGAACCATGTATGCCGACAGTGGCCGCGTGGAGACAATCAGCGGAGTCATTGACCAGACTACCGGTTCGGTAACCATGCGTGCCCTCTTCCCCAACAAGCACAACGTGCTGCGTAGTGGAAGCACCGGCAATGTGGTATTCCCCAACCCGCTGCATGATGTCATCATGATTCCACAGTCTGCCACTACCGAAATCCAGGACAAGCAGTTCGTATTCGTACTGCAACCGGACAACACGCTGAAAAATACCGAAGTTAAAGTGTTCAGCTTAGACGACGGCAAGTATTATTACGTGACGGAAGGTTTGAAAGCAGGCGAAAAAATCGTTATCGAAGGGGTACAGAACCTGAAGGACGGACAGTCCATCACGCCCATCACGCCTGCTGAAAAGGAAGCCGAATACCAGAAGGCTCTAAAAGACCAGAAAGAAGGCAATATTCAGACTGCGTTTCAATGAAAGAATGAAAAATAAAAAAATTCTTCAATTTTTAATTCCTTAATTGTTCATGAAATGAAATTAGATAGATTTATTAACCGTCCGGTACTATCAACGGTAATTTCCATCCTGATAGTAATCTTAGGAGTTATTGGTCTGGCTACCTTGCCTATCACCCAATACCCGGACATTGCACCTCCCACCGTATCGGTAAGTGCGACTTACCAAGGTGCCAATGCCCAAACGGTGCTTAACTCCGTTATCGCTCCGCTGGAGGACCAGATTAACGGTGTGGAAAATATGATGTATATGAGTTCGAGCGCCACCAACAGCGGTTCGGGCGACATCTCCATCTACTTCAAGCAAGGTACCGACCCCGATATGGCAGCGGTGAACGTACAGAACCGCGTTTCCATGGCGCAAGGCTTGCTGCCTGCCGAAGTTACCAAAATCGGTGTAACCACCCGTAAACGCCAGACTTCCATGTTGATGGTATTCTCCATCTATGATGAAAAAGACCAGTACAACATCGAGTTCCTGGAAAACTACGCCAACATCAACCTTATCCCTGAGGTGAAACGTGTCAACGGTGTGGGCGATGCCATGGTATTGGGACAAGACTACTCCATGCGTATCTGGCTGAAACCTGATGTAATGGCCCAATACAAACTTATCCCCAACGATGTGGTTGCCGCCTTGAGCGAACAGAACATCGAAGCGGCTCCCGGCCAGTTGGGTGAGCGCGGTAACCAAACCTACCAGTATACCCTGCGCTACAAAGGACGTCTGCAACAGACTACGGAGTTCGAGAACATTGTCATCAAGGCCTTGGAGAACGGTGAAATACTCCGTCTGAAGGATGTAGCAAATGTGGAACTGGGCCGTCTGTCATACGGATTCAACAATATGGTAAACGGACATAAAGCCGTGAGTTGTATCATTTTCCAGATGGCAGGCAGTAATGCCACGCAGACCATCTCGGATATCGAGGCCCTACTGGACGACTATTCCAGCAAACTGCCCACCGGCTTAAAGATAAACATTGCACAGAGTGCCAACGACTTCCTCTTCGCTTCCATACATGAGGTAATCAAGACATTGATCGAGGCCTTTATCCTGGTGTTCATCGTAGTGTATATCTTCCTGCAGGATATGCGCTCCACGTTGATTCCCGCCATCGCCATTCCCGTGGCGTTGATTGCCACCTTCTTCGTATTGAAACTGATTGGCTTCAGTATCAACTTGCTGACCCTTTCGGCCATGGTGCTTGCCATTGCGATTGTGGTCGATGATGCCATCGTCGTCGTCGAGGGCGTCCATGCCAAGCTGGACCAGGGCTACAAATCGGCCCGTACAGCTTCCATCGACGCCATGAGTGAACTGGGTGGTGCCATCGTCTCCATTACGTTGGTGATGATGTCCGTATTCGTTCCCGTGAGCTTCATGGGAGGTACGGCAGGTACTTTCTACCGTCAGTTCGGTTTGACCATGGCGATTGCCATCGGTTTCTCGGCTCTGAACGCCCTGACCCTGAGTCCTGCGCTGTGTGCCATCTTCCTGAAACCTCACAACGGCGGACACGAAAGTCTGAAAGAGCGTGTAGGCGTTGCCGCCAAGGAAGCCCGCAAGATTATGATTGCACGTTATGCCGACTCTATAGGCCGGTTGATGCGTCCCGGCATTACACTGCTCTTCGTGACGGTAGCTATCCTGGGCATGATTTTCGGTCTGTTCAGCTTCAGCGAACACCCCATTCTGTGTAGCTTGATGATTATCATCAGTGTGCTGGCGTTGGCAGGTATGACTACCGACAAGTTCAAACAATCCTTCAATGACTCATACAACGGTATCTTGGGCAAGTATAAGAAACAAGTGCTGTTCTTCATCCAGAAACGCTGGATATCGGCAGGACTGGTTATCGGCTCTATTGTACTGTTGGGCGTATTCATGCAGATAACCCCGACCGGTATGGTGCCCAACGAAGACACCGGTACCATCATGGGCGCTGTGACACTGCCTCCGGGCACTTCACAAGAACGCGCACAAGAGATTTTGAACCGTGTGGACAGCTTGGTTGCTGCAGACCCTGCCGTACAGTCACGTACCGTTATCTCAGGTTATAGCTTCTTGGGCGGTCAAGGCCCCTCCTACGGTTCACTCATCATCAAGCTGAAGAACTGGGAAGAACGTTCCACGATGCAGAACTCCACGATTGTGTACGCCACTTTGTACATGCGCGCCCAAAAGATTATCAAGGAAGCGCAGGTATTGTTCTTCGCGCCGCCTATGATTCCGGGTTACTCGGCTTCAAGCGACATCGAGTTGAACATGCAGGACAAGACGGGTGGTGATTTGGACCACTTCTTCGACGTGGTGAACAACTATACTGCTGCCCTGGAAGCGCGTCCGGAAATCAACTCCGCCAAGACCTCCTTCAACCCCCACTTCCCGCAATACCAGCTGGACATTGATGCTGCCGCTTGTAAGAAAGCAGGCATCAGCCCCAATGATATCTTGACTACCTTGCAGGGATATTACGGTGGTTTGTATGCTTCCAACTTCAACAGCTTCGGTAAGATGTACCGCGTAATGGTACAAGCCGAACCTGATGCTACCAAGAATATGGAAACACTGCAAAGCATCAAGGTGCGCAACGGCAACGAGATGGCACCTATCACGCAGTTCATCTCCATCAAGAAAGTATATGGTCCTGACGTCATCAGCCGTTTCAACCTCTACACCTCCATGAAGGTGATGGTGGCTCCCGCATCAGGCTACACTTCCGGTCAGGCTCTGCAAGCCATTGCCGAAGTGGCGCAGGAAAACCTGCCTGCCGGTTTCGGTTATGAGTTGGGAGGTATGGCGCGTGAAGAGGCCGAAACGAGTGGCAGCACTACGGGACTCATCTTCATATTGTGCTTCGTATTCGTTTATCTGTTGCTGAGTGCCCAGTACGAAAGCTACATCCTGCCTTTATCCGTATTGCTGTCCGTGCCGTTCGGTCTGCTGGGTAGCTTCCTCTTTGTAGGCGGTATAGGCGCATTGGGCAGCATCCCGGCACTGAAAATGATTCTGGGTACGATGTCCAATGACATCTATATGCAGATTGCCCTCATCATGTTGATGGGTCTGTTGGCCAAGAATGCCATCTTGATTGTAGAGTTTGCCCTCGAACGCCGCAGAATGGGTATGAGTATCACCTGGGCAGCCGTATTGGGTGCCGCAGCCCGTCTGCGTCCTATCTTGATGACGTCGTTGGCAATGATTGTCGGTCTGCTCCCGCTGATGTTTGCTTCCGGTGCGGGTGCCAACGGTAACCGTACGCTGGGTACGTCTGCCATCGGCGGTATGTTAATCGGTATGATTCTGCAAATCTTCATAGTGCCCGCACTGTTCGTGGCATTCCAGTACTTGCAGGAGAAATTCAAGCCGATGGAATGGGAAGATGTGGACAACTCGGATGCAGAACCGGAGATTGAACAATATACAAAATAGTGATTAACGATTAGCGATTATGAAGAAAATAATATGCCTGATGTGCGCAACTGCTTTATTGAGCAGTTGCCACATCTACAAATCATACGACAGACCCGAAGACATAACAACTGCCGGACTGTATCGCGACACGGCGTCCGTGAACGATACATTAGCCGCAGATACGGCCAACTTCGGTAATCTGCCTTGGAGAGAAGTGTTCACAGACCCGCAGCTGCAGACACTTATCGAGCAAGCACTCACCAACAACGGTGACCTGCGCAGTGCCGCCTTGAACGTGAAACAAGCACAAGCCGCACTGATGTCTGCCCGTCTTGCCTATGCTCCGATGCTTGCCTTGTCTCCGCAAGGAACCGTCAGCAGCTGGGACAAGGGAAAGGCTACACAAATCTACTCCCTGCCCGTCACCGCAAGCTGGCAAGTCGACCTCTTCGGTCAACTGCTGAACCCGAAGCGACAAGCAAAGGTTAGCTTGAAGCAGACGCAATTCTACGAACAAGCCGTTCAGACGCAAGTCATCGCCGGCGTAGCCAACATGTACTACACCCTGCTGATGCTGGACCGCCAACTGCAAATCACCGAAGGCACCGTCGAGATTCTGAAAAAGAACCTGGAGACCGTGCAAGCCATGAAAGATGCAGGCATCTACGGAACCACTTCTGCTGCCGTAGAGCAGAGCCGCACTGCCTACGCTCAAGTCATGGCATCACTGCCCGACATACGCCAGAGCATACGCGAAACCGAAAACGCCCTCTGCCTGATGTTGCACCAACCGGCACAGAGCATCGCACGCGGTGTGCTGGAAGAGCAACAGCTGCCTACGGAATTTTCAGTAGGTATCCCCTTGCAGTTGCTATCCAACCGTCCGGACGTGAAAGCTGCCGAGATGTCACTGGCTGCCAGCTACTATAATACCAACAGCGCCCGTGCCGCTTTCTACCCGCAGATTACATTGAGCGGTTCGGGAGGCTGGACCAATAACTCCGGTGCAGGTATCGTCAACCCGGGTAAACTGCTGGCTTCCGCCATCGGTTCGCTGACGCAACCCTTGTTCTATCGCGGTGCCAACATTGCCCGTCTGAAACAAGCCAAGGCACAAGAGGAGCAGGCTAAGATTCAGTTCCAAACCGCCCTGCTGAATGCCGGAAATGAAGTGAGCAACGCCCTGCACCTGTATCAAATGGAGAAGGACAAAGCCGTTTCACGCACTATTCAAGTAAATTCTGCCCGCCAAGCTGCCTCAGATACAAAAGAATTGTTTAACTTAGGCACGTCGACCTATCTGGAAGTCTTGTCTGCCGAGCAGTCTTACCTCAGCGCACAGCTTGCAGAAGTATCCGACACCTTCAGCAGCATGCAGGCAGTCATCAGTCTGTATCAAGCGCTTGGAGGAGGAAGAGAATAAAATGAGCGATAAGTGATTAGTGATTAGCGATTAATGAAATAGTAAATCCTAATCACTAACCATTTATCACTAATCATTAATCATTAATCGCTAATTACTATGATAAGTCCGTTAGCTTATGTAGATTCTGCCGCAAAAATCGGCAAGAATGTAACCATCCAGCCCTTTGCATTTATCGAAGGGAACGTGGAAATCGGTGATGACTGTATTATTATGTCGGGGGCAAAAATTCTGCACGGTACCCGCATGGGAAAAGGGAACAAGGTGCATCACAATGCCGTTCTGGGTGCCGAACCGCAAGACTTCCATTATACGGGAGAGAACAGCATGCTGATTATCGGTGATAATAACGACATCCGCGAGAACGTGGTTGTCAGCCGTGCTACCCATGCAGGAAGCGCCACCCGCATCGGCAATGAAAACTACCTGATGGATGGTGTACACCTCTGCCACGACGTGCAGATAGGCAACCATTGTGTACTGGGTATCAAGACTACCGTAGCCGGAGAATGTCAGATAGACGACTGCACCATTCTGAGCAGCAACGTCATTCTGCACCAATACTGCCACATTGGAAGTTGGGTACTGATTCAGGCAGGCTGCCGCATATCAAAGGATGTGCCGCCCTATATCATCATGAACGGTAATCCGGCAGAATACCACGGTATCAACGCTGCTGTGCTTCAACACAAACACCAGGTGACCGAACGTGTATTGCGCCATATCGTAAATGCCTACCGTCTGGTATACCAGGGAAACTTCAGCGTGCAGGATGCCTTGCAGAAGATTGAAGACCAAGTACCGATGAGTGACGAGATACACAATATCATCAACTTCATCAAGAATTCCAAAGGAATCGTGAAGTAAACACCCTTCTTCGGGCACGAATCACGCAGACAATACGGATGAATAAATTCTTTTCTGTAAGTCTGCGTAGTTCGTGCCCTTTTCTATATTCCTCTACAATAGTTCCTGCATTATCTTTTACTATTTTTTGATGCACATTCATTCCAGGCAGTATGCTAAGTAAAACAAACTGTTTCCTTTAACTAAACATTTTGTTTCCTTATAGAGAACGCTTTGTTTCCCTTAACAAAACAGTTCGTTCCATTATATGAAAACAAAGTGTTCTCTAATGCTGGAACAAACTGTTCAGTGTTGTGAACTAACGGATTAAGTATATAAAGGGTATTTATTATACTGTTTCTGTAGACAATGGTCTGTCTTGTCCTATAAAAGACGGGGAAAGAAGCAGGAAGCAACCGGGTACGCTCGGAAGGGTGAGGGTAAAATTTGCCCTCACCCTTTTTATTTGCTCTCACTCACCCTTGAAAGGGCGATGAATAGGGAGTTTCAGAAAAGCGGTGATAGTGGTGAGGGCAGGTTGAGTAATTTTTTGTTCTACTACTACTCGAAATGCAGGGTACCGAAGAACTCCGGGCAATGGAAGTTCGGCTTCTCCAGACCTATCGGATTCCAGGAAAGGAAATGGGGAGTCTGGAGCTTGTCACCGCATTTATAAAAATTGGCACGGAGCGTCTTTCCATCCAACGAAGTGATGTCATGCAGGAAGAAAGCGGAATAAGGGATGACCAGGGCCACTTCCCAGGCACACTCACCTACTCTTTCGTCGAAAGCCTCACGTCCCAAAGAAGCCCAACGCTGTACTTTATCGAGCACCTCTTGCGGGGCATGCTGGCGGTTTCCACGTCCGGCACCTGCCCCAATAAGCAGAGTCCCGGCACAATTACACTCCATATTGTAGTACACTCCGTCATCGGCAGGCACAGAGAAGAACTCTACACACGCATCTTCCCAAACCGGACCGTTATCGTGGCCTGCAACTGCGCGTACACTCGCTTCCCTTACCTTGAAATGCAGCAGAATGGCATCTTCCGTATGCGCTATGCGGAATTCCACATCGGGAGTATAAGGAAAAGCAGCCCAATTCACTGTGTTTACGGGCTGAAACGCCACCTTCTCTTCATCCAGAAGAGCCGGAACCGACTCTACCGGTATATTGGCCGCACTTACTTTCTTTACATTCAATTCTTTCATTTTACTATTTTGGGGATTAATTGCAGATAGCGGCAACATGCAAAGAGCTGCCGCTATCGTCATTAAAAACTTTTTCAGATACATGAGTCAATGAATTTTTTCATCTCCGGTGTATGCTCCTCCACGCTCTGCAACAGTTTGAACTGAGCCTTGGTACGCACAAGATTGTGCTCCGGATACAGGATTTTATAATAAGTATCACCGTTGATATAATCTGCCAGGAAGCGTACGCACTGCATGTATGGGAACAAGGCAGCCGCATAAGGCAGATTCTCAATCTCTATCGGCAACAAGAAGGATTTGCCCGATTCCAGATAACCCTTGGTAAATGCCTGGAATATTTCCATATTGAAGTTCACATTATCCAGATTCTTGTCGTCTTCCAACCCCGTGTTGGCACCTGAGCGAAGGAAATCGCCATAATCGGAGAAGATGAAGCTGGGCATCACCGTATCCAGGTCAATGACACAAAGCACCGTACCGTCTTCGTCGAACATCATGTTGTTTACTTTCGTATCACAGTGGCATACCCGTTTGGGCAGTTTGCCTTCACGGTACAGACGTTCTGCCTTACACATTTCATCAGCGCGTTTTTCTATCTCATCCAGAAAATACCGCACCTCCTGCACACGTCCCGCAGCATCGGCAGCCACAGCGTCACGGAGTTGCTTCAGGCGGAACTCCATGTTGTGGAAATCGGGAATTGTCTCGCCCAATGTATCTGGAATGTCGGCAAGCATAGCCTGGAAATTACCGAAGGCAGTTCCCGCATAATAGGAATATTCGGGGTTCACCGTCTCGTAAGTCTTGGCACGGGGAATAAAAGTCATGATACGCCAGTAGTTCTCACCGTCATACCAATAGGTTTTCCCTTCGGCCGTGGGGATGAAATGAAGCACTTTACGCTCGACATCGGCCTCTCCTTTCTCTTCCAGCTTCTTACGGATATGCCCGGTCACAGCCTCGATATTAGACTGTAACATCTCTACATTCTGGAAAATGGCATGATTGATACGTTGCAGAACATAGTCCGGCGCATCGGCCTCAACGGTGGTCACTTTGTACGTATCGTTAATCAGGCCTGAGCCTAAAGGCTTGATTTCACGAACCGTACCCTGCATTTGAAAATGAGATACAATAGATAAAAGGTCTTTCATGATAATAAATGAATTAATTTGTTTACAAAGATACGCCGATTGCCATCTATCAAAAGACAAGTATCGTTCGGCGCGCTTCCAAAATTATACATTTATCCAAACATAGCCGCAAAAACTGCCTAATAAATAAGAAGTCTTGTACAAAATATACCTATATTTGTAACTGAAACCTTAAAAACTACCCGAAAAGTGCGAACGTTTATCATCCGGCTGCTTCTTGTTTCAGTAAGCATGATTGCTGCAACCCTGCAGGCGCAGAACATCACCTTCAACCATCTGACAACCGACGACGGTCTGTCACAATTCTCCGTGAACAGCCTTTACATCGATGAAAACGGTGTCTTATGGATTGGAACCCGAGAAGGCTTGAACCGTTATGACGGAGAAGACATACAAACTTACAAGCTGCAGAAGAACGACCCTTACAGCCTTTTCTGCAACACCGTGCTGCGCATGGCCGGCAACCGTAACGGAAAAATCTACCTGCTCTGTACGGAAGGAGTAGCCGAGTTCAATCTTGCCACCCAAAGATTCACCACCCTGCTGCAAGGAAATGTACACAGCATATATTACAAAGAGGCCCTTTTCATCGGAAAACAGAATGAAATCTACCGCTATAACGAGCAGACCGGGAACTTTGACCTCTATTACCAGCTTCCCGGAAAAAGTCTGGAAATCTGCTGTATGCATCTGGACAAAGGACAAATGTGGATTGGAACGACCACCGACGGAGCATACCGCCTGCAACTGGACAAGAACGAGCTGACCCACCCCATCCTGAAAGGCAACATCACCAGCATATACCAAGACAGCGAAGGCGAGTTATGGATTGGCAGCTGGGAAGAAGGGCTGCACCATGTAAAGACCGACGGAACCATCGAAATCTTTGAATACGACGCAAAGAACCCTTACAGCATCTCTTCCAACTTCGTGCGAGCCTGCTGTGAAGACAATCTGGGAAACATCTGGATTGGGACATTCAACGGATTGAACCGGTATGACAAAAGTACGGGACTCTTCCAGAACCACACTGCCAGTGATGCCCAGAGCGACGGACTGACACACTCTTCCATCTGGTGCATCGTAAAGGACAACCAAGGAACGCTGTGGCTGGGGACCTACTTTGGCGGCGTCAACTACTTCAACCCCGAGTACGAGATATACAGCCGCTATATGTATTCGCCCATCGAAAAGAAGGGGCTGAGCAATCCGGTTGTAGGCCGCACCATCGAAGACAAGGACGGCAATCTGTGGATTGGCACCGAAGGGGGCGGACTGAACTATTACAACCGCCGTACCCGTGAGTTCAAATGGTTCCGCCCGGAAATCGGTCCCAACAGTATTTCCCATAACAACATCAAGGCTCTCTATTATGATGCCTCCAAAGACATCATCTGGATAGGAACCCATCTGGGCGGACTGAACAGACTGGACATACGCTCGGGGCGATTCACACACTACCGCATGGAAGCAGGTAATCCGGAGACCTTGCCTTCCGACATCATCCGCGATATCGCGCCTTACCAAGACCACCTGGTGATAGCCACCCAAAACGGAATCTGCCTCTTCGACCCTGCCAACGGGAAATGCCAACAACTGTTCCAGGACAGCAAAGAAGGCAAAAAAATCAAGATGGTGGCAGATGTCACTTTCGACAGCAACGGTACGCTCTGGATTGCAGCCACGGGCGAAGGTGTGTTCAGCTACCGTTTCGATACCGGCAAACTGACCAACTACCGCCATGATACTGCCGACCCACACAGCATCAGCAACAACAATGTAAACAACATTACCCAAGACAGCAAAGGCAATCTGTGGTTCGCCACTTCGGGCAGCGGACTGGACTTATACCGCCCTGCCAGCAACGACTTCGAGAACTTTGACCAAGCGAAGAACGGCCTTTCCAGCGACTGCATCTACGAGACGCAGGAATCCCCCACCAGCGGCAAACTGCTGCTCATCACCAACGAAGGCTTCTCCATCTTCGACTACCGGCAAAAGGCATTCCTGAACTACAGTGCCGAAAACGGTTTCCCAATGACTGCCGTCAATGAGAATGCCCTTTGCGTGACCCGTGACGGAGAAATATTCCTGGGAGGCACGCAGGGAATGATTTCTTTCCACGAAATGGAGTTGAACTTCACACCAAAACCCTACAAAATCATCCTCTCCCGCCTCATTGTGAACGGAACGGAAATACAAGTGGGAGATGAGACCGGTATCCTGCAGCAAGCCTTGTACTGCACCCCCGAGATTACGCTCAACGCTGACCAGTCCATGTTCAGCATAGAGTTCGCCACTTCAAACTATGTAGCCGCCAACAAAGACGACATCATCTATAAGCTGGAAGGCTTCTCCAACGACTGGAACAGTGCCCGTGGACTGCACAACATCACCTATACCAACCTGAACGCCGGAACCTATAACTTGATTATAAAGCCCAACGGAAAAGACGAGAGCCTTTGTCCGCAAGTCCACCTTACCATACACGTGTTGCCTCCCTACTACAAGACTCCCCTTGCCTATCTTATCTACCTGATAGTGACGGGAATCCTGCTCTGGTATCTGGTGCGTACCTACAAGTCCAGAATCAAGTTGCGTGAATCACTGAAGTACGAACAGAAGCACATTCGTGACGTAGAGGCCCTGAACCAGTCAAAGCTACGTTTCTTCACCAACATTTCCCATGAATTCCGCACCCCGCTGACACTCATCGTGGCCCAAGTGGAAACGCTGATGCAACTCCAGAACTTCACGCCTGCCATATATAACAAGGTACTGGGCATCTACAAGAACAGCATACAGCTACGGGAACTCATCACCGAGCTGCTCGACTTCCGCAAGCAGGAACAAGGGCACATGAAGATAAAGGTAAGTCCACACAACATCGTGAACTTCCTATACGAAAACTATCTGCTTTTCCTGGAATATGCCAGCGCCAAACAAATCAGCCTCTACTTCGAGAAGGAAACAGACAGCCTCGAAGTATGGTATGACCAAAAACAGATGCAGAAAGTGATAAACAACCTGCTGTCCAACGCCGTCAAGCATACCAAGGCGGAAGACAGCATCACCCTCAGCATCAAGACCGAAGGCAGCAATGCCGTCATCCGCGTGACCGATACCGGCAGCGGCATAGATGCCCGGGAAGTGGACAAGATATTCGACCGCTTCTACCAGATAGACCAAATGGACTCTACAGATGCAAGCAAGACGGGTACGGGTATCGGCCTGGCATTGACGAAGGGTATCGTGGAGCTCCATCACGGCACCATCCGTGTGGAAAGCGAACTGGGCAAAGGTAGCAGCTTCATCGTAAACCTGCAATTGGGGAACGCACAGTTTGACGAAGAGCAAATAAATAAGAATGCAGACAGTGTGCAACAAATAGAAATTCCCAAACCGGAAAACGATGCCCTGCTCAAGGCGGAGCTGGAAGAGAGTGCTCCCATCAAACGACTCCCGGATGCAAAAATCCTGATAGTGGAAGACAACGACTCCATCCGCGACATGCTGGCAGGTATCTTCAAGCCCTTCTACGAAGTGCTGACTGCGGCCGACGGAGCGGAAGGACTTGCACTGGTGCGCAGCGAAATGCCCAATATCGTAGTCAGCGACGTGGTGATGCCCAACATGTCGGGAACGGAACTGTGCAAACAGATAAAGAGCGACTTCAACACCTGCCATATTCCCGTGGTACTGCTCACGGCACGTACTGCCATCGAACAGAATATCGAGGGACTGCGCATCGGTGCGGATGACTATATCACCAAGCCGTTCAACACCAATCTATTGATTTCGCGCTGCAACAACCTCGTGAACTCGCGCATCCTTCTGCAGGAAAAGTTCAGCAAGCAGCCGCAAGCCTTTGTACAGATGCTTGCCACCAACCCCATAGACAAGGAGATTCTGGACCGTGCCATGGCAGTCATCGAGCAACATCTGGACGATACGGAATTCAACGTCAACGTCTTTGCCCGTGAAATGGCAATGGCACGCACCAATCTGTTCACCAAGCTGAAGGCTATCACCGGGCAAACTCCGAACGACTTTATCCTGACTATCCGCCTGAAGAAGGGTGCCCTGATGCTGCGCAACAATCCGGAGCTGAATATCACTGAAATTGCGGACCGGATCGGTTTCAGTTCTTCACGCTATTTCTCCAAATGCTTCAAGGACATTTACCATGTCAGCCCACTGGCCTACCGCAAAGGAGAGAATGGAGGAGAGGAAAGTACGGAAGACAGTGAAGAGACATCTTAATATTGTACATCAAGCCATCGCATGATACGGTTTGTACTTTTTCTCCCTTCCCTTGTACTTCCTTATACACCCGATTCCATAAAACCTCTTACCTTTGACCTCAGAATTACAATCTAAAGTCAAAGAACTATGAAGCATTTTTCCCCCTTGTGGTCTCTGATTCCCGGTGCAGCCCTGATAGCGGGATGCGGAAGCCAACCTAAAGACAAGACTTCGGAGCACTCGCCGCAGAAGCCCAATGTAGTATATCTGATTGCTGATGACCTGGGTATCGGCGACCTGAGCTGTTACGGTGCCACCAAAGTAAGCACTCCCAACATTGACCGCCTTGCCGGACAAGGCATGCAGTTTACCAACGCTTATGCCACTTCTTCCACCAGCACTCCTTCCCGTTTCGGCCTGCTGACGGGCATGTATCCCTGGCGACAGAAGAATACCGGCATCGCTCCGGGCAATTCCGAACTCATCATCGATACCGCCTGCGTCACTATGGCCGATATGTTCAAGGAAGAAGGCTACGCCACTGCAGCAGTGGGCAAGTGGCACCTCGGCCTGGGCCCTAAAGGCGGTACAGACTTCAACCACTCCATCAAACCGAACACCCAAGACATCGGCTTTGACTATGAATACATCATCCCCGCTACCGTCGACCGCGTTCCCTGCGTCTTTGTAGAGAACGGACATGTAGTAGGCCTCGACCCCAACGACCCTATCACTGTGAGCTACGACCACAAGGTCGGTGACTGGCCCACCGGTCTCGAAAACCCCGAACTCGTCAAGATGAAACCCAGCCAGGGGCACAATAACACCATCATCAACGGCATCCCCCGCATCGGCTGGATGACCGGCGGCAAATCCGCCCTTTGGACAGACGAAGACATTGCCGACGTGATTACAGACAAAGCCAAGAACTTCATCACAGCCCATAAAGACGAACCTTTCTTCCTTTATATGGGTACGCAAGATGTACATGTTCCCCGCGTGCCACATCCGCGTTTCGCCGGCAAGAGTGGTTTGGGCGTACGTGGCGACGTCATCCTCCAGCTGGACTGGACCGTGGGTGAAATCATGCACACTTTGGACAGCCTCGGCATTGCCGACAACACCATTTTTGTATTCTGCAGTGACAACGGTCCCGTCATAGACGACGGCTATCAGGACCAGGCACGCGAACTGCTGAACGGCCATACTCCCATGAAGCACTACCGCGGTGGGAAGTACAGCGCTTTCGATGCCGGTACCCGCATTCCCTTCATTGTACGCTGGCCCAATGGCATCAAGCCCGGCAAACAACAAGCCCCCTTCTCCATGATTGATGTATACGCTTCACTCGCCGCCCTGCTGGACCATCCACTGAAAGCAGGCACCGCTCCCGACAGCCGCAACCAGCTCAACAACTTTCTGGGAACCGACACCGCCGGATGTGACTATATCGTACAGCAAAATCTGGACAATACGCTCTCCATTATCGAGGGAGACTGGAAATACATAGAGCCCAGCGACAAACCCGCACTGGAGTATTGGACCCAAACGGAAATGGGAAACGCCCCGCAGCCCCAACTGTACAATCTTTCCGTCGATCCGTCTGAAAAAGACAATGTGGCAGATGCCCATCCGGAAAAGATAGAAGCGCTCTCCGCCCTGCTGGAAAAGGTTAAGGGCGCAAAGGACTAAAACGGAGGCACGGCCCTTTCATTTAAAGGAGTTAAAGGGCGATAACTCCTTCTAACTCCCTTAAATGAAAGAGCCGTGAAACGGAGGGAGATAAAAGTACAAGAGTGTTGCCGTCCGCGGGTTTTGTACGAATTCGTACTTTTTGCGAACTATTAACGGATATGTTTGTATATTCCATCCCCTACATTTGCGATGTGATTTCACCCCAAAGTGAGTACAAGACGAAGAAACAACCTTTATTATTAACTAATTAAATTAATATTTATGAAACAAAAATCCAGCTTCTTTAAAGCATTAGGTATTATGTTACTTGTCCTATTTGCCACGCAGGCCAATGCACAGGAACTGACCGTCTCCGGAACGGTGAATGATGACTTCGGTCCGATCATCGGTGCGTCAGTCCTCGTGAAGGGTACAAGCAATGGCAGTATCACCGATATGAACGGAGAGTTCACTTTGTCCGGTGTACCAGCCAAAGGAACTCTGGTTATCTCATTCATCGGCTATCAGACACAAGAAATTCAGGTAAACAATCAGCAGAAACTTTCCATCAATTTAAAAGAAGACTCACAACAACTGCAAGAAGTAGTGGTAGTGGCAGTGGGTTACGGCGATGTCCGCCGCAAAGACCTGACAGGTTCCATCGCGAAAGCAGACATCAAGGAATTAGTCAAAACTCCGGTAAACAATGTTGCTGAGTCTTTAGGAGGACGTATTGCAGGTGTGCAGGTTTCATCGACGGACGGCGGACTGGGTGACAACTTCAACATCGTGATTCGTGGTGCCGGTTCATTGACCCAAAGCACAGCGCCTCTATATGTTATCGACGGTTTCCCGCAAGAAACCTCTAACATGGGTTCTTTAAACCCGAATGACATCGAATCCATTGACGTTTTGAAAGATGCTTCCGCCACCGCCATCTATGGTTCGCGTGGTGCTAATGGTGTAGTTATCATCACTACGAAAAAAGGCAAATCTGGAAAACCGACCATCTCCTACAACGGAAGTTTCACGGTAGGACTGGTGAACAATACCCCCGAAATGATGGATGGATATGAATTTGTGAAACTCCAACAAGAAGTCATGGGTGCAGAGGATTTCAAGAACATGTATCTGAAAGATGGAAATACACTGGAGGATTACCGCAAATTCAAATCCTACGATTGGCAGAAAGAGATTTACCGCACAGCCATGAGCCATAACCATCACGTGCTTTTGAATGGCAATGCCGGCGACTTGAAATATTCTACTTCCGTATCTTACAATGACCAGGAAGGCGTCATCATCAATTCTGACTTAAACAGATACCAGGCACGTGTCAACCTCAGCCAGCAATTCAACAAGAGACTGAAGGTAGATGCCAACGCCAACTTTGCCAGTACAACACAGAACGGGCCCAATCCCTCGAACAACACCAGCGCCATGTCTACCGCATTCATGTACAGTGTATGGGCTTACCGTCCCGTATCTCCGTCAGGCGCCGACTTAAAAGACGAAATTTACGATACCGATATAGACATGGCAGAAGACTATCGCTTCAACCCTGTATTGTCGGCCAAGAACGAATATCGCAGGAACACTACCAACACATTGCAAGCCAACTTGAGTGCAGAGTATGAAATCATCAAGAACTTGAAGTTTAAAGTTGCAGCAGGCTATTCGAGCCGTGACATAAAGAAAGAAGAGTTTAATGGTCCTAATACCCGTACCGGTAATTCTCACCCTTCCAATACACAAAGTAAAGGTATCAATGCTAATTTGTACCAATATGAATTCAGAAGCTATCTGAACGAAAACACATTGACCTATCAGTTCAATAAAAAACTTCACAGCATGAATGTACTGGCAGGTTTAAGTTTACAGAAGAACAGCAATTACTCCCACTCCGTAGCAACCGAACATATCAGTAATGAGTCTTTCGGTATGGCAGGACTAGATAAAGGTACCAACCAAACCATAGAGAGCAACCAGGGAGAAAGCAAGATGATGTCCTATTTCGGTCGTATCAACTATAACTATGATTCAAGATACTACCTTAACGCCACCATGCGTGCCGACGGTTCTTCTAAATTCCCGAAAAACAACCGCTGGGGATATTTCCCTTCTGCATCTGTGGCATGGGCTTTCGGTCGCGAAGCTTTTGTATCGGAAAATGCTTCTTGGCTGTCTAATGGAAAACTACGCCTCAGCTACGGCCAGACAGGTAACAACCGTGTGGGCGACTTTGACTACATGGCCAAACTGATTACAAGCGACAACGTGTATAAATATCCTTGGAATGGTTCATTTACCCCAGGTTTCCATATTGCCAATAAAGCCAATTCACAACTCAAGTGGGAAACTACCGAACAAATAGACTTCGGTCTGGATTTAGGTTTCTTCGACGGACGTATCAACGTGACTGCCGATTATTATATAAAAACCACTAAGGATTTGTTACTCAGAGCTGATGTTCCAGGCAGTTCCGGTTTCTCCAGTGCAACGCTCAATGTCGGTAAACTCAAGAACAAAGGTTTCGAGCTTACTTTGGAAACTATCAACCTGAAGAATAAGAAGTTCTCATGGACTTCCAACTTCAATATAGCATTCAACTCCAACAAGATTACCGCATTGACGGAAGGAAAAGGTGAAATTACAAGTTATGTAAGCTGGGACAACAAGTACAAAACCATGCCCGCATACGTCAGCCGTATCGGCGAATCGGCCGGCAAGATGTATGGTTTCATTTATGAAGGTACCTACAAAGAATCGGACTTCAACATCACTACGGACGACAAAGGCAAGAAAGTGTACACCCTGAAAGAGGGTATCGCTTCTTACGTGAAAGGCTGCCAACCCGGTGACCCCAAATATAAAGACATGCCTACGATAGATACCAATGGCGACGGTATTCCTGATACAGGCGACGGTATCATCAATGACAAAGACCGTACCACCATCGGTAACGGCCTGCCCACATGCACCGGCGGTTTCACCAATAGCTTTACCTATAAGAATTGGGACCTCAGTATCTTCTTGCAATGGAGTTTAGGAAATGATATTCTGAACGCTAACCGAATGGTCTTTGAAAATCCCGCCAAGAAGAAGAACACTAACATGTTTGCATCCTATACCAACCGTTGGACTCCCGAAAACCCGTATAGCAACATGCCCCGTGCAAATGCCCTCGGCTCCAACGAGTATAGTTCTCTCTATGTGGAAGATGGTTCGTTCTTGAAACTGAAATCTATCTCTTTAGGTTACAATTTTCCGGCACAGATGCTGAGAAAAGCATTCATCAGCTCTGCCAGAGTATTTGTTTCCGCTGAAAACATCGCTACCATTACAGGCTATTCCGGCTCAGACCCAGAAGTATCTACACGTAATTCGGTATTGACTCCCGGATTCGACTGGTCTGCATATCCACGCTCTTTCAACGCATCTATCGGAGTGAACCTTACTTTCTAACAACAAACGTATAAAACAAAAACAATGATGAAAAAGTTCTATAATATATTCAAAAAAGCCCTTGTCCTCATAGGAGTAGTCTCTATGACTTCATGTGACTTCTTAGGAACCGAACCATACGATTTCGTTTCACCAACCACATTCTATAGAAACGAGTCTGAATGTACCATGGCACTTGCCGCAGTATATTACCCAATGGCAACCGCCAACTTATATGGTAATTTCTATTCCACAGAAATGACCAATATAGATGACCTGAGCTACTATACGCGCAACAGCAACTTTTCCGGTAAGCTATGGGCAAACGACTATACCAGCACCACTCAAGAAATATGGAATATCTGGGAAGCACTATACACCGGCATTAAAAACGCCAATGGTTTGCTTGAGAACATAGACAAGGCAGAAATGAGTCAAATCGCCAAAGATAGAATCAAAGGGGAAGCTAAGTTCCTCCGTGCTTACTATCACTTCTTACTTGTACAGGCTTTCTATGAGGTGCCTATCCGCAAACAATCTTTAGATGACATCAATGCCGCCAGTATGCCTGCCACCTCCAATGCGGAAGCATTAGACTGGATTATCAAAGAAATGGAAGATTGCATTCCCTTGGTTGACAAAAAAGAATATGACAAAAGCCCATCCCACGTGAAAGAAACTTCTGTATATGGCATCCTAGCACGCGTATGCTTATGGAGAGCAGGAAAACCTTCCGACGGTGGAGAAGCCTATTATAAAAAAGCGGCTCAATATGCCAATGAAGTCTACAAATCCAAGAAACATGACTTAAACCCTGATGTGTACGCCATGTGGAAGTGTATGGCAACAGATAAATATGACACTGAATATAACGAATCCATCTGGGAAGTAGAATTTATAGGTACTCGCCTTGACAATAATTATACCGAAAGCCGTATTGGTAATACCATCGGTAACGCCCAAAGAAATGGTAACGCCACGGGTAAAGGTTATACCTATGCTTTCTATGCAGGTACATTAGTCCTTTGGGATTTATTTGAAAAGAACAGTACAGACAAACGTCGTGACCTTTCCATGGCACCTTATTACTTGAATGCGAAAGATGTGCAAGTAAAATGGAAAGACCATGAAATCACCATGCGCCGTTGTGGCAAGTTCCGCCGTGAGTGGGAAACAGCCGAAAACAAGAACAAGAACTGGACTCCCGAGAATTATCCGATTCTGCGCTATGCCGACGTATTGCTAATGCTGGCCGAAGCCGAAAATGAAGTGAACAAGCAACCTACGGACCTGGCTTATACAGCAATAAATCTTGTACGCAAGCGCGCCGGCATTCCGGAACTCAAAAACTTGTCATACGACCAGTTCCAACAAGAATTACGTGATGAACGCGCCCGCGAACTTTGCTTCGAGTCCATACGTAAGTTCGATTTGGTACGTTGGGGAATTTACTTGGAAAGAATGCAGAATACACTGGGTACGGCAGCAGCCGACAAACGCTGGAACTCACAGAGTGAAAATGAAGCCAAGGCCGACAAGACCGGTGGCAAATATGACTTCGCCGCTACTGTAGCAGCCAAAACAGAAGAAAAACATCAGTTCTATCCCATTCCCAACAAAGAACTGTCCGTGAATACTAAACTAAAACAGAACAAATGGTGGTAATAAAACCGCAAGACTTCTAACCTTATTATCTCTATATCACAAATAATCAAATAGACCTTAATTAATTTTATTTGTGCAGAGGAGGGTAATCGAGAGATTACTCTCCTCATTTTAATGAATGATTTTACCACTTGTTTTGTACAATCCACACATCTTATGAAAACAATATTCCGTAATTTTGTAACACAATCAATTAATTACCTTATTTAACCTGATAGTTATGACACGAAAGTTTTTTCAGTTGCTATTTATTTTGACCTATCTTAGTTCATCCGCTTTTGCACAATTCGTAAGTTTCGAAGAAGAAATCCCCTGTAACTTCAAAAGTTCCGATAAACAAGAGTTGGCGTTATCATCATCATACTATAAAGAAGGAAGCAAGAGCCTGGAGTGGAAATTCTCTCCTAACAGCATATTGGACATTCCATCCGAATCTGTTTTTACCCTGGAGGGCGACAACGGAATCACTCTGTGGATATACAATGAAAAGCCTCAGCAAGACTCCCTGCGTTTTGAATTTTACTCTCCCAACGGACATGTTTCCCATCACTTCGGATTCCGACTATACGCTGCCGGATGGCGCGCCTGCTGGATAAGCTTCAAGCACATGCAAGGAGACAAACAAGATAAGAAAATTGCCGGTTACCGTATCATTGCCCCCAACCGCACCGGACGAGTCTTTATAGACCGACTGACCTTCCCGGTAAAAAAAATCAATGACCGTACTACCCCCGATTTGCAGATGCCGACCAATAACTCGCTGACCTATCGCGACCTGTGGCATTGGTGCCGCGTCTGGCAATGGGAACAATATCAATACGACCTACCTCTGAGCGAATCGTTAACCACCGACGAGAAACAAGAACTGGCCACTGTAGAAGCACGGCTGACCGCAATACTCGACACCCCAAAAGCACCTAAAAAAGGAATATCAAAAGCCTACAGCACATTCAAGGCGGCCAATATCCGTCCATCCAGTAACGGTTTCACCGGTGCTCCCGTTGTAGCACCCGATGAACTAAACCGTCGAAAAGGCGAACTCTCTTGGAACGATCTGGAAGATATGCTCTCGGGGTTTGCATACGATGCTTACTACAACCATTCTGCCCAATCGGCAAAGAATTACTTCCTCGTTTGGGACTACGCTATCAACCAAGGTTTCGCTTTTGGCAGTGGCATGGGCACCAACCATCACTACGGTTATCAGGTACGAAAAATATATACTACGGCATGGCTGATGCGCGACGCTATCTGGAAAGCTCCCAATAGGGATAATATTCTCTCAGCACTTATCTTCTGGTCAGCATTACAAGAAACAAGGATACCTTTCCAATACGGACGGGACGAATTACTGGATAGCTGGCACACCCTGCTGATGGCAAAAACCGTATCTGCACTCTTGTTTGTGGACGAAAGGGAAAGAGCACGGGCCCTTGCCGGACTCTCCAGATGGCTGAGTGGTTCCTTGCAATACAGTCCGGGAACCATTGGCGGTATCAAGGTAGACGGAACAACCTTCCACCACGGAGGATTCTATCCTGCCTATACCACCGGAGTGCTCGCCATGGTAGGGCAGTTCATAGCACTCACCAGCCATACCCGGTACGTGCCTACCATGGAAGCACGCCAGGTGCTGAAATCCGCATTCATATCTATGCGCAATTATTGCAACATCTATGAATGGGGTATCGGTATCAGCGGAAGACACCCTTTCGGAGGTTCCATGAAAGAAAATGACGTAGCTGCCTTTGCCTATCTTGCCCTTGCCGGAGATTTATCAGGAGAAAGCAATACCTTCGACCACCACTTAGCAGCAGACTATATGCGGCTTTGCAACAATGATACTCCCGAAGCCATCTATTTCAGAAAAGAAGGAATTACCCCCGCAAAAGCTCCGCAAGGCTTTTTTGTATACAATTATGGTTCGGCAGGCATTTTCCGCCGAAACGACTGGATGGTAACCTTGAAAGGCTATACTACCGATGTATGGGGATCCGAAATCTATAGGAAAGATAATCGTTACGGACGTTACCAAAGTTATGGTTCCGTCCAAATCATGGGTTATCCGTCGCGCAAAGCCAGCGGTTTCGATGAAAACGGATGGGACTGGAACCGTCTGCCCGGAACCACCACAATACATTTACCGTTCGACTTACTAGACAGTCCTCTGCCCGGTACCACCATGGCACATTCCAAAGAGAACTTCTCCGGCAGCAGTTCCCTTGAAGGTAAGAACGGTATGTTTGCCATGAAGCTGATGGAACGTAACTTGAAAAACTTCACACCCGATTTCGTTGCCCGCAAATCTGTGTTCTGTTTCAATAACCGTATGATATGTCTGGGTACGGGTATCAGCAATAGCAATGCTTCTTTCCCAACGGAAACAACGCTCTTTCAAAGTACCTTCCAAAAGGGGAAAAGCGACATCTATGTAGACGGCAAACTAAAGAACGTGCCTTTCCACCAAGAATTAAACGATGGCAAACGTCATTGCATCCAAGATGGATATAACAATTACTATCTGGTGAATGGAGATAACGTGCAGATACAGATTGCCCGGCAAGACTCCCACCATGAAAAAACCCGTGCCAAGACACAAGGAACTTTTGCTTCTGCCTATATCAATCATGGGGCAGCGCCACAAAATGCCGGATACGAATATATGGTATTGATACAGCCCAGTCCAAAAGAACTGGATGCCGCCCGACGGAAAGCACCTTACCAGATACTCCACAAAGACAGTATCGCCCATGTGGTTATCGATAAACAGACAGGTATCACTGCATACGCAGCTTTTGAAACTTATCTTCCCCAAAAAGACGAACTATTCCTTTCCATCCCTGCAGAAACGATGGTAATGCAAAAGCAATCTGGTTCCAACCTCTTGCTCAGCGTATGCGACCCCAATTTGAATATCTCTGAAAAGGCTTTTACCACCAAAGAGCCAAGCCGCCCCATTGAGAAGAAGTTGATACTGAAAGGTCAATGGAAATGTAAAACACTGCAGGAGGACGTAACCGTAGAAGTAGGACAAACAGAAACAGTACTCACCGTGACTTGCAGACACGGGCAGCCTATAGAATTTATCCTGCTGAACAAATAGTTAGCAAGCGATAAAAAGCCGGAGAAAGCAGTGGGGAAAATATAGAATTTCGGCAAAGCAAGTGCTGTTTCGCAAGAAAACATGTATCTTTGCCGATATGAACGAAAACAGATTACCCATCTACTTCGCCCCACTGCAAGGCTACACTGATTCGGCCTACCGCTTGGCACATGCCCGAATCTTCGGAGGTATCAACACCTACTATTCTCCGTTTGTACGTGTGGAACACGGCGAAATCCGTCGCAAGGACATACGCGAAATCCATCCCGACAACAACAGGGAAATGCACTTCATTCCGCAACTCATAGCCCCGACTCCCGATAAATTAGAGCAGATAATGGCCCTTTTCATCGAATACGGCTATCGGGAAGCCGACATCAACCTTGGCTGTCCGTTTCCCATGTTGGTCAAGCGGCACAACGGAGCAGGTATGTTGCCCCACCCCAAGGAGGTAGAGGCGCTGCTGAAAACCGCTGTAGAGAAGTTCCCGGAAATCCGCTTTTCAGTAAAACTGCGATTGGGATGGGAACATGCGGACGAGTGCCTCGCCCTGCTCCCTCTACTGAACGAACTGCCACTTTCACATGTCACTCTCCATCCGCGCTTAGGCATCCAGCAGTATAAAGGTACTGTTGACTGGAATGGCTTTGAAGCCTTCTACAAGGGATGTGACAAACCACTGTTGTACAACGGTGACATACACACGCCAGATGACATCGAAAGCATAGTCGCCCGCTTTCCCCGATTGGTTGGTGTTGTCATAGGACGTGGATTGCTCGCCAACCCTGCTTTGGCCTGGGAGTACCAGCAAGGACATCCTCTTTCTTCCGATGAAATGGCAAAAAAAGTGAGACTACTACACAACGAAGTGTTCAATGCCTACAAGGAACGCCTACAAGGTGGTGACCTACAACTGCTGACAAAAATGAAAAGTTTTTGGGAATACCTGCTTCCCAATGCCGACCGGAAAGCAAAGAAAATCATCCATAAGACAACGAAGCTAAGCAACTACGAAGTAGCCGTCGCTCGACTGTTTGCAGAACTTTGAGAAACCGATTTTGAGCTTACCGAAGTTTCACAAGCGATGCAAACAGTTACAAAATGGAAAGAACATTACTCCGGGATTAGATGTACCTCAGGCCGTATCTGCGCCACACGATGCCGTCTCATCCATTCGCCCAAATAGGCGCGATGCTGCTGCAACACTTCCCGATAATTCTTTTCAAGAGCCAAGTTACGCATCTCTCCGCGGTCGTCCTCCATGTTATAAAGCTGTTCACGATAGTTTCCTTTATCATACAACACATATTTATAACGCGGAGTACGCAAAGCCCAACCACGGGTAATACCTTTGTCGAAGGTGGTTTCTATGACCACATAAGGTTGGTGTGCCTGTTCTGGGTCGGCACTCTCAACCAAGGATTTAAAAGAAACGCCATACAAACCTCCGGGCAGAGGAATGTCTGCCCAGTCGCATACGGAAGCAAAGAAGTCAACACCTGCATTGACGAGCTGCGGCATCTCTTTTCCGGCATTCTTCTTTCCGGGTAGAGTCACTATCAGAGGGATGTTCACCACTTCTTCGTAAAGAGCAGACTTCTGATTCCATTGATGTGCTCCCACACCGTCACCGTGGTCGCTCGTGAAGATAATTACCGTGTTCTTCCATAGATTCCGCCGATCAATGATGTCGACAATCTTTCCGATTTCAGCATCCACTTTTTCTACCAAACGGAAATAAAGACTGCGATAGCGACGCCAGTCATCCGGGGAATAATGACGCGTGGGATAGGTCGAATAGTTCAGCGATTGTTCATAGGTTATCACATCGGCATCGTAAGGATGGCGGGAAAAGTTCAAGGGCAATCCAGGCCATTCGTCTTGAGAAAGTTCAGGCAAATTGCCGTATGGCAGATTCTGCCCACGTGCATATTCACAGATATTGTGGGGATTATCGAAGCCAACTACAAGAAAGAAGGGCCGGGTGTGTTCCCGTTCAAGAAAGGCAACGGAAGCCTCAGCCAATCCGTGGTCGGTGTGCGGATGAAGGACAGAAAAACCAAACTCCCGATCCGGTATGGAAGCGGTATGTACATGCCACTTTCCGGCATATGCGCATTCATATCCGGCATGCTGCATCAGAACTCCCAAGGTCGTTGCCCGCAAGGAATCGGGCATAGGCACATTGTTTCTCGCAAGACCTATTTCATGGGATGTGTGTCCCGTAAACATGGATGCCCTAGAAGGACCGCTCAAGGGAGCAGAGCAATAAGCATTGGTAAACAAGACACCCGCCTGCGCCAAACGGTCTATATTCGGGGTATGCACATCCGTATTTCCCACACAGCTCATAGCAGAAGCCGTTTGCTGATCGGTCACAATATAGATAATATTCGGCAACTCCTTGGCTCCCGACAAAACTGGAACAAAAGCTGTGGTACAAAATAGTACGTCTTTGAATTTCATCATGGTACAAATTTATCGGATTTAAAAATCGATTTCTAAGGTTCACCTTTTCAATTCCACGTCAAGGCTCACTGCATCGCGACAGGTAAAACGAAGTACTGTCTGCTTCCGGTCGGCCACCACCACTTGACAATATGGAGTTTCGGTCACTTTCCACAAACCTTTCAGCGTAATGGTCACGGGAATTTCACCACTGACATTTTTTATCCACGGGCGTGAATAGATACTGCGCTCAATACGTTTTCCGTCTTTATCGAAAGCCTCGTCACTCGGACCACGATACAAGGCCAGGTCGGGTTGGGAGACAGTCAGCAGAAGCTTGTCCTTATATTCGCGTATCATGACAAGGCACGATGTATCGGCTTTCTGCAACAATCCGCCGTCGGGCAGAGCTTGCGGAGTCTCAAACAAGACGTAAGAAGTAAGACCGTCTGCCGGAGAACGCACAATGTGGGCGTTGCGGTCTTGTTGGAGAATCTTGTAAGTGGGTTTCTTGGCGAATGCCTCCAAAGCGGCGGCATCCGTGTGGGGTAGCACGGCATATTCGTAGGAAGCGCCTTTCGGGGCTTTGCCATGCTGTAATGTCAAGGACACCCAGTCGCCGGAAGTGGGCTTGGTGCTACGCTCGCCCACGGTCACTTGCGGGAAGTTCTTCTCGTAGCGGGCATCAGGGCGGGAGGCTTTGGAAATGTAATAACCTACGCCGTTGGGATCTATATAAGTCTGCCCGTCACTCTGACAGGACTCCCAGTACCGGCGGGTTTCGGGAGTGGTGGCGGCAAGCTGGAACACGGTGGTTTCCGTTGGATATTCGGTATTTAGGTTTTCGATGTCCGTACCGAGGCATACAATGGTGCCGTCGAAGAAATGGAACGACTTGCGGGCACGGTGAGAACCGTTATACTTATCATGTTCATGCAGCACCATACCGAAGTTACCGTTCAGATGTGCTTGGGACAAACCGCCGGCAAAAGCTTCGTCGGAATAGAGCATCTCCTCCATGCCGGAGAAGGTATCGACATTCAATACCCGGGCACGCAGCTGGTCGAAAGGCAAATGAATGCTCGTGACACCCGGAATACGATTCCAGTCGAAACCGGCCTCCTGCCAGCCACTGGTGGCAAAAGTAACCATTTCATCGGTTTTTCCGGTAAGAATCTGCATGCTGCCATGTGCCAGATAACGGCCATAGAAATTGGCGGGGAGATAGTGCTCGGCAGCCCAGAGGTAACGGGAATGTCCGCGTACTACGGCAGCCCAGTTGCTGCGACGCTGTACGGATACACAACCGTAACCCAAAGCCAGATTGCCTTGCGGGTCGGGTTCCGGACGGAAGCCTTGGGCTTCAAGCAACTTCTTCATCTCCAATTCGTGGCGAGTGGAAGCCTTCGGCAGATAGTCGGGCGCATTCTTGTCCGGAGCTTCTGTATAGGCAACCAGGCGCAAATAGGCAGCGGCCATTTCGGGGTCATACTTCTGCTTGCCATCCGGCGTACCGGCAATGGCCATCGTGGCATATTGGATAGGTATCAGACTTCCTCCCCCGTTGGGATGGCGTCCGGACATGGAGAGAGACCATTGCTTCAGGTTGCAATAGAAACGCATGGTGAGAAGCACTTTCTTCACCGTCTCGTGTGCCTGCTCGGACAGGCGGAACTCGGTACCACTCAGCAAGTAAATCATATTAGTGGCACCGTCCAGACCGCCCACTGCATAAGCAGAATAATTGTTGCAATGATGGAAGCAGGCACCGTCCGGCTTGAAAGAACCGGCCAATCCCGGCGCAGGAAGACAGCCTTTGTCCAGCCAACGGGAGAAGGAACGCAGGTATTGCAGTTTCTCCGGTGTATCCTCCATAATCAGAATGCTGGCTATGCGGCCTTGCAACTTGGTGTTGAACGTATCTATATCAATACCGTTGACGGCAGGTTCGGGATATACCTCATTGGTGATGGCATACCAGTTGAGCGTACGTACCGCCTCTTCCAGCTTACCTACCTCACGCAACACGTCCTTCATCAAGAAATAAGCCACAAACAGACCGCGCATACTATATCCGTAATGGTGGATATTCCCCCAGCAACTGCCGTAGGCAATACCCTGGTCGGTGGCGTTATCGTACATGGCGATGAATTTCTGCTTCAACTCGTGTTTCAGCGCCGCATCTTCCGCATTGTTGTAGGCGATGGCGACGCGTTTCATCAGGTTGAAATAGTCGCTTATCTCTATCCCCAGTCTGGAGAACATATCTTTGTCCCAATCGGGTACCATACGTTCGTATGCCTCGGAGTGACGTACGAAATAGATAGGACGTCCTGCTACCTTGCCGTTCTTGTAGGTAATCCGATAAAAATCATACTTCTCACGGATGGACTGCATCTCCTTGTCCGAAAGCGCGGAAGGTGTGTAGAGCATGCCGCGGAAACGCTTCTCCATAATCCGTATATCCTGCTTCTGCGCCTCGGTCACGTCTGTCAGAGGGATGTCCGGTTTCCACAAGGAGTGTTCGTAGATAACCAGCCAGTGGTTGGTGGTTCCCTTATTTACAAACGGTACCTGCAAGTCGGCAGTCTGCTGGCGGGCATCCACCTTGCTGGCAGTAATCAGATGGTCGAAAAAGAGTTTCCCCTTCACGTCGGGGGCTACAATTCGGATTTCGTCCATCCCTTCTTCCGGGGTACCTTGCATATCGCGTTCATAACATACCCATGCTCCGCGCCAACCGGTAAAGTTGATGCCAAAAGGAAAAGAGGTGCATACCTTGCCATCCTTCAGGAACTCAAACAGAATCTGCTTGTCCTGGGCCTGCTCATTGTACACCCATACGATGAAAGCCGAAAGATAGGTGTCTTTCCCCGTCGGGTCTTTCTTCTCAAATTTCAAGTCTTTTTTGATAGACAGTGCGGCACCCGGCTCGAAAGTCCAGCTCAAACTGTGGTCGCCGTCCCTATAATGTTCGTCGCTAATGCCCAACTGCGAACCGGCTGCCGTAGTGACAAACGCCGGAACCTGCTTCTCCTCAAAAGAAAGCAAGCGCTCATTCTTCACGATTTGTGCGTGTACACTGCCCGGCAGCAACATGCAAACGAGCGCTACCGCTCCTATTTTCCATTTACTGAATTGCATCATGTCTGTTTATTTAAGGTTATCGATATTTGCTACTTGGAAATCTGCAAAACGTACGTGGTTCTGCCACAACCGTAAGGCGAAATAGCCGTCTCCTTTGCCATCGGCAACCGGTAAGCTGAAAAGCTCTTCACCATCCATGGCATAAGTGGTGGCTCCATTCTCCACACGGATTTTAACTTCATACCAATGGTTGGGCTTCAAAAGGTGGGCGGCATCGGTATACTCTTTCAAGATGGGTTTAATCTTTGCATCGTCCACTCCATAATACTCTCCATGGTATTCACGGAAACGCGTAGTTCCATTATCATTACCGCCGTAGCCCACATAGTAAAGGTCCAGCGTATTGTAATTCTTGAACTCGCCGTTGCGCCATGCACTGCGGGCAAAGAAGTCATCCGGATGCCGGGGGTCATCGGCCCCCCAAAAACAATTCAAGTCACTGAGACGGTCGTAGCTACCATTCTCAACCACCACTTGTACCCGGTAGGTAATCTCATAGTTTCCCGTCAACCGTTCCTTATACCAAAGGGACAGCCCGTCCGGAGATACAATATCCATCGTATCGCCGATACATGTAATTTCCACTTTTCCGGAAGAATCCTCCACGACCCAGGCGGTAAGCCGGCAGGAAGCGCCCATCTCCATACCGGGGAGGACACATAAGAGAAGTTGCATCAAAAGAAGTTGTAACCGCATATTTCAATGTATTAGTACGGTACAAAGAAACCCCTCTTTTTGGAAAAAGAGGGGCATAAATCGTACAGAAGAAGGATAAAATAATGATTGAGGCGGATTTCTGCCCCCACTTCATCAAGGATGAAGTTCTTCGAAAGCCTTGTTTTCCTCTTGTACCGCCTGAATAGTTTCTTCCAGTTCATTGATAGGGAGATCGAAGTTGTACCAGTCGTTATAGCAGTCGGTGACATACCACTTGCCATCCGTCAGTTCAAAGACCACACGAAGGGAAGGTTCTGATTCATCATAGCCTGCTTCGAACTCTTTATGGGCAGGCTCATTGACAGTGAAGTGAGAAATATAGGTACCTCCCTCCTCTTCGGTAGTACGTCCTTCCTTCAGCGTTTCTTCGTCTAGCAATGCCCACTTCTCGCGGGTGAAGGGAAAAGTCTGTTCCGTCTCACCGTCATCCTTCAAGAGGGCGATGGGAGACTTCAAAGGAAACTTGATTCGGGAATACTGGAATGAAGCACTGGACGTGAATTTCTGGAGAAATGTCTTGAAATCCTCCTCTTCGGCAGCCAGACCATTGAGAGTCGTCAGCATGAGTGCCGCAAACAGACAAAAAACAAAGCGGATAGCCTTCATATACTCGGATTATTTTTCAATGCGCAAAGATAATATAAAAGTAATAAAATGCTAAGGCTATGGGGCGATAATTATTATCATCTATGTTTCAGATACTCGTAACCAAACCGGCAACGCAAGCAGTCTTTCTTGTCACAATATTCCTTTTGAAGTTGAAGCAGAGCCTGCGAATCGGCAGCGGTAGATACCGGCAAACCGGCACCATCCCAAAGTCGGGTTACGTGATTGTTTTCGGCCTTCAAGGATTCAAGGAAACGGGTGGCACGGTCACACAAAACGTCATCGGCCTTGTGCAGGCCATAAGCATAAAGAAACGGGATGACCGTATTGATGGCAATCAGATTCAAGGCACCGTCCCCTACCCGCTTTTCCCTCCGGGGTGAAACCTTTCTGAAATTGAAGTGCTCCTCCCAATACGCGGAAGTCTTGGCAGCCAGTATCTTCTTCACCGCCTCCAGCGTTTCAGCCTCCATAACACGCGAGAAGAGCGACTGCTCCTTGTGATACAGACAGGCAAGCTGGGCGAGGCGTACATGTGGAAAGTTATCGGGACGAAGACGCAGAAACCGCCACTGCTCAACAGACATGGGAGCTGGCAGCTCGAACTTGTGTTGCAGGTAGCGGAACTCTTTCTGAAGTATCAAATAATAATCATCTGCCTCTGCCGAGACCTCCTCCAGCAGGCCTGCCTGCCCCAGGAAGAAAGCCTCCACTTGAAACAGACTGTCCCGATGCTTGTCTACGGCGCGGAATGGAAGGCGGTTTGCCCATGCCTCGAAAGCATCCCCATTCAGCCCGAAGCCGAAGTTACGAGCAAGAGTAATGAAGAAAACATCTTCCCAATGATGATTGCAGCGTTCGAGCCGCTGGGATATGACGCATGCTTTCTGCTCAAAACGCTCTACCTGCAAAGCGGACAGCCAGGAATGGACGGTCAGCTTTGGGAGGGAGGCAAGGATGGAATAGCAGGGAGGATAAATCTCTGTCTGCCGAAGCTCTTCATAGCGCAAGCGGACAGTGTCGGGGCAAGTGAGCACCATCTGGGGAACCAGCTCACCGTTCGTGCGGTACACATCACAATTCGATTCGCCCACCACGTGCAGGATGACGGTATCATACGCCTTGTCACGGTCGTGCCTATGGAGCAGCCAGTCTGATGCCTGCGTATGCACTTCGACGTTGCCCACCCAGAGCGTACCGTCTATTTTCAGTTTGGCATTAAAAAAATCGGGGCCTGCATTCATGTTCGGCAAACCGGGATCTATCACTTCTACCGGCCGGCCGGAGGTTGTCTGGAGCAATGACAAAGGAAATATTTTGTGCTTCCAAACATAATGCAGTAGTTGTTCCATGTTAACAAGACGTTAATGTTGAGCACAAATGTAAGAAAAAGATTATCTTTGCGACCTATAGTTTGTTGATAAACTAAATAAAAACAGATAGAAACAATGAAAATCGCATTAATCGGCTACGGAAAAATGGGCAAGGAAATCGAGAAAATAGCCCTTGGCCGCGGACACGAAATTGTAAGCATCATCGATGTCGACAATCAGGAAGACTTTGAATCGGCAGCCTTCAAGAGCGCCGACGTTGCCATAGAGTTCACCAACCCCATGGTTGCATACAATAACTATATGAAGGCATTCCGCGCCGGGGTCAAACTGGTATCCGGCAGTACGGGATGGATGGCAGAACATGGAGACGAAGTAAAGAGACTTTGTACCGAAGGCGGCAAGACACTGTTCTGGTCTTCCAACTTCAGCTTGGGAGTAAGCATCTTCTCTGCCGTCAACAAGTACCTCGCAAAGATAATGAACCAATTCCCTGCCTATGATGTGACAATGAGCGAAACGCACCACATCCACAAGATGGACGCTCCGAGCGGAACGGCCATCACGCTTGCCGAAGGTATTCTGGAGAATCTCGACCGTAAGGACAAATGGGTAGAAGGGACTTTCCAAGCTCCCGACGGAACCGTTTCGGGCTCTACGGAATGTGCAGCCAATGAGCTATCCATAAGTTCTATCCGCGAAGGAGAAGTACCGGGCATCCACAGCATCCGCTACGACTCCGAAGCCGACAGTATCACTATCACCCACGATGCCAAGAATCGCAGGGGATTTGCCTTGGGAGCTGTCCTTGCTGCCGAATATACCGCCAAGCACGAAGGTGCTTTGGGAATGAGTGACTTGTTTCCATTTTTAAAAGACTAAAACATCATGAGAAAAGCAACACGCACCCAATGGATTAAATTCAGTATAGTCACCCTGCTCTACCTTGCCTTTCTGGTTTGGGTAAAAAGCTGGCTGGGACTGATTGTACTACCCTTCATTTTTGACATCTACATCAGTAAGAAGATACCCTGGGGATTCTGGAAGAAATCGGAGAATCCTGCCGTACGCAGCATCATGAGTTGGGTGGATGCCATCGTATTTGCGCTGGTAGCCGTCTACTTCGTAAATATCTATGTGTTCCAGAATTATCAGATACCGTCTTCCTCATTGGAGAAATCCTTGTTGGTAGGCGATTTCCTTTACGTCAGCAAGATGAGTTATGGTCCGCGCGTACCGAATACGCCGCTTTCCATGCCGCTGGCACAACATACACTACCGGTATTCAACACCAAATCGTACATCGAATGGCCCCAATGGGAATACAAGCGTGTACCAGGCTTCGGCAAAGTGAAACTGAATGACATTGTGGTGTTCAACTTCCCGGCAGGCGACACGGTAGCCACCAATTTCCAGCAGACAGACTTCTATACCCTTGCTTACGAAGAAGGAAAACGCGTGTATCCCAACAAGGTGAATATGGACAGCCTGACACGCAAGCAGCAACGTACTGTCTACGACCTGTACTACAATGCCGGACGTAATCTTATCCGTTCCAATCCGAGAATGTACGGTGACATTGTCATACGCCCCGTTGACCGTCGTGAAAACTATGTAAAACGTTGCGTAGGCCTGCCCGGCGATACGTTGCAAATCAAGAAAGGACAGGTATACATCGACGGTAAAGCCATCGAGAACCCTACAGAAATGCAGTTCAACTACTTTGTACAGACTACAGGTCCTTATATCACCGATGATATGTTCCGTGAACTGGGCATCAGCAAAGAAGACCAGACACTGATGACCGACGGTCTGGGCTGGGAAGAGAATCTGATTGAAATGGGATTGGACCGCCGGGATGCCCAAGGCAGGCTGGCACCGGTCTATCATCTTCCGCTCACCAAAAAGATGTACGAGACCCTTTCGGGCAACAAGAAACTCATCAGTAATATTATCATTGAACCGGGAGAATTCTCGGGACAGATGTATCCGCTGAACCTTTACACTAAATGGGACCGCAACAACTACGGCCCGATATGGATTCCTGCCAAAGGCGCCACCATCAAGCTGACCGAGGACAACCTGCCTATCTACGAACGCTGCATCGTTGCCTATGAAGGCAACAAACTGGAAGTCAAGGAAGACGGCATCTACATCAATGGTGAAAAGACCGACTCTTATACCTTCAATATGGACTACTACTGGATGATGGGCGACAACCGCGACAAGTCCGCCGACTCCCGATACTGGGGTTTTGTGCCGGAAGACCATGTCGTAGGAAAGCCTATCGTAGTATGGTTGTCACTGGACAAAGACCGGGGCTGGTTTGACGGTAAGATACGCTGGAACCGGATATTCAAGTGGGTGGACGGCATTAAATGAAAAAAGGGTGTAAGATAGCAATCACAATAGTTGGAGTGGCACTCGTCGTGGTGCTGCTTCGGGGTTGTGTGGCAACTTCCTATCTTATCCCCTCTTCCGGCATGGAAAATTCACTGTACCAAAGTGAGCGTATTCTTGTAAACAAGTGGAGCTACGGTCTGCGGCTTCCTTTCATGAAGTTATGGGGGTATCATCGCTGGGCGGACAGTCCGGTGCAGAAAGAGGATATTCTTGTATTCAACAATCCTGCCAATCTTTCAGAACCCGTGATTGACCGACGGGAAGTCTTCATCAGCCGTTGCATCGGTATTCCCGGAGATACCTTGCTGATAGATTCGCTTTTTTCAGTGATTCCTTCCGAAAAGAATGCGCCCGACCAGAAGTTTCTTTATTCTTACCCCAGACAACGGGAACGACAGTTGGATTCATTGCTTTCCATACTTTCCATCGCTCCCAACAAACTATTGGGGCAGGACTCAACAAAGAATATACGCAGTTTCAGCCGTTATGAACACTACTTGCTGGAACAAGCCATGAACGGGAACTGCTGGATAGAACCTATTGTCAAGGAAGATTCTATGGAGATACTGAAACCTCTGATAATCCCCAGCAAAGGCAAAGCCGTGCGCGTATATCCGTGGAACAAGACTTTGTTGCGAAATACCCTGGTACTTCACGAAAAGAAACAAGCCGAAATCAAAAACGACACCCTTTATGTGGAAGGCAAACCCGTGCAACACTGCCATTTTACCAAAGACTACTACTGGGTAGGTGCCAACAATGCCATCAATCTTTCGGACTCCCGTCTTTTCGGTTTCGTCCCCAAAGACCACATCATAGGCAAGGCATCTATCATCTGGTTCTCCAAAGAAAAGGGAACAGGACCTTTCAGCGGTTACCGATGGGGCAGGATATGGAAAAGAGTGGAATGACAAACAAATGAAAGAATAAAAATGAAAATACAAACAATGCACAGTAGCTTCAATCGTAAATCGCAAATCATCTAATCGTAAATATACTGATGAAAACAGTTTTTCTTTCTTCCGCCTATTTGGCTCCCATAGAATATTATACCAAATTGCTGGCATACGATAAAGTATTCATCGAACAGCATGACCACTATATGAAGCAGACTTACCGGAACCGTTGTACCATTGCCGTACCGGACGGTGAACTGGCCCTTTCCATCCCCACCGTCAAACCGAATACCCTAAAATGCCCGATGCGCGATATACGCATTTCAGACCACGGGAACTGGAGGCATCTGCACTGGAATGCCATAGAATCTGCCTACAACCACACTCCTTTCTTTGAATATTATAAAGACGACTTCCGCCCTTTCTATGAAAAGAAGTATGAGTTTTTAGTCGATTTCAACGAAGAACTTTGCCATCTTATCTGTTCTCTGATAGACATACAGCCCGATATGGCACGCACCACCGAATACCGGACTGAATTCACTCCGAATGAAGCGGATTTCCGCGAACGCATTCATCCGAAAAAGGATTTTTCTCTGGAAGATACAGAATTCTCACCACAACCTTATTATCAAGTGTTTCAAGAGAGACTCGGGTTTCTGCCCAACTTGAGCATCATAGACCTGCTGTTCAATATGGGACCGGAGAGCTTATTGGTATTACAGAAGTCCATCACTCTAAAATAAGACATGAAACCGAAAGCAACAATACAATGGACGCTTGCCTTCCTGCTCCTGGCATCTTGTATGCAAGCACAATCCATTTGGAACACAGCACACCTCGCAAATGTAAAACACTCTATTCACGAGCCTTTCTATGCCACAACTTACGAGATATTGAAAGCGGAAGCGGACAGGTTATTGGACGCCCAGCCCCTTTCTGTCATGATGAAAGAAAAAACACCTGCCAGCGGTGACAAGCATGACTATATGAGCCAAGCCCGATACTATTGGCCCGACCCGACAAAGCCAAACGGCCTGCCTTACATCAACCGCGACGGCGTATCCAATCCTGAACTGAACAAACTAGACCGTAATCGGTTGGGAACAACAGCCGGCCGCATCACTACCCTGGCTCTGGTCTGGTACTTCAGCGGAGAAGAGCAGTATGCCCGGAAAGCCACAGAACTTATCCGCGTATGGTTTCTGAACAAAGACACCCGAATGAACCCCAACCTGGAATATGCACAAATGATGCCGGGACACAATAACGACAAAGGTCGCTGCTATGGGCTGATAGACACCTACTCCTTCATAGAAATGCTGGATGCTGTGGCACTGCTAGAACAGTCAAAAGCATTTACTACCCAGGACAGCAAACAACTGAAGAAATGGTTTTCCAAACTGACCGACTGGATGCTCGCCAGTCCGCAAGGTAAGGAAGAAGCAGCCAGTGCCAACAACCACAGCGTAGCCTACGATGCCCAAATCATAGCTTTCGCCCTCTATACCGGTAACAAGAAACTGGCGCAGGAAATCATCAATGACTTCCCCCAAAAACGTATCTTCCCCCAGATAGCTCCTGACGGACGACAACCGCACGAACTGCAACGTACCCTTGCCTTCCACTACTCACAGTACAACCTGACCCACTTTATTGACATCATGCTGATGGCAAAAAATCTTGGAATCAAGCTGGATGACATCACCTCTACCGATGGACGTAACTTCTACAAAGCCATGGATTTCCTGGCTTCCTACGTCGGAAAGGGCCTCAGTGAATGGCCCTACCAGCAGATAAGCGGCTGGGAAAGCTCGATACAGAATTTCTGCAAAGACCTCTACCGTACTGCCGTCTACCTGAATCCTGCACGCAAAGACTACCTGAATCTTTATTATGCCCACCGTATCCTAAAACCGCATGACAACTTCAATCTACTGTATATACAAGCCACGGCATTGGACAACCCGATAAGGAAATAGCACTTTCTTCCGGACAACAAATGCATCTTTTTTGTATGATTGTTAGTCAGTGCAACAGATTATTCCGTATTTTTGCAACGCTAATCAAATAAAACACAACGTAATTTTTAAATGAACGAATCATGAAAAACTTATTTAACATTAAAGACAAAGTAGTGGTCATAACCGGCGGAACAGGAGTATTGGGGAAAGCCATCGCCTTTCATCTGGCAGAAGAAGGTGCAAAGGTCGTCATTTTGGGACGCAAGGCAGAAATAGGGGACGCCATTGCCGGAGAAATCAAGGCAAACGGTGGAGAAGCCATGTTCCTGACAACCGACGTGATGAACCGTGAACTGCTGGAACAGAACTTGGCTGACATCCTGAAAGCCTATGGCCGCATAGATGCCCTGCTGAATGCAGCCGGCGGAAATATGCCGGGTGCCACCATCGCGCCCACGGGCACTTTCTTCGATTTGAAGATAGAAGAGTTCCAACGGGTGCTTGAATTAAACCTGACCGGTACCGTACTGCCTACACAAGTCTTCCTCAAACCGATGGTGGAACAGAAGACAGGCGCTATTGTCAACTTCTCCAGCATGGCTGCTTTCCGCCCCATGACGCGTGTAGCCGGATATGCTGCCGCAAAAGCCGGTATCTCCAATTTCACAGCCTTCATGGCTACGGAAGTTGCCAAGAAGTTTGGTGAAGGTATTCGTGTAAATGCCATCGCACCCGGATTTTTCCTCACAGAGCAGAACCGTGCCCTGCTGACGAACCCGGATGGAAGCTACACGGAACGTGGGCAAGATGTGATTCGCCAAACTCCCTTCGGACGTATGGGCCGTGCAGAAGAGCTTTGCGGAACCATCCAATACCTCATCAGCGATGCTTCCAGCTTTGTCACCGGTACGGTGGCTGTAGTGGACGGAGGGTTCAACGCATTCGCCATGTAAATAGTAAATTGCAAATCATCAAACAATAAATAACATGATTCTTTGTGAACAAACCTGGCGCTGGTACGGTCCCAACGACCCGGTAAGCCTTTGGGACATCAAACAAGCCGGGGCTACCGGCATTGTAAACGCCTTGCATCATATTCCAAACGGGGAAATATGGACAGTAGAGGAAATCAAGAAACGGAAAGAAATGATTGAAGCCGTCGGTCTGCGCTGGTCTGTAGTAGAAAGTGTACCCGTACACGAACATATCAAGACCCAAACCGGAGACTTCCAGAAGTATATCGACAACTATAAAGAGAGCTTGCGTAACCTGGGCAAATGCGGCATTCACATTGTCACCTACAACTTTATGCCCGTACTGGACTGGACACGTACCGACCTCGCCTACGAACTACCCGACGGCAGTCGTGCCCTCCGCTTTGAACGTGCCGCTTTCATCGCCTTCGACCTCTTCCTGCTACGTCGTCCCGGTGCAGAAGGCGAATACACCGATGAAGAAAAGGCCAAAGCCCGTGCCCGCTTCGAACAGATGACAGAGGCAGACAAACAACTGCTTGTACGCAACATGATTGCCGGACTTCCCGGCTCAGAAGAAAGCTTCACCCTGGAACAGTTCCAACAGGAACTGGACCGCTACAAGGGCATCACTCCGGAACGCCTGCGTGCCAACCTGATCTATTTCCTGCAAGAAATCACTCCGGTAGCCGACGAAGCAGGTGTCATGCTCGTTATCCATCCGGACGACCCACCGTGCTCCATCCTCGGCCTGCCACGCATCATGAGCTGTGCTGCCGATTTCCAGGCACTGATTGACGCTGTTCCCAACAAGAGCAACGGTCTTTGCCTCTGCACCGGTTCGCTCGGTGTAAGCAGCGCCAACGATTGTGCAGTCATCATGCAGCAATTTGCCGACCGCATCAACTTTGTCCATCTGCGCAGTACACAACGCGACGCCGAAGGCAATTTCTACGAAGCCAACCACCTGGAAGGAGACGTGGACATGTATCACGTGATGAAAGCCTTCCTTGAACTGCAACAACGCCGTGGTGTCTCTATCCCGATGCGACCCGACCACGGACACCAGATGGTAGACGACTTGAAGAAGAAAACCAATCCCGGCTATTCCTGTATCGGCCGTCTGCGCGGACTGGCAGAGCTTCGTGGACTGGAAATGGGTATAGCCAAATCGCTGTACGAATAAGGCACAAGATATAGCAAGCATAAGGAAAGAACAGGAAGCCCTCCGTCCGAAACTTCAAAGTTTCGGACGGAGGGCTTCCCTTTATAAGTTTTCTGCCATCAGCCGCCTCTTCTTAAGGCACTGTCTGCCGACATTTATTTACCTTCTTTTGCAGCAAGCACTTTCCATACAACGGCACTCAGCGCAGCACCCACAAACGGAGCTACAATGAACAGCCACAACTGAGAGAGAGCCTCGCCACCCTGGAACAGTGCCGGACCGATGCTACGGGCAGGATTGACAGAAGTTCCCGTAACAGGAATACAAACAATGTGCACTAATACCAACGTAAGACCAATGGCCAATCCTGCAAGATTACCCGCCCCCTTCTCGGAATCCGTAGAACCTAAGACAACCAGCACAAAGATAAACGTGAACACAGCCTCTGCAATGAATGCCTGCAACATCATTCCGTCAGCAAACCCATTGGAACCGGTAGCCGTAGGACCACCATGAGCGCCCGTAGACACCAATGCATAAAGAATGGCAGAACCGATAACCGCCCCGATAACCTGAAACACCATATACATGGCTGCATCTTTCCCGCTCATCCTGCCGGACAACAGAACGCCCAGGGTAATGGCAGGATTAATATGACAGCCCGAGATTCCTCCGATAGCGTATGCCATCGCCACAACGGACAAGCCGAAAGCAAAAGCCACTCCCAGCGTTCCGACACCTGCACTAACCGCCCCCGCCGCACTTCCGGCAAAGACAGCACTACCACATCCCATCAGGACAAGAACCATTGTCCCGATCATTTCTGTAAAAATAAATATAAAAGATGAAAATCTGCCCAAACACGGCGGTAAAAACTCACCCATTACTACAAAACATCACTGCTTTAACTCTAACATCCAGCATATCTGCATCTTCCTTAGCCAACCCGAAGAAACTCAGAAATATAAGAAAACATATTGGCTTGTAAAGAGTACAAAGAAAGGGTGCAACCTCACGGCCACACCCTCCATCTACACTATCTTTGATAATAACCTAAAAGGAAACTTTATTTTCCTACATCATTTCAATTCAAAAGGAACCGTTCCCTTCACATCGGCTGCCGAAGCTGCTATGACAGCCTCGAACTTGCCCGGCTCGGCCACCCAAGCGTGCTGGGTGTCATCGAAGAAGCTAAGAGCCTCCTTATCAATGGTAAATGTGACTTCCTTTGTTTCGCCCGGAGCCAGTTTCACCTTTTGGAAACCTTTCAGTTCCTTGACGGGACGAGGCAGAGAGGACTTCTTGTCACTGATGTACAGTTGGACAACTTCCTGCCCTTCGCGCGCTCCGGTATTCTTTACAGAAACCTTCACGGTCAGCGTACCGTCGGCCTGCATGGTCTTGCTGTCGGCCGTCGGCTTGCCATATTCGAAAGTGGTATAGCTCAAACCGTGGCCGAAGGGGAACAACGGTTTCACCTTCTTCTGCTTATCGGCCCAGCGGTAGCCCACGAAGATGCTTTCATTGTACTTGATGTCGATGATGTCCTTGCTCCGCTTGCCGGTATATTCGCCCAGGCTGTGGGCCGGGCAGTCCTCCAGCTTCACGGGGAAGGTGAACGGAAGCTTGCCGCTGGGATTGACATCACCCATGAGGATGGCGGCAAGGGAACTGCCGGCTTCGGAACCCAGATACCAGTCCTGCACGATGGCAGGCACCTCGTTCACCCACGGCATGGCAATGGCGTTGCCGGAGATGTTGACGACAATCAGATTCTTGTTCGCCTCGGCCAGTGCGGAGATAACGGCATCCTGACCGTAGGACAAGCCCAGCCCCTTACGGTCGGAGTCCTCGCAGTCCTGCCCGTTGCTCTTGTTCAGGCCGCCGATGAAGATGACATAATCGGCATCCCGGGCCTCTTTCACGGCTTCGGCTATCAGCTCTTCGGGAGTACGGTCATCCTTCAGGTTCTGTCCGGTCACCACCCCGTTGTATTCACCGCTTGCATCGCCCACGTAGCCACGGGCATAGACCACCTCGGCCTTGCCGGCCACACGCTGCTTGATGCCGTCCAACGGAGAGAGTTCGCGCTGTACCTTCAGGGAAGAACTACCACCGCCTACGGTCATCATCTTGATGGCATTCTCGCCCACTACAAGAATCTTTTTAGCCCGGTTCAGGTCTATCGGGAGCACATTGCCCTTGTTCTGCAACAGTACGATGCCCTCCTCACCGATGCGGCGGGCAGCCTCGTAATGTTCCGGAGAGAGCATGCTTCCCCACGGACGATCGGGGTTCATCACCGTACGGAAGATAAGGCGCAGAATGCGGCGTACCTTGTCGTCCAGTTCCGTGGTACCTACCTTACCTTCGCGGATGAGGTTCAGATAGGGATTTGCCAGATAATAGTTATCGTATGCGTTGCTGGCACCGTTCGAGAGCCCGTTGGTCCAACTGCCGAATTCCATATCCAGCCCGTTGGTGATGGCTTGCCGGGTATCGTGCGTGCCGCCCCAGTCGGAAATGACTACGCCGTCGAATCCCCATTCGCCCTTCAATATATCGTTCAATGTGTATTGGTTGTGACAAAGATGTTGGCCTTTGTATAGGTTGTAGGCACCCATGATGCTCCACGCTCCGCCTTCCTGCACGGCCATCTTGAAAGCAGGCAGATAGATTTCATAAAGAGCACGGTCGTCCACGATGACGTTGGTGGTGTGGCGGTTCACTTCGTGGTTGTTCAAGGCGAAGTGTTTCACGCAGGCAGCCACGCCGTTCTGCTGCACGCCCCGGATATAGGGCGACACCATCTTTCCGGCCAGATAAGGGTCCTCACCCATATACTCGAAGTTGCGTCCGTTGAGCGGTGTGCGGTAGATATTGACACCGGGGCCCAGCAGGACGGACTTGTTGCGGTAGCGCGCCTCTTCACCGATGCTCTGTCCGTAAAGGAGAGACATTTCGGGGTTCCAGGTTGCCGCCAGACAGGTCAGGGCAGGGAAAGCCACGCAGGAGTCGTTGGTGCATCCGGCTTGTTCCCACTCGTCCCACAACACATCGGGACGTATGCCGTGGGGGCCGTCGTCCGTCCATACATCGGGAATGCCCAGACGGGGCACACCCGCACTGCTGAACTTGCTTTGCGCATGAGTCAACTTCACTTTCTCTTCCAGGGTCAGACGGCTCAAGGCGTCTTCCACTCTTTCTTCAATAGGTTTGCTTGCGTCCAGATAGACGGGCTTCTGCTGGGCCGAAAGAGGCAGCGCGACAGCGGCCAGAACCAAACCGAATAATACTTTTTTCATTGTTGTATAATTAAGTTGTTATATAAGTAAGCAATCATAATCAGTCCGTACCATTGATAATCTCCAACATACAAGGGAATATGACTTAGCCCTACCTACATAGGAACTGAAGTCCTTACACCCGTATAGTGAGTACCCATAACATCCGGATGTTGTTGTCCAAAACATCCCCATGTTTTACCCCAAAACACCCGGATGTTTTATCCCAATACATCCCCATGTTTTGCCCTAAAACATCCGGATGTTTTGGGTGCTCAGTCCTATGGTGTGTACAGCTCAGTCCCTACCTCTTTCATGCTAAGTCCCGGCATCTCATCCTCTGGGACTTGATACGTACTGTTTGTAGCGAGGCAGCACCCGCTACTTCATTCCCAATGACCGGATATAACCCTCCTGAACCACACAATTCTTCAGTTTGCATGCCTCGATAAAGTCCATCATCGCCTTGCGGGACATGGCCTGCGCGGGACGTGCCTCACGGATTTCCTTGTACGTGGCACGCGGTGCTTCGGAGAAATACACGATGTTTGCCCAGTTCTCCGGCGGAGTGATGCCGACGAAAGAAGAACCGTCCATCTTCTTGTAGGGCCAGAAGGTATAGCCGATGTTGTTCTCGCGCATCGTCTGGCAGAAAGCGGCCTGCCATTCGTCCGTATTGTGGCCTATCTCACCCATGTACATGGGCAGGTTCACACTGTCGCGGAAGTTGATAATCGTCTGGATGGCAGCTTGGGTAGGTTCGCCTCCGTAGCGGTGGCAGGTGTACATTATCTTGTCGTCGAACTTGGAGTCCTTGAAAGGCTTGAAATTACCGTTCCATTGCGAACCGCCCAGCAGGATGATGTGGTTGTTGTCCACCTCGCGGATGGCGGCTACACCTTTCTTATATACATCTTCCAGCTTGCCGTTGAGTTCCTCCATATTCTCGAAGTAAGGGGCAATGGGCTCGTTGAAGAGTTCGTAACCGAGGATGACCGGTTCGTTCTTGTAGCGGTCGGCTATCCGGCGCCAGATGTCACAGTAGAGTTGCTGGCTGACTTCGCTGTCGAACAGCCAGGGATAGCCGTAGCTGTCGTCGATATTGTCGCCCGTCTGTCCGCCGGGAGCGTCGTGCATGTCGAGGATGAGGTACAAGTCCGATTCGCGGCACCACTCTACCAGGCTGTCCACGCGGGCAAATCCGTCCTGGGCGGCAGTCAGCCCCATATAGTCCTCGTCCGTAAACAGTTTGTAATGGAAAGGCAGGCGGATGGTGTTGGCACCCTGCTCCTTGATGAAGCGGATGTCCTCGCGCGTTACATAATTGTCCTTGAATGCTTTCCAGAAGTCGGCCGTAAAGTCCGGTCCCACCAGCTGGCAGAACATCTCATTGATGAAACGAGCGGAATTGGTCTTGTTGAACTTGAACATGTATCCTTCCGGATTCAGCCAGTTACCCAGGTTGGTACCCATGATGAAGAGTTTGGTACCGTCGGGCTTTATCAAGTCCTGACCCTGAATGGTTACGAATGCATCCGAAGTTACTTCTTTTGTCGCTTGTTTCTCACCGCATCCCGCAAGGCCCAAAGACAGCAAGGCGATGGAAATGCTTGTCGCTAATAAATGTTTCATGGCAATAATTTTGGTTATAGTATCAGTTGCGATATTCGCTTTTGCTTCCCCAAAGTTAGGAAAGATAAGAACACCTCGTACCGGCGAATCGGGAATAGGTGGAAGGAGTGAAGAAGCATGAACAAACAAACAACTAATAATCAGAAATATAAGCAAAAGAAGAGAAAGGCAGAAAGTGGATTCAAAAAGCCGGTTTGACGTATTGTCAGCGTATCTGCATCAGCCGTATTTCAAAGTCCTCGCGCGAAATGCGAGCCTTGTTCTTCACTTTGGCACGGTAATTATAGATGGTGTTTACGGAATAACGGAGGAATTCTGCAATCTGCGAACTGTCGTCGATGCCCAGACGAATCAAGGCGAAAATGCGGAGTTCCGTATTCAGCAACTCGCCTTTACGGAGCACGATGCGTTCTTCGGGCTGCAGCAAGTCATTGAATTTATCGACAAAATCGGGGAAAAGGTGCAAGAAGGCAGTATCAAAGTTATCATAGAGTTCCTTCAGTCCGGTGTCCAGCACCTCGCGGGAACGCACCATCTTCAGCAGCTCTTCCATCTGCCCGGCAGAGATTTTCTTGTTGACCATCCGCCGGTAGGTATCCAGCCGGTTGATATAAACGGAGCAGAGATTCATGAAACGGCCCACATACTCCTCCTTGATGTTGTTTGAGAGTTGCAGTTGCTCGTTGGCATGCTCCAGCTTGTTCCGTGCGGCAGAGAGTCGCTGCATCTGCCGGTAGATAAAGCCCACTGCCACCACCAACAGCACAATCAAAGCGCTGATGAGCCAGAGGTACAGCCGGAGCCGGTCATTCTGCTTCTCACGCATGGCCTGATAAGTGAGGTCTATCAGTGAAAGGATGCCGGCAGTCTGGAGGCTGCGGCTACGGGCGTTGTATCGGTTGGTTTCGTCCCACGAGAAACGGATGTAACGGTAGGCATGCTCCATATCCCCTTCCTCATAAAGAAGTTCCGCCAGGTTCCAGAGTGAGGCATGGTCTGTGATGCTCAGGCGAATATCGGTCAGTGCAGACAAAGCCAGATAGCGCTTCTCCTCCTCCCGGTTCCCGAGCCGGCGGTAGAGCAATGAGCGCTGATAGGTCACCAGCGCATATTCGGGAGTATTGGGCTTGGCATGTGCCAGACGCGTATCATTGATGCTCAAGGCTTCGTCCGGATGGCCTGCAGCGGCCTCCCGCGTCTCTCTTCGTTCCAGGTAGAGGGGGGATGAAGGCAGAAGTACCTGCATCAAAGAATCGTCATAATGGGTAGCCAAAGCCTGATAATGCTTCTTGAAAGAATCGTCCAGCGTATAGAAACTCAGTTCTGTGTAAAGTTTATGACAGGCATTGTAATAGTCCGGCAGCAGATGGGAGGGAAGGGAGGCTTTGTCCGTCTGCCTCAAGAGTTCGGCAGCTTCCTCGTACATGCCTGCCGAAGCCATCAGGTGGGCAAGCTCCAGCCTTGTTTCGAGTGCTGCATCCTGCCGGCCATAGCGCTCTGCCCAATCCAGATTGACACGAAGATAATGGATGGCCGAATCGCAGATATATGCCTTGTACTCCTTATAGATTTCCCCATTCCATCGAAAAAAAGAAATATTGGCGGTATCGGTATCCAGCACTTGGCGCTTCAGCCGGGCAATGCGTCCTTCACGCACGGCGACATAGTGCCGGTGCGCCTCGATAGCCTCATCCAAAGAGGATGTCAGCGCAGTAAAAGAGGGCGTGCCGGCAGCAAAAACCACACTTTGCCATACCACGACGGCAAGAAAACAAAAAGTGAACAATCTCCTTTCCATGACCATAAAGTTCATGCAAATATAGCAAGAAATCCTGCAAAGCAGTAGCATCAGAAAGAATAGTTTCCTATATTTGCGTTCTAAACCCCCAAACAAATTATCTATCATGAAAAGCTTAACACCCCAACGGATTGCCGCGGTAGACGTATTCCGCGCACTCACCATGTTCCTCATGCTCTTTGTCAACGACATTCCCGGACTGAAAAACGTCCCCCACTGGCTGATGCATGCCAGGATGGACGAAGACATGATGGGATTCTCCGACACCATCTTCCCCGCTTTCCTTTTCTGTATGGGCATGTCCGTATCCTTTGCCATACAAAACCGGTACAAAAAAGGAGACAATACCCTGCAAGTCGTGGCCCATATCTTCTGGCGGACAGTGGCGCTGATTGCCATGGGACTGTTTTCACTGAACAGCGGAGGCATCGAAGGCGGTCTATCGCACCAATGGTTCTCCATCCTGATGGTCATCGGTTTCTTCCTCACCTGGGGGGTATATCCCAAAGCGGTAGGAACGAAAAAGGTCCTTTTCACCGCAATGAAAACAGCAGGCGTGCTTCTGCTTGCCTTCCTCGTCATCTACAAGGACATGAACGGGAAACCGTTCCAGATAAGCTGGTGGGGCATCCTCGGACTTATCGGCTGGACGTATGCGGTATGTGCAGGCATCTATCTATTCACTCGGGAGAACCTGCGGAAGAATGCCATTGCCTGGTTCGTGGTCGTATTGCTTGCCGTAGTCAGCCATTCCGACTTGATACCGGGAGAGTACGGCAGCCGGATTGTCCTGCTTCCCTTTATCCCGAGCGACTGGACGCTGCATGCCCTTGGTATGTCCGGCGTACTGACCTCCCTGCTCATGCAGCGCTATGCCGACCGGGAACGGCCGGGACGGTTCATCGGCATGCTCTGTGCCCTCGGCATAGGAATGCTTGTCCTTGCCCTCGTCTCACACCCGTTCTGGATTATATCCAAAATACAAGCCACACCGACATGGCTGTTCTACTGCCTCGCCATGTTCTTCCCCTTGTTCGGCTTCTTCTACTGGCTGACGGACGTGAAAGGCAAGACCAACTGGTTCGATATTATCAAACCCGCAGGCACGGCAACGCTGACCTGCTATATTATCCCTTACATCTGGTATGCTGTCCAGCAACTGCTGCATCTGCACTATCCCGAAGCATTGGGAAGCGGTGTACCGGGGCTGCTCAAGTCCCTCGTCTTCTCGCTTGTCATTGTGGGGCTGACCGGCCTGCTGGTGAAAGGCAAGATTAAACTGAAAGTATAATGTTGAAAGTCCAAACACCCAACGGTGACCGCAAGGTGCTGCTGCATTCGTGCTGCGCACCTTGCTCCTCTGCCATCATCGAGTGCATGCTGGAGAACGGCATACGCCCCACCGTATTCTACTGCAATCCCAACATCTATCCGCAGGCGGAATATGAGATAAGGAAAAACGAGGCTATCCGTTTCGTAACCTCCAAAAACATCGATTTCATCGATGCAGACTACGATTATGCACACTGGCTGCACACCATGCAAGGCCTGGAGCACGAACCGGAACGCGGCAGCCGTTGCCTGAAGTGCTTCACCCTGCGCCTGACAGAGACAGCCCGCTACGCCTCCGAACACGGTTTCTCCGTATTCACCACTACCCTCGCCTCTTCGCGCTGGAAAAGCCTGGAACAAATCAATGAAGCCGGACGCCGTGCCGCCGCGCTCTATCCGGGCACCCTCTTCTGGGAACAGAATTGGCGGAAAGGCGGACTTCAAGACCGGCGCAACCAACTGCTGAAAGAGTACGATTTCTATAACCAGCAGTATTGCGGATGCCAATTCAGCATGCAACGGCTGGATGCAAAGCAAGAATCAATCACCGATAAATGAGCGTCGAAAGATAGTCCTCGGCAAACATCTCGTTCGCCACCTCTAACAGCACTTCCGAAGTGAGCTGTTCAATGCGATGGAACACGGCTTCGGAAGTTTCGCATTTATCATAATGCAGGAAAGTCTTGCCCATGCCCAGCGCATTGTTCTCATTGTTGTCCGAAGCTACACCGATTTGCCCGATAAGCTGCTTCTTGGCGGCCGCAAGCTGCGAGGAAGTCATCCGGGCATCACGCAGGCGTTTCAATTCCTTATATACCAGGCGGGTGCAGTAGTCCAAATCTGCAGGGTCGCAACCGAAGTAGATGCAGAAGGTGCCCGTATCGGTATAGGAGGTCAGGTTGGATTCCACGTTATAGACCAGTCCGCGACGCTCGCGGAGAGAAACGTTCAGGCGGCTGTTCATGCCCGGGCCACCCAGGATATTGTTCAGCAGGTAAAGTGCGGTGCGCTTGTCATCGTACGCATTATATCCCCGGCTGCCAATCATGACGTGTGCCTGATGGGTATCCTTATGCACTACAAGATGCTCGGGCACATAGAGGGGCGGCGGAGTACGGCGGTTGTCCACTGCCACGGCAGGTAAATCCGCGAGGAGCTTTTCCGCCCAGCGCACCACCTGCCTGAAGTCCAGATTGCCCAGAACAAAAAAGACCATATTGCCGGGATGGTAGAAACGGGAAGTGAATGCAGCGGCATCCTCACTGCGGAACAGCTTCAGCTGCCCGGGATTGCCCAGAATGTTGCGTCCCAGGGGATGCCCTCTGAATATCAAGTCCTCGAAATCATCGAAGATGAGCTCGGAAGGGTTGTCTTCGTAGGATTGTATCTCGTCGATAATCACCTCTGTCTCCTTCTCTATCTCGCGTTGCGGAAAGGTGGAGTGGAATACAATATCCGTCAGAAGTTCGAAGGCACGGCCGAAATGCTCGGTCAAGAAAGCAGAGTAAATCATCGTCTCTTCCTTGTTGGTGTAGGCGTTGAGGTCACCGCCCACATTCTCCATGCGGTTCAGGATGTGCCATGCCTTGCGCTTGGCGGTACCTTTGAATATGAGGTGCTCCACAAAATGCGCCATACCCTGCTCGTTTTCAAGCTCGTCGCGCGTACCCGCATCTACGGCAAAACCACAATAAGCCACTTTGGAGGCCGAGGGTTCATGAATGATGCGCAAGCCGTTGGGCAGGATATATCGGTTGAAAGCCGACGGTAAATTCTCTTTTAACTTCTTCATTCTGACGTTTCAAACTATTTGAGGCGACAAAAATACAATAAAACTTATTGCCGTTTATAGAAAATTGCAGATATTTGCAATGTACAAATGTGCTAATGTGCCAATGTGCCAATGACCATGCGGCATCACAGCGCAGCCAATTAGCACATTAGCACATTAATCACATTAACACATTATAGGTATATGATTGCATCCATTCAAGAGCTTTTGCAGAAAGAGGCACAGGCCGTACTGAACATTCCAGTGACGGACGCTTATGAAAGAGCTGTAGAACTCATCGTAGAACAAGTGCACCGCAAAAAAGGGAAACTGGTAACTTCGGGTATGGGCAAGGCCGGACAGATAGCCATGAACATCGCCACTACCTTCTGCTCCACCGGCATTCCTTCCGTTTTCCTGCACCCCAGCGAAGCACAGCATGGTGACCTCGGCATCCTTCAGGAGAACGACTTGTTGCTACTTATCTCCAATTCGGGCAAAACTCGCGAAATCGTGGAGCTGACACAGCTGGCACATAACCTGAACCCGGGACTGAAGTTCATCGTCATCACCGGAAACCCCGACAGCCCCCTGGCACACGAATCCAATGTATGCCTCAGCACCGGGAAACCGCAAGAAGTATGTGTACTGGGCATGACGCCTACGACTTCGACCACCGCCATGACCGTCATCGGCGACATCCTGGTGGTACAGACCATGAAAGAAACAGGATTCACCATTGAAGACTACTCCAAGCGCCATCACGGTGGTTACCTCGGAGAAAAATCAAGATCGCTATGCGTAAAGTAATAGGCATCGGAGAAACCATACTGGACATCATATTCCGTGGCGGACAGCCCACAGCAGCCGTTCCGGGCGGTTCGGTATTCAACGGCATCGTTTCACTGGGACGTATCGGTGTTCCCATCTGCTTTATCAGTGAAACGGGCAACGACCACGTGGGCAATATCATCCTCAACTTCATGCGCGAGAACAATATTCCCACAGACCATGTCAATGTGTTCCCCGACGGGAAGTCCCCCGTATCACTCGCTTTCCTGAACAACCGGAGCGATGCGGAATACATCTTCTACAAAGATTATCCCAAGCAGCGCCTGGACGTGGAATATCCGCAGATTCAGGAAGACGACATCGTAATCATAGGGTCGTACTATGCCCTGAATCCGGTACTGCGCGACAAAGTGGTGGAGCTACTGGAACGCGCACACGACATGCATGCCATCATCTACTACGATCCCAATTTCCGTTCGTCCCATAAAGAGGAGGCCATCAAGCTGGCTCCCACCATCATCGAGAATCTGGAATACGCCAACATTGTACGCGGCTCGCAAGAGGATTTCTTCTATATGTGGGGCCTGCAGGAGGCCGACAAGATATACAAAGACAAAGTAAAGTTCTACTGCCGCAACTTCCTCTGCACAGCCGGCGCGGAGCAGGTTTCATTGCGCACCGGCACGATTTCCAAGGAATATTCCATCCCCCCACTGGAGGCGGTCAGCACCATCGGTGCAGGAGACAACTTCAACGCAGGCATCATCTTCGGGCTGCTGAAATATAATGTACGCTACGAGGACCTCGATACCATGGACGAGGCTACTTGGGACCAAGTTATCCAATACGGCATTGAGTTTGCCGCCGAGGTATGCAAGAGTTTCAACAACTCCGTTTCAAAGGAATTTGCAGAAGCACGAAAATACCAGCCATAGACACCCTTACAAAAGGGTGTTCACCACAGATTACATGGCCTGAAAATCCATGCAATCTGTGGTAGAACAGCTTCCGGATTAACAAAATTCTCCCGCTTTTCCTTTCATTTCTGCTTTTTTTTTGCTTTATTTGTCTATCCTTTATACCTTAAGCATTCGCGCTATGAATACAAAAGGAAGCAGACAGCACTCTCCAACCCCTCCTAAGCAGAAATGGCAAAACATCTGCCTTGCCTTGTGCATTCTTTTAGGAATACTCGCCTCTTGCGAAACAGAAGAATCCTTCTATCAACCCCGATTCCCGGCAAACGATGTCCCGTTGACCCGGCAAGCGTTATTCAAGCCGGAAAACTTCTTTGCCTACACCGACTCTACCCTAAAAGCCGTGATTTCCGCACTACGCAGAGTGGAAGAAGAAAAGCATTTCACCGCTTCTTTCCTGTTGAAATACGGCATTCCTCTCTGGAACTTCACCTATAAATTGACTGGAGAAGAGACCTGTATCTTCGTTCCCCTCTACCGCCTTGACAAGCCACACTGCATCGATGCCATCTGGCTGTTGCACATCAAAGACGGATGGATGAAGTTTTTTCCATTGAAGCGTGATGACGAACTCATAAGAGAAAGCGACCAAGTGTTCATATTCGACTTGTTAAGCTATCTAGTATTTGGCGAAGAGAATGCGCAAGGACTCACATTCAAGCCTCATGCCCAGACCCGTTCGGTAATAACCGTCACCCAATGCTGGGATGTATATACCGGACCTAAAGACCAGCTGGAATACAGCTATACCAACTGCGTTAGTCATTCCTATTGGGTGGATGATGCCTTTATAAATAATAGCAACTGGAACAGTGGTGGAGGAGGAAGTGGCGATGTGTGGATTGGAGGAGGAAGTTCTGGAGGTTCCGGCTCTTCACCGGGTACTCCGGCAGGAAATATATTCAAGAAAGAAGCCGACCAAGACTCGCTTTTATGGGTAATCACCGAAAACATGACAGCCCGAATCATGGAAGACTGTTTGGGAGGAGACCTATACAGCCAACTGAAAGAGAAAGTCAAAAACAACAAAATCAATCTGGAATTCGATTTCGGCAAAGGGTATTCCTACAATTGGGAAGAGCATACCTTGCACATCGGATTGGAAGAATTGGAAGCAAACAACCTTCTGCATGAAATGTTCCATGTTTTCCAAACCACACAAGAGCCTATATCATCGTTCAAAAGTTCTATGATGAACAGAGAGATAGAAGCGCACTATGCGCAATACCTGTTCTTGAGGAGGAGCGTGGAGTGGACGGACAAAAAACAAGATAAATATGCAAAAAGCCAACGCCTAAGAGCAACAACTTCATTGACTAAATATGTAAATCAGCAAGGTCATGTTACAACTTCATTCTTGGATATCTTTGAAACCTATATATCTAATAATGTCGTTAATGCTTTCCGTCAGGAAGGATACGACAATTATCCATTTAAAGAGTATTCGGATATCACCAATATTTTTCCCAACATAAAATTAACAACTAAAAATTGTGACGAATGAAAAGACTATTGCTTATTACACTGCTTATAGGATACATCTACCCTTGTGTAGCACAGGACAAACCTATCAGAACAGAAGAATCACTTGAAGGAACAGTCATTTATAAAAAGACCACCACTTTCGAGGTAGATGGTTATACGTACCAATGCGACGTAGATGACGGTAGCCAGTTTGTGACTCTTTATAACAAAGAAAACAAACTGACATACGAAAAGATTGTGTATAAAGACACGGGGAAGACATATATTGGCAGCTGGAGTAGCAATGTAATTGAATATGACAGATTCATGAGTCAGCAAGCAGATTTCATAGTAGACCAAGCATTCACCAAAGCCATGGCAGATGAAATTGGGAAAACGGAACTTATGATAACCATGTTGCTCAGTCCAAATACGGGAGAAGTAATGGAAGTGAATTTCAATTTTTTCACCTTTGAGCCATACGCCAAAGTGCCACTACATGTATATAGGGAAATCGAAGTAAAACTGAAAGAACAAATTCATTTTAAACCCATAGAGGAAGGAAAACAACTCAACTACATTATGCTGGCATGGATGCAAAAGCCCCAAGGGAAACTCCCCCCATTACCTCCTCCCGGTTCGCTAATGTAAGCAACATACAAAATTAACAACTAAAAATTGTGACGAATGAAAAGACTATTGCTTATTACACTGCTTATAGGATACATCTACCCTTGTGTAGCACAGGACAAACCTATCAGAACAGAAGAATCACTTGAAGGAACAGTCATTTATAAAAAGACCACCACTTTCGAGGTAGATGGTTATACGTACCAATGCGACGTAGATGACGGTAGCCAGTTTGTGACTCTTTATAACAAAGAAAACAAACTGACATACGAAAAGATTGTGTATAAAGACACGGGGAAGACATATATTGGCAGCTGGAGTAGCAATGTAATTGAATATGACAGATTCATGAGTCAGCAAGCAGATTTCATAGTAGACCAAGCATTCACCAAAGCCATGGCAGATGAAATTGGGAAAACGGAACTTATGATAACCATGTTGCTCAGTCCAAATACGGGAGAAGTAATGGAAGTGAATTTCAATTTTTTCACCTTTGAGCCATACGCCAAAGTGCCACTACATGTATATAGGGAAATCGAAGTAAAACTGAAAGAACAAATTCATTTTAAACCCATAGAGGAAGGAAAACAACTCAACTACATTATGCTGGCATGGATGCAAAAGCCCCAAGGGAAACTCCCCCCATTACCTCCTCCCGGTTCGCTAATGTAAGCAACATACAAAATTAACAACTAAAAATTGTGACGAATGAAAAGACTATTGCTTATTACACTGCTTATAGGATACATCTACCCTTGTGTAGCACAGGACAAACCTATCAGAACAGAAGAATCACTTGAAGGAACAGTCATTTATAAAAAGACCACCACTTTCGAGGTAGATGGTTATACGTACCAATGCGACGTAGATGACGGTAGCCAGTTTGTGACTCTTTATAACAAAGAAAACAAACTGACATACGAAAAGATTGTGTATAAAGACACGGGGAAGACATATATTGGCAGCTGGAGTAGCAATGTAATTGAATATGACAGATTCATGAGTCAGCAAGCAGATTTCATAGTAGACCAAGCATTCACCAAAGCCATGGCAGATGAAATTGGGAAAACGGAACTTATGATAACCATGTTGCTCAGTCCAAATACGGGAGAAGTAATGGAAGTGAATTTCAATTTTTTCACCTTTGAGCCATACGCCAAAGTGCCACTACATGTATATAGGGAAATCGAAGTAAAACTGAAAGAACAAATTCATTTTAAACCCATAGAGGAAGGAAAACAACTCAACTACATTATGCTGGCATGGATGCAAAAGCCCCAAGGGAAACTCCCCCCATTACCTCCTCCCGGTTCGCTAATGTAAGCAACATACAAAATTAACAACTAAAAATTGTGACGAATGAAAAGACTATTGCTTATTACACTGCTTATAGGATACATCTACCCTTGTGTAGCACAGGATAAACCTATCAGAACAGAAGAATCGCTTGAAGGAACAGTCATTTATAAAAAAACCACCACTTTCGAGGTAGATGGTTATACGTATCAATGTGACGTAGATGACGGTAGCCAGTTTGTGACTCTTTATAACAAAGAGAACAAGTTGACATACAAAGATATTGTATATAAAGCCACAGGAAAAATATACATCGGTAGCTGGAATGAAAAAAAAGTAATTGAATACAATAGCTCCATGAGTAAACAAGCAGACTTCATTGTGGACGAAGCTTTTACCAAAGCCATGGCAGATGAACTCGGAAAGCGTGAGTTCACAATAACCATGCTACTCAGTCCGGATACGGGGAAAGTAATGGAAGTGAATTTCAATTTCACGACCTTTAGCCCATACGCCAGAGTACCACTGCATGTATATAGGGAAATCGAAGTAAAACTGAAAGAACAAATACACTTTAAACCCGGAGAAGTGGGAAAACAACTCAATTACATCATGCTGTCATGGAGACAAAAGCCCCAAGGGAAACTCCCCCCATTACCACCTCCCGGTTCGCTGATGTAACATTGTAAACCAACCTGCCTATGCACGAAAGAATCTATAGCAGTTTTTTTAAAGTTCAAAAAAGAAATATAAAAGCTTGGCATTGCTGTTACCTTCTGTGGGTAAATTACATATATTTGTGATTAACGACATCAGAGAGGTTACGAATTATGTATAAGAACTTATTGAACTTGCTTGTTTTGGCAGTGCTGCTCCCTTCCTGCAATGGCACTGCCCCTCACATTTCCGTTGTATGCGAAGAAAACAACGTGGGCAACTGCATTGTAAAATGGGAAATGGCCCCTCTCATCAAAGGAAATGTGAAGGTATATGCTTCGACCAATCCCAACCATATCCCCGAAGATGTTCCCGTTGCCGTCGCCAACATCTCCGACCTGAAGATGACTGTCATCACTACCGACCCTACACAACGATACTACTACACACTTGTATTCGCTGACAAATACCGGGTAAAGATTGCCACCCGCAACATCAACATCCCCGGCATACAGAACTTCCGAGACCTGGGAGGCTATTCCTCCTATCCCACCCAAAAGAAAGTGCATTGGGGCATGCTGTACCGCTCTGCCGAAATAGATAAACTGAAACCGTGTTCGCGCAAAGAGCTCAAGAACATAGGCATAAGGACTATCATCGACCTGCGTTCATCTGTCGAAGCGAATAGACAAAGCCCTTTGCAACAGGCATTCAAAGTGATCCATATCCCCATTCCTACCGGCGACATGGAGTATATCCTGAAAGGTGTACAGGAACAGAAAATCAAGAGCGATACTGTCTACCGAATCGTGGAGCAGATGAACCGCGAACTCATCAACAACTACACCAAAGAATATCGCCGGATTTTCGATATCCTGCTGGACAAGAACAATTATCCCGTCGTAATCCATTGCTCTTCGGGCAAAGGGCGCACGGGCATCGTATCGGCACTTGTGCTTGCCTCCCTTGGAGTGGACGAAGACATCATCATGGAAGATTATCGCCTCAGCAACGACTACTTCAACATCCCGGCGGCCTCCCGATATGCTTACCAGCTTCCGGCACGCTCGCAAGAGGCCATCACTACCGTATTCTCGGCACGCGAAGATTTCCTGAATGCCGCCATTGAAGAAATGAAACGAAGGTATGGAGATACCGACACCTACCTGCAAAGAGGCATCGGTCTGACAAAAGAAGAAAGAAAGAGACTGCAAGACATTCTTTTAACGGATAATTGACAATGGATAATGGATAATGAGTAGCCAATAAAAAACGATTTTATCATGTAATTGCATAATTATCAACCATCAATTATCAATTATCCATTGAAAAGCACTATCTTTGCGCCCGAAATATAAAGATAAAGATATACAGAAGATTTAATGAAGACATTTGAAGAGCTCGGTGTGTCGCCGGAGATACGCCGCGCCATCGAAGAAATGGGTTACGAGCAGCCCATGCCGGTACAAGAGGAAGTAATTCCCTACCTTTTAGGAGAAAACAATGATGTAGTAGCACTGGCACAAACAGGAACAGGAAAGACCGCAGCGTTCGGCCTGCCGCTCATACAGAAGATTAACGTCAACAACCGAATTCCCCAATCACTTATTCTCTGCCCCACCCGCGAACTTTGTTTGCAGATAGCAGGCGACTTGAACGATTATTCTAAATATACCGATGGCTTGCGAGTGTTGCCCGTATATGGAGGCTCGTCCATCGAAAGCCAGATACGCGCCCTGAAACGGGGTGTACACATCATCGTAGCCACACCGGGACGACTGCTGGACCTGATGGAACGCAAAACCGTGTCCCTCGCCACCATACAGAACGTGGTTATGGACGAAGCGGACGAAATGCTGAACATGGGATTCACAGACAGCATCAACGCCATTCTCGCCGATGTGCCGCAGGAGCGCAACACCTTGCTGTTCTCCGCTACCATGAGCCCGGAAATCGCACGCATCTCCAAGAAGTACCTGCGCGATGCCAAGGAAATCACCATCGGACGCAAAAATGAAAGCACCAGCAACGTGAAACACGTAGCCTTCTGTGTACATGCCAAAGACAAGTATGCTGCCCTGAAACGTATTGTGGACTACTATCCGCAGATATACGGCATCATCTTCTGCCGTACCCGCAAAGAAACGCAGGAAATAGCTGACAAGTTGATGCAGGAAGGCTATAATGCCGACTCGCTGCACGGCGAACTGAGTCAAGCGCAGCGTGACACCGTGATGCAAAAGTTCCGCATCCGCAACCTACAACTGCTGGTTGCCACGGACGTTGCCGCACGCGGCCTCGATGTGGACGACCTGACACACGTCATCAACTACGGATTGCCCGATGACACCGAGAGTTATACCCACCGCAGCGGCCGTACGGGACGTGCCGGCAAAACCGGGACTTCCATCGCCATCATCAACCTGCGAGAGAAAGGCAAAATGCGCGAGATTGAGCGCATCATCGGCAAGAAATTCATTGCAGGCGAAATGCCCACCGGCAAACAGATATGCGAAAAGCAACTGCTCAAAGTGATAGACGATCTTGAAAAGGTGAAAGTGAACGAGGAGGAAATCGCCGACTTTATGACCGACATCTACCGCAAGCTGGATTGGCTGAGCAAAGAGGACCTGATTAAACGCATGGTTTCGCATGAATTCAACCGTTTCCTGGATTACTATCGCGGCCGTGACGAGATAGAGACAGCAACCGGTAGTGAGCGTGGTGCAAGAAGTGGCGAGAGGGGCGACCGCAACGACCGTAGAAGCAGCCGCAAAGCAGAACCCGGCTTTACCCGCTTGTTCATCAACCTGGGTAAAATGGACAACTTCTTCCCCAACGAATTAATCAGCCTGCTGAACAACAATACACGTGGACGTGTAGAGCTGGGACGAATTGACCTGATGCAGAAGTTCTCCTTCTTCGAAGTGGAGGAAAAGGAAGCCACCAATGTAGTGAAGGCCCTGAACCGCGCCAGCTGGAACGGCCGTAAAGTATCCGTAGAGGTTGCTGGAGACGAGGGTAAGGAGGCTCCGAGGGGCAAACGTCCGGGTACAGCCGGAAGCCATGGGAAAAAAGAGTTTGACAGCAAGAAGCGCAGTTACAAGGAAGACGGCAAACGGAACGATGCCACCGGCAAACGCAGCGAAAAGGCCGAAAGTCCTGCAAACGACAAGAAGAAAGGCAAGCCCAGCCGCGAAGAGCGGGGTTACACCAAAGCCCGTGGCAAAAAGGATGACTGGAAACAGTTCTTCCAGGGCAACAATGACTTTAAGGATGCAGAGCCCGACTTCAGTGAAGAAGGGTGGGCAAGACGGACACCGAAGAAGAAGTGATATAAACTATAGAAAGATAATAGGGTGATAAAACCGGCAGCATCCGCTACCGTTTTATCACCCTATCCTTTTTCACGACTCTTTATCCTTTATTTCGTGCAGCTTTTCGTACTGAATGCAACGAGCATCCAAACCATTTTCTCCTGCTCTTTCAGGTAGCCGGTCATCAAATCTGCCGTCACGTCATCGCCAGCTTCATTTGCCAGTTCAATTACCTTTCTCTCTTCACCAATCAGGTAGCCGTAAGTCTCGAGGATATGGTCCACAGCCTCACTGCCGCAAGAGATGTCGGACACTTCCTTCACGTTGGCAACCTTCAGGTATTCACTGAACTTATTCTCGGGCACGCCACCCAGCATCAAGATGCGCTCTGCAATCTCGTCAATCTTCTCGGCGGTATCGTCATACATACTCTCGAACTTCTCGTGCAGCACAAAGAAGCCGTGTCCCTTGATGTTCCAGTGCATACCGCGCAGATTGGTGTAATGTACCTGGAAGTCGGCCAATAATTGGTGCAATGCTGATGCTACGCCAGCCACTTTCTTTTCATTCAAATGCAAGTAATCTAAAGTTTTCATAATTCTATTGTTTTAAATATTTATACTATTTTTCTTTTGGGTATTGCAAAGATAAGGGGTAAATCAAGGCTTGTCAAACAGATAATTTCTATCTTTGCATAGACGAACTCTATACATAACCTTCAAATGCCTTGTTCATCATGACTTTACAACAATTGGAATACATCCTTGCCGTCAACCAGTTCCGCCACTTTGCCAAAGCAGCCGAATATTGCCGCGTGACACAGCCCACCCTCAGTGCCATGATTCAGAAACTGGAAGAGGAACTGGACACCCGGATTTTTGACCGCAGCCAGCAGCCGGTATGCCCCACTCCCGTCGGTATCCACATCATAGAACAAGCACAGAATATATTGGTTCAAGCCAACCGTATAAAGAATATTATAGAAGAAGAAAAACACTCACTGACCGGCATCTTCAAGCTGGGCATACTTCCCACCGTAGCTCCTTACCTCCTGCCCCGTTTCTTTCCGCAGCTGATGAAGAAATACCCCGACCTCGACATCCGGGTAGTCGAAATGAAAACAAACGACATCAAGAAAGCCCTGCAGACGGGAGAAATAGATGCAGGTATCGTAGCGAGTCTGACAGGTATGGAAGAGTTGCAGCAGACGCCGTTGTTCTATGAACAGTTCTTTGCCTACGTGTCGCGCGAAGACGCCCTCTTCAACAACGAGGTAATCCGTACTTCCGACCTGAACGGCGAACAGCTTTGGCTGCTCGACGAGGGCCATTGCTTCCGCGACCAGCTGGTGCGCTTCTGCCAGATGAAGTCGGCACGTGCCAGCCAGCTTGCCTATCACTTGGGCAGCATGGAGACCTTTATGCGCATGGTAGAAAGCGGCAAAGGCGTGACCTTCATCCCCGAACTGGCCGTTCTGCAACTGGGCGATGCCCAGAAAGAGCTGGTACGTTCCTTCGCCATCCCCTGCCCCACCCGCCAGGTCGTGCTGCTGACCAATAAGAACTTTATCCGCCACACGCTGCTCGAAGTGCTGGTTAAGGAGATAAAACTTTCCGTACCCAAGGAAATGCTCTCACTGAAAGCAACCCAAGCAGTCGTATAGATTTCATCTATCGCTCCATAAAATCTTTCAATCGGATTTTTTGTTCTATCGGGGAAAAATGCTATATTTTTGCAAACAGAAAAAGCGAAGGTCGGTTGCACCTCAGCATCATCAAGCAAACTGGCTTCTACATTCTGTCTGCACAATCTTCGCATTGGTAAAACAAAAAACTAAACCTATTAAAAGAGAAAAATTATGGAACCGATCATCAACTCACAACTCCCTGAATTCAAGGTTCAGGCTTTCCAAAACGGAAGTTTCAAAACAGTATCCCACGAAGACGTAAAAGGTAAATGGGCCATTTTCTTCTTCTATCCGGCAGACTTTACCTTCGTATGCCCTACCGAGCTGGTAGACATCGCAGAGAAATATGACCAATTCCAAGCAATGGGCGTAGAAGTATATTCTGTAAGCACAGACTCGCACTTTGTGCACAAGGCATGGCACGATGCTTCCGAAAGCATCCGCAAGATTAAGTACCCCATGCTTGCCGACCCCACAGGCGTACTGAGCCGCGCATTCGGCGTGATGATTGAAGAGGAAGGCATGGCATATCGCGGCACATTCCTCGTAAATCCCGAGGGTAAAATCAAGATTGCCGAGATACAGGACAACAACATCGGACGCAATGCCGACGAGCTGCTGCGCAAGGTAGAAGCTGCACAGTTTGTTGCCACACACGATGGAGAAGTATGCCCTGCCAAGTGGAAGAAAGGAGCGGAAACTTTGAAGCCGAGCATCGACCTTGTAGGAAAGATTTGATAAGTAATAGGAGGAGCGGGCGCTTTCACCATAGAAAGACGTCCGCTTTCCTTTAAGACGTCCGCAGTACTTGTACAGAAGTACTGTAGTACTTTCAAAGGAGTACCGCAGTACTTTCGAAGGAGTATTGGAGTACTTCCTCACAAGTTCTGCAACTACTCTATATCAAACATATTAAAAGACTATTTTCTCACCCCAAACACCCTATTAATCATGTTAGAAACAACTATATTAGACCAGGTGCGGAGCGTATTCCAGCATTTGGAAGCCCGCTACGTCTTTCACATCACCTATCATCCGGGTCACGAGCAGGCACAAGAGCTTATCGGATTCTTGAAGGATGTGGCAAGCTGTTCCGACAAGCTCTCCTGCCGGATGAGTGAGATAGAGAACCCCGTGTTGGAGTTCACATTGCTGAAAGACGATGTGGAAACCGGCATCAAGTTCCGCGGCATCCCCGGCGGACACGAGTTCACTTCCCTCCTGCTTGCCGTGCTGAATGCCGATGGAAAGGGGAAAAATCTGCCGGACGAAGCAATTCGTCGCCGCATCCGGGCGTTGCAAGGCGACATCAGCCTGCAAACGTATGTATCGCTTACTTGCACCAACTGTCCGGATGTGGTGCAGGCACTGAACATCATCGCATTGCTGAATCCGCACGTCACCCACGAGATGGTGGACGGGGCGCTTAATCAAGAGGAAGTGGATGCGCTGAAGATACAAGCCGTGCCGTCAGTCTACGCTAATGGCAAGCTGCTTCACGTAGGTCGCGGTTCTTTAGGAGAGCTTTTGCAGAAGCTGGAAGAAGCCTTCGGCAGTGCTCCGCAAGAGGACGAAGCACCGATAGAGAGAGATTTCGACGTGCTGGTATTGGGCGGTGGACCAGCCGGAGCTTCCGCAGCCATCTACTCTGCACGCAAGGGCCTACGGGTGGCGATTGTTGCCGAGCGCATAGGCGGACAGGTAAAAGAGACGGTAGGCATAGAAAACCTTATCTCCGTGCCGCAGACTACTGGTGCAGAACTTGCCAACGCACTCCGCACACATATAGAGCACTATCCGATAGAGATTTTCGAGGAGCGTAAGATAGAGAAAGTAAAGTTGCAGGGAACGGAAAAAAGTGTCTCCACCGTAGGCGGCGAGGTGTTCCATGCACCGGCAGTAATCATTGTCACAGGGGCAAGCTGGCGCAAACTGAATGTGGAGGGCGAAGCGGAATACATAGGACGCGGCGTGGCATTCTGTCCGCATTGCGACGGTCCGTTCTATCAAGGCAAGCATGTGGCGGTTATCGGTGGAGGTAACTCGGGGATTGAAGCTGCCATCGACCTGGCAGGCATCTGCCGGAAGGTAACGGTATTCGAATTTGCCGATACACTGAAAGCCGACCAAGTGCTGCAAGAGAAAGCCCGGAGCCTGCCGAATGTGGAAATCTTCACCTCGTCACAGACCGTAAAAGTCGATGGAAACGGGGAAAAAGTAACTTCTATCCGCATCAAGGACCGCCTTACCGGCGAGGAACGCGACTTCCCGTTAGACGGCATCTTCGTGCAAATCGGTTTGGCAGCCAACAGCGCTCCTTTCCGCGACAAGCTGGAAACGACTCCGACCGGGGAGATTAAGATTGACGCTTTCTGCCGTACCACACTTCCGGGGGTATATGCGGCAGGGGATGTATCGAATGTTCCCTACAAGCAGATAGTCATTGCCATGGGCGAAGGGGCAAAGGCAGCACTCTCGGCATTCGATGACCGTATCCGTGGAGTGATTTAGAAAATATCACCCATAAAAGTATAGGCAGGGGGCACACGTTAAGGATTGGCAAGCTTCAGTTCCTGAATCAGATTTCCTGCCTTCCCATACTTCTCAATCATAAACAGTATGTAGCGTACATCTACCCCGATGGTGCGCTGCATCTTCGGCTCATAAAGGATGTCGCTGCTCATGGCTTCCCAGTTCCCATCGAAGGCAAGCCCCAGAAGTTCTCCTTTGGCATTGAACATGGCACTGCCGGAATTGCCTCCCGTAATGTCATTATTGGAGATAAAGCAGACATTCATTTCTCCCTTCTCATCGGCATATCTACCGAAATCACCGGAGGAAAGAAGGGATAGCAACTCAGGCTGCATTTCAAAATCCACATCGCCTGCATGGGCTCTGACTTTCTCCAGAATACCTTTCGCGGTGGTATAATAATCATATTCCGCTCCGTCGAAGGGGGCATAACCGCAGACAGTGCCAAAACTCAAACGCATGGTGGAGTTGGCGTCGGGATAGAAGTTACGGGATGCGTACATACGTCGCACGGCAGAGTTGAACAAACGTTCATTCCGCTCGATTTCACCGGAAGCCTGCTGTACCTGCATATTCATCTCGAATAGCTTCGTGATGAGGTCGATGCCCAAGTTGATGGCAGGGTCATTATATATCTGATAGGTGGTGTCCTGCTCCAGAAAACGCTTCAATCCACGGGGGGTGGTCAGCTCCGAGCGGGCATAAAGACTATCCACATAGGTACGCTCGTTACCTCCGTATTCTGTCGCAATCGTCTGGTAGAGCTCGGGCAGATAGGTGGAATCCACTTGGGAGCGGTATTCTTTCAACAGTGCTGTAAACACTTCCTTGTCAATGCCCAAGTCCAGATTGGCATATTTCTCAACGATAGCTTTCAGATTGGCAACCACCGTTTTCTCTTCCCCCTCAAAGTCGAAGTTGAGGATGGACAAAGCAAGCTGCACCAGTTCCGGACCGTTCAGGAAAGATTCGGCAAAGTAAGCTCTGGCACGATAAGCATCACGGCGGCTCTTGTAGTTCAGCTCCAGGTCGGAAAAAAGATGCAGCAGATGTTCCCGCTCCTCCGGTGTCTGCTGTATCCAGCGACGGAGTTCGGTCTCCATGGCACGCTTCTTGTCCAGCACATGCAGTTTCTTGATGGTGCGGTTCACTCCTATGCTGTTCTTCCAATAATTGGAACTTTCGTCGTATTTGGAAGCGTACTTGATGCGGATGCTGTCACGGCTATCCATTTCACGCTTCCAGATGGCCTGCTTCACACCACGGACATCTATCTGAGCCTGGTTGGTGGTGGTCATCATCTCTTCGATGCCAAAAGAGGAAAGATAGCGTTCCGTACTGCCCGGATAGCCCATCGTCATACAGAAGGAACCCTCACGATAGCCGTCCAGGGATATCGGAGCCACGTATTCGGGATGGTAGGGAACATTGTCGGGAGAGTAGTCGGCAGGACGGTTGTCTTTGCCGGCATAGATACGGAATACGGCGAAGTCGCCCGTATGGCGTGGCCATACCCAGTTGTCAGTGTCCCAGCCGAACTTGCCCACTGAAGAAGGGGGTGCAAATACCAGACGCACATCATTGTAGTCGCGATAAACGGAAAGCCAGAATTCATTGCCTCCATAGTAAGCATCCACAATGCCTATCAGCGTGGAGTCTTTACGAGAAACCTCTTCGCCAATGACCAGCATCACCGAATCTACTACACTTGTACGCTCAGATTCGTTCATATCCGGTTTTACTGCTCCAAGTACCCGACGGGTCACGTCTTGCTGGTGCAAGAGGAAGCGGACGTAAAGTTCCGGATTAGGCAGTTCTTCACTAAGATTACGTGCCACAAAGCCGTCTTTCAGATAGTCGTGCTCCACAGACGAGTGTTGCTGTATGCTGCTGAAGCCGCAGTGATGATTGGTAAACACCAGCCCGTCCCCGGACACCACCACTCCGGAACAAAAGCCTCCGAAGCTGACTACCGCATCCTTCAGAGACGGGCGTTTCGTATTGTATAGCTTGTTGACAGACATCTGCAAGCCCAACTCTTTCATGGTCTGGCGTGTCTGCTTGTTCAGATTTCCCAGCATCCACATCCCTTCATCCGCTTGTCCCGGCAGAGAAAAAAGGAAGCAGACAGCTATCAGTATAAATCTTATTTTCATTCCGTCAATTCTTGTATTATTCAGTAATCAGCCTCAATTGCTTGGCACCCGTACGCGCCTTGAGCCACTCCGCAATCTTTTCCTTCTCGTGCGCACCCGGATGCTTGCCGAATTTCAAGACGGCAAGGGTCACAGTATCCACCCGTACAGAATCTACCGCCAGTTCAATCGCATGAGATATTGATACGGTCTTTACCGACGGGTAGAGCACTTTCAGTTCTGGGATAATCTTCTTGCCCAATTCATCGAAGGTTTTGTATCTTTCCAAATTCTGCTCCAGTGTGGCAATCTTCTGTTTCTGTTCCACCAGACGCTGCTCACTGTTCTTGTAGAAGTCTTCCATCACCATGGCACGGATGGAAGAAATATCCACCGCTTCATTGTTCATACCTTGGAGGACTATCAGCTTGGTATTGTCCAGCTTATAGTCTTTCATCTTGCTGCGGGCAATGGCGATGGAAGCTTCGGGCACCTCCTGCCCAATCAGCACGACACGTATTTCGTGGCCCTTGCCCTCGTGATGGATTTTCTTGTCCAGCACCTGCGTATTCTCAAAGGAGAGCTGCTCGTTGACAAAACGGTTGGCAGCACTCTCAAAGAAGGTATCCTGGACGATACCTACCGTCAGATAGACAGCGGGACACATGGTCAGGATAGCAATCAGGACAATATATTTACGTACTTTCTTCTCCCGGTTCTTATCCACAAACTCCTTGCGCTGGAAGTGCATCACGCGCACGCCCAGGAAAGTGGCAAGACTGATAAACACGGAATTGATGAAATAAAGATAGAATGCACCGAGGAAATAAATCAAGTTACCCGTTGCCAGCCCGTAGCCTGCCGTACAGAGAGGCGGCATCAAAGCCGTGGCAATGGCAACACCCGGAATCACATTTCCTTTCTCTTTGGTAGAGAGCGCCGTCACACCTGCCAAGCCACCCATCAAGGCGATGAATACGTCATAAATGGTGGGTGACGTACGTGCCAGCAATTCCGACTGCCCCTCGGCAACGGGACTCACCAGAAAGAAAATGGTAGCAGTGGTCACACTGAACAAGGTAGTTATCAAGAAGCTCTTCAAAGACCGCTTCATCAATTCAAAATCATTCAACCCCACAGAAAGCCCCACGCCCATGATAGGCCCCATCAGCGGCGAGATGAGCATGGCACCGATAATCACGGCTGTGGAGTTTACATTCAATCCCAACGAGGCCATGAATATGGCGAATATCAGAATCCAAAGATTGGCTCCTTTGAATTCCACTCCCTTACGGATGGAATCTACAGTTTCCAGTTCATTGTCCTTGTCTTTACGCAAATCAAGATAGTCTTTCAGAAAAGTCTTGATAGCGAAGGTATTTCTGTTGTCAGAATCCATGATATTTACAATTTGACGATTTACTATTCAGTAGTTTATTTCTTTATCAACCAGCTGATGACGGGTATGCTGCCGAGAGGCATATCACGCCGCACGATATAGGCCACAAAGACCAGCAACAAAACGGTACGGTACACCATACGCAGGTAGATATTTTCTATCGGGACATATTCGGCAGCCAGATAGAGTACTGCCGCAAGCAGCACATAACTACCGATAGCCTTCAGGTCATACTGAATGGGATACTTCTTCTGCCCTACGAAATAGGACAGAAGCATGGCGATACCATAGCCACAGAATCCTGCCCAGGCACAAGCCATATAACTGTATCGGGGAATCAGAAGTATGTTCATCACTACCAGCACCGCGCAACCTATCAGGGAGAAGTAGGCTCCCCAACGCGTTTCGTCAATCAGCTTGTACCAGAAGGAAAGATTGAAATAGATACCCATAAAGATTTCGGCAGCCATCACGATAGGCACTACCCGCAATCCCGGCCAGTAATCAGGGCCGATGATATAGCGCAAAATATCCAGATAGAACATGACAGCCAGGAATGCCAGCAGTGTAAAGATGATGAAAAACTTCATGGCCTGCGCATATACCTGCTTATTGTCTTTGTCCCGGCTCTTTCCGAAGACAAAAGGCTCGTATGCATAGCGGAAAGCTTGTGTAAGCATCGCCATCACCATAGCAATTTTGCTGGCAGCTCCATAAATGCCCAACTGCACAGTAGCTTCCGCCTCATCCGGATAGACAAAAGGAAAAATAATCTTATCGGCCACCTGATTCAAGATACCCGCCAAGCCAAGTACCAGTAACGGCAGACTGTAAGCAAGCATCCGCTTCAACAGTTTTTTATCCAGCACATAAGCAAACCCGCGTAACTCCGGAATCATGCAAAGCATAATGGTAGAGGTGCATATCAGATTGAAAAGGAAGGCATAGCCCACGTCATCCCCTTTCATCCCTACATAATAGACCAGATTCAGTGCTATATTCAGGAAGATGAACAGCAGTTTGAGTGCCGCAAACTTAATGGGACGCTTCTTGTAGCGCAAATAAGCGAAAGGAATGCTTTGAATAGCATCCATCGCCACCACAATCATCATCATGCCCACGTACCAGGGATGCTCACTGTACTCCATCCATCCGGCAATAGGGTCGAGAAACAGCAGCCCCAATGCAAGGAAAGTAAGCGCCCCCATACTCACACTGAGTAATGTCGTGGAGTACACACGCATCGGGTCATCCTCCCCTTTATTGGCAAAGCGGAAGAAACCGGTTTCCATGCCGCACGTCAATAATACCAGCATGAGGGCCACCCACGCATATACATTCGTCACTACGCCATAGCCGCCACTCTGTGCGGACATCGCCATGGTATATACGGGCACCAGCAGGTAATTGAGGAAACGCCCCACAATACTGCTCAGCCCATAAATGGCAGTTTCTTTTGCCAATGATTTTAATCCGGCCACTTCTTTTTAATGATTAATGGTTAGTGATTAATGATTAATGAATCACTCGTCGCCAAACAAGGTACGCTGGCTACTATAGAGACTCCGCCCCAAATGCTTGTAGGCAAGCTCCGTCACTTCACGCCCACGGGGGGTACGTTTCAGGAAACCCTCTTTTATCAAGAACGGTTCATAGACTTCCTCTATCGTGCCGGCATCTTCGCCCAAAGCGGTGGCAATGGTGGTCAGTCCCACCGGGCCGCCTTTGAACTTGTCAATGATGGTGCAGAGTATCTTATTATCTATCTCATCCAGACCGTATTTGTCGATATTCAGGGCTTCGAGGGCAAACTGTGCAATTTCCGTATCGATACTCCCCGAACCTTTCACTTGGGCAAAATCGCGTACACGCCGCAGCAATGCATTGGCAATACGCGGTGTGCCACGGCTGCGGCTCGCAATCTCGGTGGCAGCCCTTACGGAGCAAGGCACATCGAGGATGCCGGACGAACGACGGATAATGCCGCTCAACACATCATCATCGTAATATTCCAGATGCAGGTTGATACCGAAACGGGCACGCAACGGAGCTGTCAACAGACCGCTACGCGTGGTAGCTCCCACCAGCGTGAAAGGATTCAAATCAATCTGTATGCTTCGGGCAGAAGGGCCTTTGTCTATCATGATGTCTATGCGGTAGTCCTCCATGGCTGAGTACAGATATTCCTCCACTACGGGGCTCAACCGGTGTATTTCGTCGATGAAAAGTACATCATTGGGCTCCAGGCTGGTAAGCACTCCCGCCAAATCCCCCGGCTTGTCGAGTACCGGACCGGAAGTTATCTTGAAACCTACGCCCAGTTCGTTGGCTATGATATTGCTGAGTGTTGTTTTTCCCAATCCGGGAGGGCCGTGAAGCAGCACATGGTCTAGCGCCTCGCCACGCAGGCGGGCAGCTTTCACAAATATGCGCAGATTGTCCACCACCTTGTCCTGCCCGCTGAAATCCTCAAAATTCAACGGACGGAGAGCATTCTCGAAATCACGTTCTCGGCTGGTGACGGGCTGCTGGTTGCGTATATCAAAATCTTCTTGTTCCATACTATCTATCATGTTCCAAACACTGCTTTATTTCCTATTGATTTTTCCACATTACCGTAACAATCCCAACTGTCTGTAGGCTTCTCTGACCTCATCCACAAATTGCCTATATGAAGGAAGCAGATGCAACTTTTCCAATTCCAACCTCGCACCAATGGAAGCATATAGTTCACTAATATCCAAATCCTTCCTATGCCTACGTGTCGTAGTCCGATTAGATTTACCTATGGCTTGTATAATGGTAGCCTTAGGATCAAGATAAAGTTCCGGCATACGATTTATACCCAATTCTTCATCCGACATCCTTGTACCCATTTCCTCTTTTAATAGTTCTTTGTCAGCAAGCATCCATGCTTCTACCATCCTCACTGGAACAATAGGAATCAGACTCTTGCAAATCTCCCCTTTCTTATCAGACAAGAACTCTTTGGCCGGATTTATCTTTTCAGCATAGGCTCTTTTAGTATCCTTACTATCAGCATCTGTATGGACACAAAGTATATCCATACCCATCTCTTCCATTCCTCGACGTGAAGCTTTCTCTACATATTCATTAAAACTAAGTCGCACTTTTTCCACAGTCAAGCATTTCACGTATGGTTCTAAATCATTCTCGCATTCAAAAGCCACATCAATAAAAGTCCTTTCCACCACACTCTGCAAGAAACGTACATCCGTAGGGCCTTCCGTGATTAATCCAATAAATAATTGTCTAGCCATATTACCACTCCTTTAGGGTATTTTCTAAGTACTCCTTAATCATTTGCAAAGAAAGCTTTCGTTCTTGCTCAGAGAAATTGATAGTCAATTGCCCTTCTTTAGGAACTTGTATAATTTTCGAAACATCGAGTTTCACCTTATTGCCCGATGGCAAAGAAAGCACTCTTGATTTCATCTCCGCAAAATGGATGGAAACATTCAAATCATCTTCCCATTTCTGAATTTCACCGACAAAAACGGTAGAATGCGTATTCACAATCACTTGTCTTAAAGGTAGATCATGGTCTTCAAAGTTAGTGGTCAAATCCTTCAATAATTTCGCCATTGATTTTATCCTAAATGGGTGAATGCCATTCTCCGGTTCTTCAAAACAAAGCAAACCGGAGTATTTCATATCGTGTTGCAGGATGCAAAGCGTAAGCAATCGCAACGTACCCTCGGACAACACGCGGGAAGAGTATTTCTTTCCGTCCACATTCTTCAGATAAATGATATACTGCTTGTTTTCTGTATCATCTTCTACAAAGACCTGGGTATAGTTGGGAATAAAACTATTTAATTCACGAGATATCTCTACCAATGAATATTTATCTTCCTGCTGAATCCTAAATAATGCTGCAGCCAGGTTTTTCCCAGAAACACCAATGACATCTTCTCCCGTCCTCTTACTTGTGGGTTGACGTAAATCCTCCGGGTTCAACTGTAAGAAACGCCAACTGATCATTTCCTGCTTCACGGCCAGAATATGGCGGAAATCAACAGAATCAATGCTGCTCAATACCGTACGCGTAGCATTTCTCAGGGGAAAACTTCGCTTGTTACCTCCACCACCATCTTGAGGAACAAATACCGTAGGCAATTCATTTTGCTCTTGTGTATAGATATAAGGTTGACCACGTTTCCCTGTAATTACTTTAGGTCTCCAAAATTCTATTTGTTCTTTAGGCAAAAGTTTTATCCATTTGTCTTCTTGATGTTTCAATGTAGCCAAATGTTCATAAACAACTTCTAAATCATCAATACCACTGGAGTTTACAAAGCGATGTATTTTTAGTTCATAACGCAACCTCGTATATTTCAATCTTGCAGTAGCTCCCCAAGCATCAGTCACTTCACGATTTACCAGCACTTCCACACAAAACTCCATTTCATCGGCATAAGCATGTTCATCATACTGAGTGAATAGTTCAAACAAATCACCTCTTTGCCCTTCTCTGAATGCTGTATGTATTTTGTCCACTTCAGCCAAGCGTGACAACAGATTCAATGCATCAAACAAGTTACTCTTCCCAGCAGCATTTGTTCCTGCAACAATGGTCAAAGGGGTAAACTCCATTTCAAAATTATGAAATGACTTAAAACCATTTATTTTAAGATAAGTAATCATAGGGATATTCCTTTTGTTTCCTGCAAAATAACGAATTTATTTTGAGATAGCACTCATCCCCTTTCTTTTTTCACATAAGTAAAAGGCGTATGACATACCTGGTACGCTCCATACAACGGAATATTATGCTGCCCGGAGGCAAATTACAGAAAAAACGATAGAAGTAGCAAGATATATACTTGAAATATATTTGCAGGCTCACACTTTCTTCCTACATTTGTGCAGAATAACCAGCCATTTACTGACAGCAAGCCGAATCTCCCCCCTGCTGAAAGCACAATGCATAGAACACGCTACTTATGAAAGAAGAAATATCCTTTACCCAAGTCCCCTTCGACTACCCCTTATGCCTCAACGGGCAATGCCCCAAGGCTGCCACCTGCCTCCGCCAGCTCGCCATGCAGAGCATGCCTACCGAAAAGGATTACTGGAAAATCATCAGCCCCAAACGCCTTGCCACCGTCAAAGGGGAATGCCCCTTCTACCGCTCCAGTCAGAAGGCGCGTTACGCCAAAGGCTTCATGAACATGCTGAACAGCCTACCCTACAACAAGCGGGGAATCGCCATCGCCAACCTGATAGCCGGCTTCGGCCAACGCACCTACTACCGCGCCCGCAAAGGCGAACGCCTGCTGCTCCCCGAAGAGCAACAATCCGTACTGAACGTCTTCAGACATCTGGATGCCGGCATGGCTACAGAATTTGATAGTTACGCAGAAGGCTACCTTTGGTAACGCACTGACCATCAGAGACTAATTTTGCCAACTCTTTGCCTCACCTTTGGCAAAACTTTGCCATGCCTATGGCAAAAGTTTGCCAACGCGGTGGCAAAGTCTTGCCAATAAGGTGGCAAAAACTTGTCAACTTGTTGGCAAGAAGAGCAAAATACAGTTTAACGATTTTCATTCCCCATCAGCGCTTCATAAACTCCTTGCGCTCCTCCTCCGGAAACTTCTCTATGGCATAGCGCAACATCGTTCGCGGCATCGTCCTGCAATACTTCTCCAAGAATTGTACCAGCAAGTCCTTGTCCCGCTTACCCATCTCCCGGAGCATCCATCCTACCGCCTTTTGCATCAAGTCATGCTTATGATGGAGCAGCCGTTCCGAAAGGGCTAATATATCGATGAAATCACTATTTTTGATAAGAGTATAGGTAGATACCACAGCAATGCGCTGGTCCCAAAGCAGCGGACTATCCGCCAGCCGGTAGAGGTCTTTACGAAGTTTGTCTTTCAAATATTCGCCCACAATGCCGGGGGCAGACAAATCGACCAAATCCCAATTATTGATACGGCCCGTTTGCGAAAGGTAAAAGTCATAAATCTCCTTTTTCCCCTTTTCATCGCTCTTTTTGAATCGCTCCACCAACATCAGCAAGGCACAAAGGCGACACTCGTGCCATTCACTCTGAAGCAAGGTTGCCATTACCCCAAAAGGTTCGTGCTTGTGCTGCTTTGCCACCTGCCGGGTGTTGGGTACCACCACTCCCAGAAACTTATCCCCCTCGCCATACTGCCCCTTTCCGGTCTTGAAGAAACGGGGAAGATACTCCCTTTTCACCGGGTCGATATACGCCTCCAATTCCTGCTGAATCTGTACCGAGATGCACGCCACTTCTTCTGCCGAAAGCACACGTTCGCACAAGACGGTTTCCACTGCTTCATTCTTCTTTTTCATCCTTCTCTCATTTGATTTACACGGATTTGAATTCATCCACCAACGGACAAAAATACGACATTTATATCGGAACTATGGAAAGTTATCTTTAATTTTGCAACCGGTATGTCCAATCCTTAAAACCGTACGACATGTATAAAGCTGTTTTGGGAGCAATCTGCTGCCTTTCTTTCGCACTATCCTTACATGCACAATCTCCACAAGAAAAGGGATTGCAAAGCATCAGCCGCACTTCGGCCGAGGCTATTGTCGGTTTTCTTGCCGACGATGAGCTGCAAGGACGCGAAGCAGGCATGCACGGTTCACGACTGGCTGCCCGCTATCTGGCATCCTGCCTGAAAGAAGCCGGCATTGCCCCGCTGGAAAAGGACAATTATTATCAACCCTTCGAGGCATACAACAAGGAGCGCCAGCAACGGGGACGGTGGCAAGTGCATCCCGACTCCATCGCCATCCTCGAACAAGGCGTCCACCGCATCCTGCAGATGAGTAATGTATTGGGAACCATCCCGGGAGAACGACCGGATGAATATGTCATCGTAGGTGCCCACTTCGACCATCTGGGTGTGGACGAGACGCTGGCAAACGACCGGATATACAACGGTGCAGACGACAATGCCTCCGGTGTCTCTGCCGTCCTGCAGATAGCCCGTGCATTTCTTGCCACCGGACAGAAGCCTCTGCGCACGGTCATCTTTGCCTTTTGGGATGGGGAAGAAAAGGGATTGCTCGGCTCAAAATACTTTGTACAAAGCTGTCCTTTCATCAGCCAGGTGAAAGGTTATCTCAATTTCGACATGATAGGCCGTAACAATAAGCCCGAGCAGCCTCAACACGTTGTCTACTTCTACACCGCCGCCCACCCCGTATTCGGCGACTGGCTGAAGCAGGACATTGCACGCTACAGCTTGCGCCTGCAACCGGACTACCGCGCCTGGGACCGCCCCACGGGAGGAAGTGACAATGCTTCTTTTGCCCTGTGCAACATCCCCATCATCTGGTACCACACAGACGGACATCCCGATTATCACCAGCCTTCGGACCACACCGATCGGCTGAACTGGGAGAAAATGATAGAAATAACCAAAGCAGCTTTCCTCAACGCCTGGAATCTTGCCAACGAAAACAAATATTAATCCATTAGAACAAAGTAACGATACATGGTTTTAAATTACATCTGGGTAGCATTCTTCGTCATCGCATTCATCGTGGCCCTCTGCAAACTCATCTTTATGGGTGATGTGGAGATATTCACAGAACTCGTCAACTCCACCTTCTCCTCTTCCAAAACAGCTTTTGAAATATCCCTGGGACTGACAGGAATACTCGCCCTCTGGCTCGGCGTGATGAAAATAGGCGAAAACAGCGGTATGATCAATGCCCTCTCCCGTTGGTTGAGTCCGGTATTCTGCCGCCTCTTCCCCGAAATACCGAAAGGACATCCTGCCATGGGTTCCATATTCATGAATCTCTCTGCCAACATGCTGGGGCTGGACAATGCCGCTACTCCGATGGGGCTGAAAGCCATGAAGGAACTTCAGGAACTAAACCCGAAAAAGGATACTGCCACCAATCCGATGGTAATGTTCCTTGTCCTCAATACCTCGGGACTGATACTTATCCCCGTCAGCATCATGATGTATCGCTCGCAGATGGGTGCCGCCCAACCCACGGACATCTTTATCCCCACACTGATAACGACTGCCATCTCGACCATTGTCGGTGTCATTGCCGTCAGCATTGCACAACGCATCAACCTGCTGAACAAGCCCATACTTATCCTGATTGGCTGCATCAGTCTTTTCTTTGCCGCACTCATTTATCTGTTCACACAGATTAGCCGCGATGAAATGGGCGTATATTCCACTTTAATTGCCAACATACTGCTGTTCTCCATCATCCTGCTGTTCATCCTCTGGGGGCTATGGAAGAAAATCAATGTATACGATGCCTTTATAGAAGGAGCCAAAGAAGGCTTTACCACTGCCGTACGCATTATCCCTTATCTGGTTGCTTTTCTCGTTGGAATCGCCGTTTTCCGCACTTCCGGCGCCATGGATATACTGGTGAACGGTATCGGTTATGTAGTAGGACTATTCGGTGTAGATACCAGCTTTGTAGGTGCCCTACCCACTGCCCTGATGAAGTCACTGAGCGGCAGCGGTGCCAACGGACTGATGATTGACACCATGAAACAGTATGGCGCCGATTCATTTGTAGGACGCATGAGTTGCGTGGCACGTGGCGCTTCGGACACCACATTCTATATTCTTGCGGTGTATTTCGGCAGCGTAGGTATCACCAAAACGAGGAATGCCGTGACGTGTGGGCTGATTGCCGATTTTTCCGGCATCATTGCAGCCATCATCATCAGTTACTTATTCTTCTTTTAAAAGAACTAGCTTAATCGCAAGAACGTAATTTCAATCGTACATCGTAAATCATTAAATCGTAAATAAAATGATTAGTTATCAGACAGACGGCGTGGAAATGCCATCCATCAAGAAGCGTGAAACCACGGAATGGATAAAATCCGTAGCCGCCACTTACGGAAAAAGAGTCGGTGAAATCGCCTATATCTTCTGCTCGGACGAGAAAATACTCGAAGTGAACCGCCAATATCTGCAACACGATTATTACACAGATATCATCACTTTCGACTACTGTGAAGGCAACCGCCTTAGCGGTGACCTCTTCATCAGCCTCGATACCGTACGCACCAATGCGGAACAGTTCGCCGATAACAACTACGAACGCGAACTGTACCGGGTCATCATCCACGGCATCCTCCACCTTTGCGGCATCAATGACAAAGGGCCGGGAGAACGGGAGATTATGGAGGAGGCGGAGAATAAGGCGCTGGCGATGCGGTAATTCCAAAGAATAAAAACTCTGTCTTGATAAAGTGCTGATTTTACCAAGACAGAGTATTCCAAGAAAAACAAGTTACTTTGCCAACACAGCGATAACTAACGGTTGTTGATATTTGTCTGTTCCTGATTCGATGCGGGCATCCACACCATCTATAGTTACTCTAATAAGTTCAACACTGCCATAACCATCATTGTACTTCCAATGGGAAATAATGGAATGTTCCTCTCCGTCACCAAAGATATAGGGACAAACAAACGTACGCCTCAATACTTCAGTCTTCTTGTCATATTTATATCCATCCCATAGTGCATCAAAGATTGCCAAAGTAAAAAGTCCGTCCCTGCTTTCCACATAGATACAGTCCGGTCCGGTAAAGTCATCTTTAGAATCGGGTTCTACCAATTTATAGGAGTAATCTTTCTCTCTCAAAGCAGGCTTACCATTTCTTCCAAGACCGGTTTGCATTCCCTCAATCAAATCATTGCCATTTTCATCGACAAATGCTAAATTGTATCCATAATGAATAGGAGGATAAGAGTCTTCCTCACTTTTGCAACCCATGAAAATCAAAGGGAATAAAGTAGCCAATAAAAAAACACTAAAGTGTCTCATTGTATATTATATTTTAGATTCACAAAAAAGGCCATACAATAAGAGGGTATCAAAACGGTTGATAGCACACAGATGACACATCCCCTATATTTATTTCTTCACCGAGAAGCGATAAATGCAATGACTGTCATACTTCTCTCCCGGCTTCAGCAATGCAGAAGGCCATTCCGGCTTGTTGGGCGTATCGGGATACTTTTGAGTCTCCAGACAGACAGAAGCACGATGACCGTACACAATACCTTTCTTTCCGGTCAGTGTGCCATCCAGGAAGTTACCGGCATAAATCTGAATGCCCGGTTCGTTGGTATAGACATCAAGCACAATACCCGTTGAGGGAGATTCGAGGGTGGCACACGGGCGGGTGACATCGCCCTTCGTATTGAGTACCCAGTTGTGGTCATAGCCCTTGCCGTTCTTCAACTGCTCAAAGTCATTGTCGATACGGGCGCCAACAGCAGTAGGAGTGCGGAAATCCATATCCGTACCTTCTACGGAAACAATCTCACCGGTAGTCATGAAGGTACTGTCCACGGGGGTATAAGCATCTGCATCGATAGTGAGCAGATAATCCGAATTGGACTTGGAGGGGTCACCGTCCAGGTTAAAGTAAGAATGGTTCGTCATATTGACAACAGTGGTACGGTCTGTTTCGGCACTGTAACGAATGTCGATGGCATCGTCATCTGTCAGCGAGAAAGTGACCTTGCAGGTCAGGTTACCCGGGAAGCCCTCCTCTCCGTCTTTCGACAGATAAGTCAGCTCCAGAACCTGACTGCTCAACTGGCGGGCATCGAACACTTGATATTGGTATCCCTTGGGACCTCCATGTAGGCAATGACCGTAATTGTTGCGCGGCAGCTGATACTCTACCCCATCCACTGTAATCTTACCCTGGTTGATACGGTTGGCATAACGTCCGATGGTAGCGCCGAAATCCGAAGGGAACTTGATGTAGTCCTGAATGGAATCGAAGCCCAGCACCACATCACGCATAACGCCATCCTTGTCCGGCACCATCACTGATACAATACGTCCACCGAAATTCGTAATACAAACTTCCATACCATTCTTATTCTCCAAAACAAACAAGTCTGTCTGCTTGCCATCCACTTCCGTACGGAAGTTCGCAGGTTCCAGTCCAGAAGCAGTCTTTTCACTCGCCTGTTTGCCCGTGCAAGCCGATGCCAATAGCATCACGCTTGCCAACAAAGTCATCATCTTATTCATAAATACAATATTGGTTACTGTTTAGACTATCATTTTTTCAACAAGAACTGCTCCGCACGTCCCGGAGTGAACAACTCCCACAAAGAAGCAACCGTCCAGCCCGGAGCGAAGATATTGTTGTAATATCCCTTTCCGTTACGTCCGTAATCCCAATTGGTATGCTGCACCACTTCCGGGTAATAGCCTACTTTGGCAATGCCACACATGTGTCCTTCATACGGCAGTAACTGGCGCATGGAAGTGGATATCACCTCGGCAAAGTCAGAGAAGCGCGGCTCGTTGTACTCTTTGGAGAGCCAATGCAGCACATCGGCAAATTCGAAGATAAATACATCGATATGGTTATTCTCTACCGACACATTTCCCCAACCACGGGTTTTCAAGCCGATATCTCCCAGCATCTGACCTTCGGCAAAAGGAACATCCCAAGTATAATACCATGACAAGGCAAAATAAGCGGCTTTCTTTGCCAGACCGGCATAGTGTGCACGCTCTTCTCCTTTGGTAACCAAAGCCAGGTAATAAGCAGCCGTAGCAGCATACAAGGAGGCTTCCTTGTCCTCGCAGTTGGCATCCAGCGTAGAAGAGAAATAATCGGCTTTGGATATCAGTTCCTTCTCCAGATAGTCTACCGTACGCTTGGCGCTTGCCAGATAACGCTTGTCTTTGAAATACTTGGACGCCATCACCAAAGGCAATGTTGCCGAAGGCGTGCTACCACCGCTGGCATCCACGACAGAGAAATCATCCTTGAACTTGCGCGGGAAGCTGCCGTCCTCGTTCTGCAACTTGAGGAAGCTGTCCAGCATGCCCTTGATGCGTTTCTCCCATTCGGGGTGTTTACGCTTCTGCTGTTTCTCGTAGTTCAAATAGTTCAAGATGGCATACACTCCCTCGGACTGACGGCGGATGCTATGTCTGGTTTCCTTGAAGCCGCGGTTGTAGTGTACCACTTCGTTGAAGAAACCGGCAGGCGAAAAACCGTTCTGGAGATAAGTGTCAAAGATATGATTGGCATTGTCCACCAGGTCTTGGCGGTTCTGCTGTTTGCCATACTCCAAAGCATTGAAAGCGTTCAGCAATGTACGTCCCACAAAGCCCACTTCGGCAACATCGGTATTGGCACAAGTAGCAGTCTCCAACTCTACACCGGAATAATAATGAGTGGGGGTATTGCCAACATAGCTTTCCACGAAGAAGTTGCTCATCACCTCCTTCATGCGGTCTACCGTGTAAGGTGTGTCAACCGGTTTCGGACGGTTAGTGTCATAACAATACTCCCAGGTGCGCTGTACGCATTCCGAAAAATCGGCAGCATTCCTTTCGGACACCTCCCAAGTCATGGAGATGCTGTCACCCTTACGAAGCAACTGGAAAGCCTCAACGGCAGGAGCCAGCGTCAATTTGCGGATATATGTCTTCGGTGCTTCCTTATAGGGGAAACCGTATGCCAAGACAGTCATACCATCCACATTGCAGAAACCGGTATATCCGATGGAAGTCTCACCGGACAAGATTACCTCTCCCTCCTTATGAGTGGTCAAAGCTTCCTTGTCGAACTTGTCAATACGGATAACCGACATGGACGTACCACTTGCCGGATTGAAAGCTGCCGTCAGCGGAGTGCTCAAACGGTCCTCACGCACCAGCCAACTGTCCGATGTGTGGAAAGAAGGGGCTTCCTTCGGCGAACGCAGGTTGCGGCGATACCAGAAGCCCGGCATGTAGAACTGGCAGTCTGAATGCTTGTAACCGGTCTTTATCTGTTCCCCGTAGTTGAAATACACATTTTCCAGCGCCTTGAGTGTGACGGTAATGCGCTGTTTGCCATCCTTGTCCACCACCTGGCGGATGATGTCCAACGGTAACTTTTCCGAAGCCCGGCAGCTGTACATACCATCCTGCATCTTCTGCAAGGCCAGCGGATATTGCTTGGCATCATTCCCCGGCACTTTCAAGGAAATAGAAGCAGAGATGTCTTCCGGAGCAGCATTTGTCGCTCCGGCACCCGTAATGCCCACCAAAAGCATTACCCCCAAAAACAATCTTTTTAGTCTCATAGTTACATCTGTTTTATTGTTGTTAGAAAAATATCATTCAGACATGAATACATACTTGCCGGAGCCCAATTCGACTACCAGCTTACCGTCAGCCTCCTCCACGGAATGAATTCCCGCCTGACCGGCATCTACCTGTACATGGAAGTCAAGCGGCAGCTTGACCGTAGCGGTTGTATTGGCAGGAATCTCAACGTTCCACTCCAGCTTATTGCCATCACGTTTCCAGGAACTTCCTATTCTGCCATAAGGCGATACATGCGAAGCATTCACATAATTCAGTTTTTCCGGGAATACCGGTTCCATCAGAATCTGCTTGAACCCGACGGAAGCGGGAGTATTCTTTATGCCGGCAAGATCCTCATAGAACCATATCAGCAGATCTCCCAAAAGCATCACATGGTTTCTTGAATTCATCGCCGGATTTGCCGTGTCACCATTCCATAATTCCCAAATGGTGGTTGCACCCTTCTTAATCATGTAACCCCATGAGGGATAAGTGTCATTGGTCACTATCTTATAGGCAAGTTCCAGTCCGCCGTACTCGGTAAGTCCGCGCATCAGATGCTGGATGCCAAGCACACCGGCACTGACATGTCCCTTACAGTCTTTTTCCGTCTTCTCCACGACATTGGCAAATACTTTATCTTCATATCCGTCGGGAACCAGACCCAGTCTGAGGGAAAGCAGGTTTGCCGTCACCGTATTGTTGTCATACTGTGCAGTCTCAGTATTGAAGAATTTCTTGTTATAAGCGTCCTTGACCTTAATGGCAAGTGCTGCATACTCTTCAGCATCTGCCGGAAGTCCGTTCATTTGCGCGAACTTCTCCATCAGTTGCAGAATACTGTAAAACACCGTTGTACTCAACACTTCACCGTTCGTCTTACGGGCAGGGTCCTCCGAATGAATCAGCTCCGGCGACTCGGGAGGCATGCACCAATCCCCGTATTCATCCTTCACCAGAATATAGTCCTTCATTTTGGTCTCCGTCATGTGGTTTACCCAGCGCTTCATGGACGGATAGCGCTCTTTGATGGAGCTATCATCGCCAAACTGGCGGTAAAGCATGTCGGCTACGTAAAAATAGGCAGCCGGCCAAGTCACGTCATCATGGAAGATGGTCCAGTAACGGGGAGATACCACAGAGATACTTCCATTTTCATTCATGGACTCTTCTATATCCACCAGCCACTTCTTATACATCAAGGCATTGCCGAAAATGAAACTTTCACCATAGGCACCGGTAGTGCGGTCGCCCAGCCATCCAAGACGTTCATCACGCTGGGGGCAGTCGGTAGGCATACCGCGATAGTTTCCACGGATTCCCCAATAGGCATTCTTGTGAATTCTGTTAATCAACTCCTCGGAAGTCTCGAACGTACCGTTCGTTGCCATTTCATCATACACCACCTTACCGATGAAATCATCCGCTGCCGGTTCATAGTCCAAACCGGATATTTCCATAAAACGGAAACCATGGTAAACAAACAACGGTTCCCAAACAAACTCACCGTCAGCGGCAGGAGTATAAATATCCGTGACAAGGGCACTGCGCAGGTTGTCAAGATACAGTTCCGTACCATTGTCCTTCAGCACTTCGGCAAAACGCATGGTAATGGGCTTGTCCTTCTTGCCACGCAGTTTCACCTGCTGTATTCCTACCATATTCTGCCCCATATCCACGATATATCTTCCATCACCTACCGATTTAACGGATATTGGCTTTATTTCCTCCATCACCTTCAGACTCGGAGAGAGCTGTGCCACAAGTTTTCCTTTGGGAGCCTCCATCCGTTCGGCCGGTTTCCATCCGGAATCATCATAGCCGCTTTCCGCCCATTTGCCCAATTCCAAGCGGGCATCATACCACTCACCGTCAAACTCGTTGTTTGCGGTTATAGGACCGCAGTTCGTCACTTTCCAGGAGTCATCGCTGGCTACCGACACCGTCTCACCATTGTCGTACTCTATATTCAACTGCGCCATGAGACGGGGTAAACCAAAACCTACCATCCCATTGGCACGCATGGAAAGATACCGGCCGTTGCCCAGAGCCACGCCTATCGTATTGGTACCGGACTTCAACAAGGGGGTGACATCATAGGTCAGATAAGATACAGAAGCATCGTACCAGGTAGGCAAAGGACCGAATACATCGTTTCCAATCCTCTCGCCATTCATATAGCATACGGAAGAGCCTACTCCCGAAACATAAAGGACTGCACGCTTCGGCTGTGACGGCAAATCAAACTCCTTCCGCAGATAACGTGCCGGAAGGATGGTCCGCTCACCGTCCAGTTTCAAGTTTGTACTGTCGTTCAGTCCAATCCAGCCGGCTTTCCAGTCCGAACTGTCCAGCAAAGCCATTGACCAATATTGGATACTACTTTGCGCCTTGTCACCGGTATTTGTCCATACAGTGACACGCCACCAATATTTCTGTCCCGACTCCAAAGACGCCCCTGCGTACTTCACTAGCACCGATTGGCCAGACTCCACACGACCGCTGTTCCATACCAGCCCGGAGCCGGCCTGCAAGCCCTTTTCCGAGTCCGCCACTTCAATCTGATAAGCAGTCTGCATCACATCCTGCTTGTCGGTTACCAGTTGCCATGAGAAACGGGGAGCCGATACAGCTACTCCTTCGGGATTCTTCCGCATTTCAACAGTGGTTTCCTCCACTTTCAAGGAACTGCCACCCGATACTTGACAGCCCATCATCAATAGGGCCAACAAGGAGATTAAAATAGATTTCTTCATACTTGTCAGAATTTCGGTTTCTCCGCTTCCGTGGATGCAACGGAGCCTTCTACCGTCGGCCATCCGTCTTCCCAGCTAATCTTATCCAACATCAATACACGGCCTTCAGGCTTCTTTGTGCTCACCGCATGATAAAAGAACCAGTCATTGCCGGCATTGTCCGTCACAATCTCCGAATTATGACCGGTACCCACAAAGGAATTGCTTTTCTGAATCAGCACTTCGTGCTTGTTATCCATCATGCTACCGCCATTCTTGTCGACATAGGGGCCGAAAAGATTATCTGAACGGCCTACAACAGTAGTGTAAGTACTCTTCAATCCCTCACAACAACTTCCTATGGAAGCGAAGAAGTAGTAATGCCCGTCCTTCTTGTGAATATAGGTACCTTCGTAAGCGGTTCCTGCCACTTGCTGCGGTGTGGCGCCGTCCTTCAGAGAGAGTCCGTCATCAGACAGTTCAATCGCATAGATTCCTCGAAAACTGCCCCAGAAAAGATATTTCTTCCCTCCATCCTCTATATAGAAAGGGTCGATGGAGTTCTGTACATTGATTTCATTGCTGCGGAACATCTTTCCGTGGTCCGTAAAAGGTCCCTCAGGCTTATCGGCAGTAGCACAACCGATGCCGCAAGTTAACTCGCCTCCCCAAACAGACATAGAATAATAGAGCACGTATTTATCACCTATCTTGTTGATGTCCGGCGCCCACAAACCGCCGTTCGGCTCAAAATCAGGCCGCGTACGGTCCGTAAAGGCAGTACCTACATACTCCCAATCCACCAGGTTCTTGGAACGGTGAATCGGCAGATTGCGTATGTCCTCGGTGGCATACAAATAGTAGTATCCATCATCTCCCTCAATGACAGAAGGGTCTGGCAAACTATAATCTATCACCGGATTGCGATAGACATTCTTCGGCTGTTGTTCTTCCGGTTTATCCTCTTTTGTAGCCGATGACGAGGAACAGGCTATCAGACTGCATAACACTGATAATACAAGAAACTTCTTCATACAATGTATTCTTTTCATTCTTTCATTTTACTTTTCGAGTGATGTACTGCCCAATACCTGCGGACGGATAAGAGAGCCACCGATAGAAACCGTTCCCTGGTCGGAAATGGCAAAATCCTTGATATACGAAGTGCGCGGCTGTACTTTCGTGGAATCCCAATGTGCATGGAAAATGTATTTCCAGCTACCGTCCTTACAGCAGAAGGGTGCTCCATGACCGGTACCCATCAAGCCGTCGGCATGTTGCAGAATCGGATTTCCCTCGTATTTCTTCCACGGTCCCATCGGGCTGTTCGAAGTCGCGTAACCCACTCCGTAGTTCTTGCTTTCAAAGTGATTGGCCGAATAAACCAGGTAATAAACGTCCTCTCTCTTCAAGATGGAAGGCCCCTCGGCTACTTTGGCGGGCTTGTCCTGCGAGAGTTCCCAAGGCTCCCCTACTTTGATGCACTCCGTCAGTGTCTCCTGCTTGATGCCGGTCAGGTCATCGTTCATCTCTGCCACCCAGATGACGTTGCCATCCGTGAAACGCACGAAATAGAGGTAAGGCGTGCCGTCATCGTCGATGAAGAGAGAGGTATCGATACTCTTCTCATCCCATATCGGCTGCTTCACCTCCTGACGAAACGGACCTTGGGGAGCATCTGCCGTTGCCACGCAGATATGCTCTTCGGTGGAATAGAACAGATAGAACTTCTTCTTCGACCCGATGTAGTAGACTTCCGGTGCCCAGAATCCCCACGTGCCGTAGGAGTCGGTAGCCGACAATGCCTGGCCTTCACGCGTCCAGCTTTTCAGGTCATCGGAAGAGAAGCAGGCAAAGCCCTCCCCCTCCACCGTACCTCCGGTGCCGTAAGCATAATACTTGCCGTCGTAAAGCATTACGTAAGGGTCGGCAATCGGCAGATAGTCTGATTCTACAACCGTCTTCTCCTTGCAGCCTGCAAAGCAAAGACAAAGCAACAGCAGCAATATATAATTCTTCTTCATATCCATCTCTTATTTTACTATTTTGGGTGTCATATAGTCCTTGCTGATTCTCATGCGGTCCACACCGTCCACTTTCTCGAAAGAAACGTCACTGATGTACATGGCGCGCGGATGGATGCTACTCTTGTCCTTATGGGCATGGAAAACGATACGAAGCTTGCCCGCCTTGTCGGTGAAGGTGGCACTGTGCCCCACCCCAACCAGTTCTCCGGGTTTCTGCAGCAAGGGATTCTCCTCGTATTTGGTCCAGGTACCCATCAAATCGGTAGCTGTGGCGCAACCTATGCCGTAGAAAGGACTCTCATAGCTGTTGGCGGAATAGGTCATATAGTAGAGTCCATTGTGCTTGATGACAAACGGACCTTCATTCACGCGGGGCCACACTTCCTCCCATGCCTGAGAGACGTGGATGCAAGGGTGCATGGTCTCCTTCTTGATAGTCATGAGGTCTTTCTCCAATTCGGCCACCCAGATGTTGAGCCCGTCGTTGAAACGGTCGAAGAAGAGATAAGGCGTGCCGTCATCATCAATGAACAGAGAGTTGTCAATGCATTTCTCATCGGCAATCATCGGTTCCTTCTTACTTTGGGTAAATGGTCCTGCAGGTGAGTCTGCTGTTGCCACACAGATATGCTCGTCTGCCGAGTAATACATATAGAACTTCCCGTTCACTTCGTAGACCTCCGGTGCCCAGAACCAGCGATCGGCCCAGACATCCTTCTTCTGGAGCGCCATGCCCTTATACTTCCAAGTCTTCAAATCATCGGAGGTATAGACTTCGATGCCGTCATCCGCATGGGTGCCATAGGCATAGTAAGTGCCATCGTGCAACATGATGAACGGGTCGCCCAAAAGCACCGGCGTTTCAACTCCTTCGACAACAATATCGTCCACATCCTTATAGTCTGAAGAGCAGGACTGGCAGGAAGCCAGCGTGGCCAACAGAAACAGATACATACATATAAAATTCTTTTTCATGATTCTTTCTTAAACAATTGTTATGATGATAAATATTTACTTTCAAGAAGATGTTCCGTTACACCCGTATATTGAACCCTATTCAGTCGTATACTGAATCCTATTCAATCGTATACTGAAATACATTCAGTCGTATACTGAATCACCCCAGTCCATCACACTGATTCACAAGGAAATACAAACACCAGCTTCTATATACATTTTTCATTACATATATACGGAACGGCACATCCCACGATTGCGTCTAATCGCGCCTCTGCCCTACATGATAATACAACGTACCACTATAAACCGGAGAGCCGCCCTCCGAACAGAATCCGATGCGGGATGCAGGGTAGCGTATATCCAAAGCTCCCAGCTCCCTGCCGTCGACAAACAGATACAGCTTGTCTGCACGACGCACGGCACGGAAATTATAGGATTCCTTCCACAATTCATGTACACCTATCTTATAGATATGGCGTTCCAAATCCTCCGCCTCCTTGTTGATGAAGCGGATGCCTTCTGCCTTTACCGGAGTAAAGGTACAATAATTATATGCAGGATGTTCTGCTATCCCCCTATCTTTGTTTTCTATCGGATGCCATTCGCCGCCATTCAGGTATTCTATGTCGAACTTGCCGAACATGTCATCCACAAATTCGGATTTATTGCCTGCTTCGTGACGATTCAGGTAAAGTGTATCCAACCATGCAGGTGCGGCAAAACGATAACCTTTCTCAATGAAGTCGGTATACTTCACATCCGGATAGAGCGTTTGCAGGCATCCCAACGGGAATTCCTTCTTCCAGGCAGTTTTCCCTTTCTTCACGGCTGTCACCTCAAGCATACGGGTGATGCCATCGAACTGAGCCTTCACATAGTTATCCTTATCCACATAAACCGGATAGCTTCCTGCCTTGTCTTGTCCGGACAAGCCGGACAACTGGAAGCTGAATTCATAATCGTTCAAGAAATCGCCCTTCAACAACTCCTCATTCCCCGAAAGCTGGAAATGCACATCATCGAAGCCGATGGTATAGGTAGCCCCTTCGAACAAGGCAGACTTTGTCTCGTCAAATACTCCGGGAACACCCGCTTCTTCTACCGGAAGAGCCTCTGCAAAGACATGTCTCCCCGGTGCGGGAATCTCATCCAGCCAAATCTTCAGACAGCCACCGTTACGCTCAATGCGCAGATGATGGTACACACCCCAACGGAAATCTTCAGGCAGGGCATAGGATTCCTTATTTTCCTTACCGCCGACAAGTGTACGCAGGTACCAGCTCCGGTTCTCGGCATCCAGACCGACATAGGCACAGTTATCCGCATCCTTCCACCAGGCAACGATGCCGGCTCCACCCTCGGTCTTGACTCCCGTCTCGAACAAGTAAGCCACGGACGGCTGTACTTGTTGCAACACACCGAACGAAGCTGTCTCGCCTTTACCCGCAAAGGTAGGCATCGAAGGTTCGGGATGATAACCTGCCGTGCGAGGGCCGGTGATACCATCCACAAACAACGTCTTGTCGAAGAACTGGACACGGTTGATATATTGCCCCCGATGCTCATCGTTCTTGTTTGCCATATAAATCAGCCACCATTCAAATCCGTTGGGGCCTCTCAAAATATTGGGCTGACCGGGAGTCATCAGAATATCATCGGCAATACCGTCTTTCATATCGAACAGAGAAACGTCGAAGAATTGCGAACGTCCCTTGTTTGTTTCTACGGCAAGCAGATTCGTGCCTTCCTTCAAAGCAGCACGCAGCTTCTTGTCCAGGTTCACGATACAATAATCACGCCCCTGCTTCTCGTAGACAAGTGTTCCGTTCAGATAAATCCGGGTATCTCCGTCGTGAGCGACACGCAATGCCAGGTTGCCGGTTTCGCTACCGGCAGAGAAAGTCTTTCGCAACCATAAGGAGGGCGTATTCCACAAGGTGCCCAGATGCCGGGTGGTGGAACCTTTCACTTCACGGGACGAAAAGCCGGTCTCCCCCCTCGCCCAGCCGGAGTCATCGTAGGTCACTTTTGTCCAATCGCTTCCCGGTTTGCTCTCCGTATAAGCAAACAACGGCTCATACGTGCGGCCATACCGCAATAAATCCACTTGCTTCTCCTCCAGTTGTGTCTGATTGCAGCCTACAACCGGATAGCTATATTTATTACCATTTTGAAAACCTAAAGGAGAGTCTGCCTCAGCAACTCCCAACTGATAATTGCCCCACTCTGTAGAGGTGTGGTTGGCATTGTACATCATATAGTAGCGGCCTCTATACTTCATGACCCACGGTCCCTCCGCTACTCTGTTATCCATCGTTTCCCATGTATCCGGCAATGAGGCGAACTGGCACACCGGTTCGCCGGCAAACTCTGCCGGGTTCTTCATTTTACGTCCCCATATGGTATTTCCATCAGTAAAACGTACCATATACATGTATAGTTGTCCATCATCATCTCTGAATATTTTGGGGTCGATACGGTTATCCATCCATGTCTTCTTGTCCGGTTCTGTATAAGCGCCCAAGACATCTTTGCTCTGCGCATGTACAATGTGAACGGCATGCTTGTCCTTCCCCCAATAATTGACTGACCAGTACAAATGAAAATCTCCATTCAGATAGAACATGTCATTGGCATGAATCTGGTCATCTCCGGCTCCGCTGCCTCTGGTCCAGTCATTGTTCATGGATACGACATGGATAGGTTTCCCCCAATGAACCAGGTCATCGGATACATAGAAATCCCCGTTTGTACGGACCCCGCCAATATAATATTTGCCATTATATTTCATTACACCGGCATCCGCCACTCCCGGAAGTACCGGATTCTGGATGCTCTGCGCAAACAAGCTGCCGCAGCAAGCAAAAACGAATGGTAATAGTAGTTTTTTACAGACAAGCATATAGTATAAGATTTAAGAAAGAAAAGGCTATGCCGGAAGCATCCTGAATGAGAACAGGCTTCCAGGCATAGCCTTCTTTGGTTATCAATAGCCTGGATTCTGGTTGAGATGAATCTCGCCATTTACAGTACTTACATCCACTTCATCTCTAGGAATAGGCAACCGTCTATGCTTACCCACAACGAAGTTTTTGAAGTCTCTATCGCGTTTTTCCAGTTCCTCTATACCCGCTTCGGTATCAAGTAATCCCCAACGCTTCAAGTCGGCCCAACGCCAACCTTCAAAGCAGAGTTCCAAAGTACGTTCCATCTGCAGACGCTTGATAAAGGCATCTTTAGAGCTCAAGCAATCTTTCCATTGGCTGTCTTTCAACTTGGCCAGACCGGCGCGTTCTCTTACCTTGTCCACATAAACAGCAGCATCGGCAGGATTGGCACCCGTTTCAACAAGACACTCTGCATAGTTCATTAGGATGTCAGCATAACGCATGATGCGGTAGTTGTTACGTGCAAAGTAATCTTCAGCATCACGAAAGTAGGATGTGTTGTATTTACGGATGTAGCAATCCTCGGGATCCGTTCCCCAACCATCGTTCCAGTCGGCGTTCTCAAACCTATAATATTTCTTCGATTGGTCAGGGAAGTCCTGCGAAAATCCACGGTAAAGGATGCTGTTGTACAAGCGCAGGTCGTTCTTTCCATCCACGCGCTTCTCTTTCAAGAACTCATCCACCAGCCAGCGGCGTGCCTTACCGTCTCCCCAACCTATACCACTCGGGGCATAGAACTGAGTACGCTGGAAACCGAATGCCATGCTGGCATCATTACCCGTACCACCCTTGTTCTGGTCATCGAACTGAATTTCAAAGATACCTTCCTTGTTGTTCTCGTCCAAATCGGTAAAGTTGTCTTCACGGTTTTCAATAAGGCCATATAAAGAACCTTCCTTGTCAATCAGCCATTGAAGCTCTGCTTTGGCCAAGTCATATTTGTGTTGCTGCATATAAGCCTTGCCCAGCAATGCCTTGGCTGCACCTTTGGTAGCACGGCCCAAGTTGGCAGCATCCCAAGATTCGGGCAGATATTGCATGGCAAATTTCAAGTCTTTCTCTACTTGGTCCCAGATTTCCTGTTCAGAAGCATCTTTCGGAATATAGTTGGCATCAGTAGGTTCCAACGGCATGGTACCCTTATCCCACAACAGATTTACTTGGAAATACCACAAGGCACGCAAGAAAGATGCCTGCGCCAATACGCGGTTCTTCGTGGTTTCATCCATCTCTATGTTGGGCACATTGGCCAACACTTGGTTGCAACGGAAGATGCCTACATAAAAATGTTCCCAGTGAACTGTATTCCCTTCATAAAAGTTGTAGTTGTTGTAAAGGAAACGTGTCCAGTCACCCAATTCAATCCAAGGAGAAGAACTCCAGCCCTCGTCCGATGTCAAGTCGTAGCGGAAAGAGAGCCAACGCATCCAAGTACCTTCCTTATAGAGAAAACTATAGCAAGCATTCACCCCGGCTGTAGCGTCCTCCGGCTTGTTCCAATAAGTAGTGTTAGTCACTTCGTTGGGATTGTCTATATCCAGCAAGTCGGCACTACATCCTGAAAGCAACCCCATGGCACCGACAAGCATCATTTTATATATCTTGTTCATAATTTCTGATTATTAGTTATAAGTTAAAAGGTCAAATCCAGTCCGAACATCACAGAACGCATATTAGGATAGGCAAAGCTGTCCGTACCGCTGTTCCACACAGAGTTCACTCCCTTAAAGTCAGGGTCCAGACCGGAATAGCCGGTAAGGGTAATCAAATTGCTTCCGGTAGCATACAAGCGAAGTTTCTCAATACCCAGATTAGCCAACCATTTCTGACGGAAATTATAACCGACTGAAATGTTCTTCATACGGAAGTAAGAGCCATTTTCCAAGAAACGGTCTGATTGAACAGAGTTGCGGTCATCACCATAAATGATACGCGGAGTATTGGAATTAGGATTTATTTGATAAGGCTCCTCGCCACTCTTGAAGCGAATATAGTTGGAGTTGTCCGAGAACAGGCGACCTTGCCAACGTGCTACATTGAACACCTTGTTGCCAAACTGGCCGTTCCACATCATGCTGAAATCAAAATCCTTCCATTCCGCATTGAACACCAATGACATTTGCATCTTAGCCCAAGGACTACCGCAATAATCACGGTCTTTGTCCGTAATCTGTCCGTCATCATTCAAGTCAAGGTATTTCACATCACCCAATTGAGGACGCTTTCCGTTAATCAAAATAGGAGTACCTGCCTCCACTTTATTCTCAGTTCCTTCGGGTACATGCGTTCCTTTCGTCACATACTCATCTATTTCCTGCTGTGTTCTGAAAAGACCGTCAGTTTGTCTCAAGTAGAATTCTGCCAACGAATGACCTGGTCTCGTTCTTGCCTGCCCCGAATCAATATAATCTCTACGGCTACCGTCACGCCCCAAACTTAACACTTCATTGTCGATAGTAGTGACATTCAGCAAAGCGCTATACTTAAAATCGGATACTTGGTCTTTCCAACCCAGTGTGAACTCAAAACCCTTGTTGCGAAGGCTGGCTGCATTCTTCCACGGAGAGCCACCTTGATTACCGGTAGAGATGGCAATCGGAGTTTCAGCAAGCACATCATTTGTCTTGGAATTGTAATATTCGGCACTAAACGTCAATCGCTGGTCAAGGAAAGCTGCATCAAAGCCTACATTCACTGTTTCCTTTGTCTCCCATAGAAGACCTGCATTTACCAGTTTCACCTGAGCGGCACCTGAATTGATGGCACCACCAAACACGGTTACAATACTTTGGTTGATGGTTCCGATATAATCCCAATCACCGATGGAAGAGTTGCCGAGACGCCCCCAGTTACCTCTAATCTTCAAATCATTAATCCAAGGCACATCGAAGAAGTTCTCCTTTGAAATTCTCCAGGCGCCAGAAATAGAAGGGAAGTTGCCCCAACGGTTTTCCTTGGCCAGACGGGAAGTACCGTCACGACGGAAGGTAGCAGTCAGATAATATTTATCATCATAGATGTAGTTCGCACGTCCCAGGTAAGAAATCATCGCATTCTCACTAATGCTGTTCGAGTTCTGCTGGTTGCTCTGCCCGGCATTCAATACGGTCAGATAGTCACCGTTGCCCAGCATCGGGAAGTTGAGACGAGAAGCCCATAGACCTTCCCATTCGTGGTGCTGGTAAGTTGTACCCACCACGGCATCCACATGATGCTTGCCAAAATCCTTATTAAAGTTCAAGGTGTGTTCAATCAACATGTTGTAGGTATTGTCACGAGCCTTCTGCCCTTCCGGGTCGCGGTGCTCCTGGTTCTGAGTCCAATTACCTTCGCCACGGAACCATGAGTTCTCGTAGAAGTAAAGGTCAATACCCCCGTTGAATTTATAAGAGAGGAAATCGAACGGTTTGAATTCCAACCATAAAGAACCATTCAAACGATTCTGGCGGAAATGGCGGTATTCCAAATCTTCGCGGGCAATCGGGTTCACTCCGAAAGTATTGTACTTGGCAGCATCACCATAGCCATATCCACCCGGATTGTTTTCATCGTAGATGGGAATGGTAGGCATCATGCGCAAAAAGTCATTGTAAGTATTTGTCTGGTTCGGGTCTGTGTTTGTAAGCGAATAAGCCAAGTTTTCACCAAAAGAGAACCACCCTTTCTTGCCTTGTGTATTGACACGGAAACTGTAGCGGTCGAATGTATTGCCATAAGAGACACCGTCATTATTATAGTAACCTGCCGATACGAAATAGTTACCGGAATCTCCACCACCGGAAAGGGACACATTATAATCTTGTACCAAAGCAGTCTTCAATACCTCGTCCTGCCAATTGGTGTCAAACTCGGAATGCTTTTGGGTAGAGTTCACGGTAGCGACGCCATTTTTGATGGCTTCATTATAAGCGATGTCGTTGTACTTGATGTACTCTTTGGCATTCATCAGGTCGTACTTGGGACTCCATTCCAGCGTTTCCTTCACGCTTACATTCACCTTCATGGGACCTTTGGCACCTTTCTTGGTGGTGACGATAATCACACCGTTTGCCGCACGAGAACCGTAGATGGCAGCAGCAGAAGCATCCTTCAAAATTTGAATAGATTCCGCATCGGCCGGATTGAAGTCAACGCCCGGATTGGTAATCATTCCATCGATGACCCACAACGGAGAGTTGTTGCTCAACGAGCCTACACCACGAATCTGAATATCGGCATCCTCGCCTGCACGCCCACTGCTGCGAACATTGACACCGGTTGCCAAACCCTGCATCTGGCTCGCCAGTGTTCCTGCAGCGCTTTTCTTCATTTCCTTGGTATCAACAACGGCAACCGCTCCAGTCAAGTCGGACTTCTTCACAGTCTGATAACCGATGACAACCACCTCTTCCAGTGCTTTCGAATCATCTTTCATCACCACACGCAAGGCAGTTCCCTTATAGACAACTTCCTGCGTAAGCATACCGATATAAGAAAAAACGAGTGTACTTCCTTTCTTTCCACTCACTGAGAAATTACCGTCAATATCGGTAATGGCACCCGTGGTAGTACCCTTCACCAATACATTCACGCCCACCAAAGGCTCACTATTTGCATCCGTCACCGTTCCCGTTATGGTCACATCTTGTGAATAAGCGGTAGCTGCAAACACAACAAAGAATAAGAATAAGATTTTCTTGATCATTTTTTATAGAATTAGATTTTAAAACTATGCGGAAACTAACGTCCGCTTTTAAATACACTGCAGAAAGTGATTAGTCACTTCTGCCAATCATAGAACATTGATTAGGATTTGTTACGTCATAGGCATAGGGGTCATAGTATTATAAATTGTTGGTTTTCGGATGCAAATATATCCGCATAAAGCTAAAATTAATGCAAATATTGCTTCAATCTATGCAATTATAAATCCAATCAAATGCCCCTGAGGTGTCTCTCAGGGGCATTTGATTGGATTGTTATATTTAGCAAGCATTCCATGCTATCATTTCACGAAGTCTTTGGGCAGAATACCGAATTGTTTTTGGAAGCACTTGGTGAAATAGGAAGGAGTATTGAAGCCGGTCATGTAGCAAACCTCATTGATTTTGCACTCCCCTTCCTTTAAAAGCTGCGCCGCTTTCTTCAACCGCTCCAGGCGGATGTAGTCATTGGGAGTCATATCCAATATGCCCTTTATCTTCCGGTTCAGGCTCGACCGGCTCATGTTCAGCAGGCTTGCCATATCATCCAGGCAGAAATCCGGATTCTGCATATTGGCAACCACCACTTCCTTCAATGTTTTAAGGAAAGATTCATCTGCCTTTGTCATTGCCATACTGCCCGTCTGCACAAAAGGAGAATTGACAAAAGAAGCCCGTAGCTTCTCACGGTTGTTCAGCAGATTGGCCACACAAACTTTCAGATATTCCACGGAGAAAGGTTTCTCTATATATACGTCAGCCCCCAGCTTCATTCCCTCTATTTTGGCTTGAAGGGTCGTCTTCGCCGTAAGCAGGATAATCGGTATATGGCTATAGTCAAGCTCGGACTTCAGATGCTCGCACAGCTCCAATCCATCCATCTCGGGCATCATAATGTCTGAAATGACAAGATTTACAGTATGTTCCTTCAACACCTTCAAAGCTTCCACCCCATTCACGGCAGTCAGCACACGATATTCCGAAGAGAGCTGTTTCACAACAAATGCCTGCATTTCCAGACTGTCTTCCACCACCAAAAGAGTATACCGGTGCTGTTCCAAGGCAGTACCTGCACCACTTTCCTCAGAGGATTCCCCGCCCGTTACCGGTTCTTTATGCTCCATAGCCACCGTCTGCTCGTGCTTCAGCGGAAGTGACAGCAGGAAACAGTTGTTCTCCATCGAATCTTCCATGCACAACGTACCCTCATGGAGTTCGGCCAATGAACGGGCAAGTGCAAGCCCGATACCGGTGCCGGGCACAGAGCGCAAGGTACCGGTTTTATACTGGATGAACGGCTTGAAAATCTCCTCGCGCATCTCTACCGGAATGACAAGGCCGTCATTGCATACAGAAAGCAGCAGTCTTTCACCTTCCGAATATAGCCTGATGCGTATATAGGTCTCCGAATACTTTATCGCATTGGTCAGCAGATTGCTGATAATCTTGGTAAGCCCTTCCCTATCAACCGAAGCATACAAGCTTTCGGGAGTCTCTATACTCAATACCAGCCCCCTTTCACGTGCCAAAGGCTTGAAACGCTTATACGTCTTTTGTAAGAGCTCAGACACGTCACATTCCACAAAATTCAATTGGAAGCCTTGCGTCTCCGTCTTCCGGAAGTCCAGCAACTGGTTCACCAAGTCGAGCAGCCGGTTGGTATTCAGTTCCATGGTCTCCAAATCATCCCTGATGTCATCCGAAACAGAACGGGAAGCCAATACATTCTCGAGCGGACTCTTTATCAGTGTAAGCGGTGTACGTATCTCATGCGCCACATTCGTGAAGAAGTCTATCTTCGCAGTATACAACTCCCGTTCCTTTTCCCGCTCAAACTTGTCCATAGCCTGCTGATGCTTCTGCCGAGTCCGTTTTCTGAAATAGATGATTATGGCAGCCAGTGAGCATAACGCCAATACCGTATAAACAGCATACGCCCAAGTGGAGAGATAGAAAGGAGGACGGATATGGATGTCGAGCACACGTTCCGTCGCGTTCCACTTGCCATCGCTATTGGAACCTTTTATACGCAATGTGTAGCTTCCGTAAGGAAGGTTTGAATAGTTGATACTGGAATTCCGTCCCACCGCATACCAGTCGCGGTCAAAGCCTTCCAATTTACATTCAAGACCGTTCATTTCGGGTGCCTGGTAACTCAGGGCCGCAACCTGGAAAGAGAACGAATTCTGGTCGGCATCCAGCTCTATCTCATCCGCATAGGTGATGCTCTTCTCCAAAGGGGAATCCGGACTGTCCGCCGAAAGCCGTTTGTTGAACAGAAAGAAGTCCGTAATCACTACGGGAGGGAGAAAAGTGTTCTCCACAAAAGTCTCCGGGTCGAAGGCTATGAATCCGTTGATACTTCCCAAATAGATGCGTCCCTCCTTGTCAATGTAACCGGACTGGAAATTAAATTGGTTGCTCAGTAGCCCGTTGGCAGTGGTATAGACATGCTTGCTCTCCGTATCGGGATTGAAGCATACCAAGCCGTCGTTGGAAGTAATCCATAAGTTTCCCCGCTTGTCCTCGACCATCTTGTAGATGGTATTGCTCGGAAATCCTTTCGACATGTCATAACGGGTAAAATTATCCGTTTTCGGATTGTAGCGGCAGAAGCCCTCACCCAGTGTCATGAACCACAGACGCTTCCTGCTGTCTTCGTAGATACTGATTACCTTATTGTAGGGAAGAGAAGTCGAATCATTCTCATTAGACAGATAATTCCTCCACTGCCGGCTTCTTACATTGTAGCAGAACACTCCATTGGAAAAAGTAGCAAACCACAGATTTCCGTTGAAGTCCTCCAGAATGTTATAAGTAAACATATTCTTCAGCTGAGGAATCCGGGTAAAGTCATCTGTGGAGCGATTGTACTTCAACAAACCGGACGTGGTGCCTATCCACACGTCTCCCGTAGTGGTCCTGCAAATGGTAAAAGCGTCATTGGCGACCATGGAATTCTCACTCTCACCCTTGCTGTAATGCTTCACCTGCCTGGTCCGAAGATTCACCCTGTTCAGACCACCGGAGAACGTACCTACCCACAAATCATCCCCGTCCAGGCATAGGCCGTGGATGTTCTGATAAATGGCCGGATGCTCAAAAGGCTCTATCCTGCCGTTTTCCGGATTGTAATTGAACAAGCCTTTGTCTTCGGTGCCTATCCACAAGGTGCCGTCATTGCTTTCACAGATTTCCCGTACACGACGGCCGAAATGCCTGAGATTGTCTCTCGGATAGAACTTCTCAAAATAAGTCCACTGATAAGGGCAATAGTTCACCCCACCGAAATAAGAGCCTATCCACATGCCGTTCTCCTTGTCGCAGCAGAGCGAATAAATGGCATTGTCCGACAATGCATACGAATCATCCTGGCCGGGAACGGTCAAATGGGTAATCTTGTCATTCGCCAGGTTGTAAATATACAAGCCGGACTCCGCACCCACCCACAGTTCGTCGTCAGATTTGAACTGCAAAGCCCTCACATAGGTATCCAGCAGCCTGCGTGTCTTGCCTGTGGTCTGGTTTATCTCGGTCAGCCCGTTCTGCGAAGCGACATACACACAATTATGGGGTCCGCTGACCTGCCAGTTGATAATATCATTCTTGAAAATCTCATTTCCTTCCGTGTCCTTGAAAGGCTGCAGAGGAGTTTCAAAGTCAGCTTTCGCATAATAAAGATTATCCGCATACAAGGCCAGCCAACACGTATTCCCATTCAGCCAGAAGCGGGTGACATTGGGCAGTCCCGAATCGTGCAGATGGTTCAACAGCCTCCCTTCAGCCGGTTTATAGCAGAACAACCCCTGGTTTTCTACCGATATCCAGATATTGTCGTCCTCGTCACTTCCAATCATGGTGACGAAATCCCTGATGATACTGCCGTTATCACTGGCCTCATCGAAAGCGGTAAAGGAATCCAGTACCGGGTCGTAAATAAAGACTCCCCCATCGGTACCAATCCAGATATTGCCCCGGCGGTCCTCGTAGAGCGCAGTTATGAAATTCTTGCCTAAACCGGAATTCTCTTTCTTGTAAATACGGAAAGACAATCCGTCATAACGGTTCAGACCGTCCTTGGTTCCGAACCACATAAAGCCTTTCCTATCCTGCAAAATCTGATACACGGTGTTCTGCGAAAGACCGTTCCGGATATCCATCGTTCTGAAATAGTAATGAACAGCATCCTGCGCACAGACCGGCAATACCGCCCATAGGCACAGACTAAGGAAAAGCTTTATAATCAATCGTTTCATAACAACATTTTTAATGTACAATTTACCATTTACAAAGTACAATTTAACTATGCAGATGACAGCGCAGCCAAATTGTACTTTGTATAGTCAAACAGAAATGAATTGCGAAGAAAAGAGGTGAAATAGAGAGTAACTTAATTCCCCTCCTCCGGGGGAGGAGGGGTGCCCAACGGGCAGGGTGGTAGGGAATACAAAGTAATGAAAAACAATGCTATATATATCGCTACCACCTCCCCCTTCGGGTACTCCTCCTCCCCGGAGGAGGAGAAGTAAGTTACTCCGTATTTTTCGCAAATCATTTCTGTTCTACTATAAATGGTAAATTGTAAATGCCCCTATTTCTTAAGTGAATTGCAGATGCGTGTATTTATCTCCTTCACGCGTTTCTCATCCAGCTTTATCACCTTGCGGTCGTAAGTCATCAGACCGTTCACTTCCACCTCCACATCCGTGGTCTGTGTATAGACGGCTGCCGAGAAACCCTTGGAGACAAGCCGGTACAGTATGTCGGCATACTTCTCGTATTCATCCGTAACCTCCTTGGAAGAGTTGAACTGAACATATCCCCAATTGCGGTTCGGTTCCCAGATATGGTCTTTCAAGACAAGGCCGATACCGCCATACTCACCCAGAACTGTGGCACGCTGGCCGTCGTACAAGAACAGTTCCGGTTGCGGATAATGATGCAGGTCGAGCATGTCGCCACAGGGATAGTGGTTGCCGCCGCTTGCGGGGTTCACCAGGCGGGTGGGGTCATATTGTTTCGTCCATTCGGCTATCTCCACACACTTGAACTGTCCCCAGGCTTCGTTGAACGGTACCCAGGTGCCGATACACGGATAAGAGTAGAGGCAATCCATTATTTCCTTCCATTCCTTGCGGTAGGTTGCTTCCGATTCGGCAGAGCGTTTCCTCTCCGTGCCATTGAAGTACTGCCGCATTTGCCATTCCGGATTACGGTCACCGCTCGGCATATCCTGCCATACGATGATACCCAAACGGTCACAATGTGTGTACCAACGTGCCGGTTCCACCTTGATATGCTTGCGAATCATATTGAAACCGAAATCTTTCGTCTTCTGTACATCATACAGCAAAGCCTCGTCTGTGGGAGCTGTATACAGTCCGTCGGGCCACCAACCCTGGTCCAGCGGTCCAAACTGGAACAAAGCCTCGTTATTCAGTTCCAGGCGTACGATGCCATCCGCGTCACGACGGGTGGAGTACTTACGCATGGCAGCATAGCTGTCCACCTTATCCACTACCTTGCCTCCGCTTTTCAGCGTCACTTTCAGCGTATAGAGGAAGGGGGAATCCGGACTCCACAACTTGGCATTCCGGGGCATGGACACCTCCACCGGCTCTGCATTGATACTTTTGCCGGTGGCTACCAGTTGATTGCCGTCATACACATTCACTTCCACAAAGTCGGAAGGGCATGCACTATTCAATTCAGCCCTCACTGTCAACAGATTACGGTCAATATCGGGAGTGATACGGAGATTCTCGATATGTTTTCCGGCAACCGGCTCCATCCATACCGTCTGCCAGATACCGCTTACGGGAGTATACCAGATACCTTCCGGATTGCTGACCTGCTTTCCACGGGGTTGAGGTCCTTTATCCGTCGGGTCCCAAACCTTTACGACCAACTGATTATTGCCTTTGCCAGAAAGGGCGGCAGTAATATCGAAGGAGAACGGAGTAAATCCACCCGTATGGCTGCCTACTTTCACATCATTCACCCATACATCCGTTTTCCAGTCGACAGCACCAAAGTGCAACAGCACTTGTTTTCCCTTCCAGGCGGAAGGAATATCAAAACTGCGCTGGTAGACCAGTTCCTGGTTTTCATTGATTCTTTTTCCAACTCCAGACAAGGAGGATTCGATGGCAAAGGGAACAAGTATCTGCCCTTCGAACTCTGCCGGAAGATGCTCACCTTTATTTATAACGGCATAATTCCACAGTCCGTTCAAGTTCTTCCAGTCACTCCGTTCCATGATGGGACGAGGATATTCGGGCAACACATTCGCGGGATTGATCTGGGATGCCCAGTCCGTTTTGATTTTATCACCTGCCGGCTTCCATTGCGCCGAGCTTCCGATTGCAAACAACGTCAAGAATGACGATATGAGGAAAAATCTTCTCATAGTATTATAACTTTTTATTGGTTTCTACGAAAGCAAAGATAAGCCGATTCAGAAAAAAAGAATAGAAATTTCGAACCAATAAATAGTATTTTTGTGGAATATCAAGGTATTACCATCTCATTTTATCAAAGAAATTCATCAAAGGCACCTTTTTCCGCTTTTCTTGCCACGCCTATGACAAGGTTTTGCCTTCCCATTGGCAAGACTTTGCCACCGCGTTGGCAAAACTTTGCCATAGGCGTGGCAAAAGTTTGCCAAGGCAGTGACAACTTGTTGGCAAAATACCTCCCTGATATACAAGGAGTAGCAAACAATAGACAGCAGGGAACGACTAATATCCCGGATTCTGCTGGTTCTCCAATGCCGGATTGGCATTTATCTCATCCTGCGAAATAGGAAGCACAATCTTCTCGAAAGTACGGTCGATTGTTTTTCCACGGTGACTCACCGGAATATCTTGAAAATCGTCGTTGAATTCGATGGTTCTGCCCATACGCATCATGTCGAAGAAGCGTTGTCCTTCACCAAAAAGCTCCTTGCTGCGCTCGTCCAGAATCATATCATCGGTAATGGTAGCGGCAGTGGCCGGTGCCAGTCCGGGAGAACGCCTGCGGATTTCATTCAGGTAACCGGCGGCGGCATCTGCGCCTGCTTCCTGCTTCGTGGAGTGCAAGGCTGCTTCGGCGGCAATCAGATATATCTCGGAAAGACGGATTATCTTGATATTGACGGCTGTATTGGTTGCCTTGCCGTCACCTGCCAGGGTGGTACTGCCCATATACTTGTAGCAGGCTCCCTTGCGTTCAATCTCATTGTCCACCCAGTATTCATCGTTGTCCATGATTCCCCAACGCACATCCGTCTCGTCTTCACCCAGACGGTTCAGGAAATAATCGCTGGCAAGATACCAGCCCATGGCATTCTTCAACTGTCCGTAGCGCATCAGGTAAAAGCCCAAAGAAGAAGTTCCCAGGTCTGATTCCTCAGTGGTGATGCCCAGCTCAAAGATGGACTCGGAACCAAACTGCTTGCTCCAGGAAGCCGTCCAATCGGCAGGCTCATACAGTTTGTACACACCGCTTTCTATAATCTCCCGGGCAGCGTTCAAAGCACCGTCATAATCTTCCATATAGAGTTTCACACGCGCTTGCAGGGCTATGTTGGTGTAATAGTCCGCATATCCGCTCTGCTTTGTCTTCTTCTTGGCAAGAAGGGCCGCCCCGTCCGACAAGTCCTGCAGAATCTGGCGATAGTTCTCCTCCACAGTAGCACGGGTGGGCTGGGCGTTCACCGTAAGCGGCTCGGTTACATTGGGAACTCCATAAGAGGTCTTGTTGTAATTGTAAGGAAGCCCGTAGAGACGGACCAAATCGAAATAGAACAGCGCCCTCAGAGTCAACGCCTGCCCTTTGGCTTCGGAAAAGTCTTCCATACTGCCCGATTCTTCCAGCTTCTCAATGTTGCTCAACAAGGTGTTGACCTGCAGAATGCAGTAATATCCACGGCTCCAGAAACCGGAATAAGTATTGCTGTTGGAAGTGTGGTTGAACGTATAGAATGCATCCAGTCCGCGTCCGGCAGCAAAAATCGTGAGGTCACCGCCCTTAGCATCACCGTACATAAAAAGGTTTCTGCCGTAATAGGACGATGAGGTCATCGCACTCATCACACCGTTGATAACCACCTGCGCATCGGCTACCGTACCGACAGCACCTTCTGCATTTCCGGAGTTGGTGGGCTGCATATCCAGAAAATCGTCACACGAAGTGAATGTAAAGGCACCAAGTATCACAAGTGCCAATAAATGATATATCTTTTTCATTGTTAGTTCCTCCAGTTCATTAAAATTTCAATTCAACGCCAACGACAAATGTTTTTCCGATAGGGGTTTCCCAACCACGTGTGCCGTATTCGCTCACTTCGGGGTCTGCCTCCTTGTATTTGGCTATTGTCCAAAGGTTGCTGGCAGTGAAGAAAAGGCGGGCATTCTCGATGAAAGCCTTGCGGGTCATGGCTTTGGGCAGCGTATAGGCCAATGAGAGATTCTTCAAGCGCAGATAACTGGCATTGAACAAGTGGCGGCTGCTGTATTGTTGCGGGTCATCGAGGTCTACACCTTCGATACGGGGCTCTGTACCGTTCGTATGGTCTGGCGTCCAAAGGTTGTTGTAGTAGCTTTTAGCACGGATACGCTCCCAATAATAACCGTCGTCGGCCACATCCATGTAGGCTCCATCGTACAAGTCTCCTCCTATCTTATAGGTAAAGCCCAACGAAAGGGCTATGCCTTTGTAGGAGACCGAGGTATTGATGCCCCCATACACTTTGGGAACGGCATTGCCGATGATGGTGTAGTTGGCATTGTTATAGTCATAAGTAGCTCCGCGTCCGTTATACTCAAAATCTCCGGCCTTGCCATTCTTGGGGTCATTTACATAGTAGACGTTCTTGCCGTTGGTCTTGTCCACACCTGCCCATTCGTATCCATAGAAAGCCAGCGTGGACTGACCTTCCCGGTATACATATTGCGCACGGCTGTCGCTACTGGTGGGGTCGTACCAGATAATGTCCGCACCGCCATACAACTCTTTCACCTCAGAACGGAGGAAGGTTGCGTTGACACCGGCACTCCATAACCATCCTTTACTATCAATGATGTCACCACTCAACTCCACCTCTACCCCATGGTTGTTGATGCATCCTACGTTCCGCAACGTAGAGGAAAATCCCGTAACCATCGAAATGGGAACATCCTGGAGCAGGTTCTTCGAATCACGGTTGAAGTATTCCACCGTACCGCGCAGACGTTGGCCGAAGAAGCCGAAGTCGATACCCACATTCGTGTTGTAGCTCGTCTCCCAAGACAGCTTGTCATTGGTGACGGTAGTGATTGTACCGCCCGGGTTACCCATGTACTTACTGGTATAGCTCATCAAGCTCATATAGCCGTAATTGTCCGAAGGCAGCGTACCGTTAATACCATAAGAGGCACGTATACGCAGGTTGCTCAGGAAAGAATATTTGCTCATAAAACCCTCGCGCATGATGTTCCACGCTCCTGCCACTGACCAGAAGTTTCCCCAACGTTCCTGCTTGCTGAGCCGGGAAGAACCGTCGCGGCGGTAAGAACCGGAAATGAAGTAGCGTTCATCGTAATTATAATCCAACTTGGAGAGCACGGACACCATCGAGTTTCCCCAGGAATATCCGGCAGAAGTCTGCGTTCCGGCAGTAGAAACTGTATGAATGGTGCTGACCGCAAGATTGCTTCCTGTGGCACGCACATAGTCTGTCTTGTTCTTCTCCGCTTCGAAACCCACCATGGTGCCAACTGTGTGTTTGTCGAAGGTGCCGGTATAATTGGCGGTAGTGGAGGTAACCATCTTCTCGTATGTAGTACGGTATTCGTTGACATTCCCATTGTCTGCCGAGCCTTTATAGTGATTGGCACTGTAATAGATATGGTCTTTTACAGTAGTATTGTCGTAAGAGTAGATAGAACGAAGGTCCAGGCCCGGCATCAGATGCAGGGTGAGCGTCTCCGCAGCCATGATTTTGGTACTGGTAGAACCGTTCTCCCACTCTTTGTCATAATAAAGCCCATTGTAGGCGTAGCTACCGTAACGTTCGGTCCAGAGCTCGCCGGTCTTGTAATCAGTGGGCCAGTAGAGTCCCCACAGCAAGTTACGGGTCTGCATGAAGTAATTACTGCCCGTGTTGCGTGTATCATTATAACCGCTTTTCTTGGTACGCGCCAGGCTGGCATTGGTGGTCAGTTCAAGGAATTTCCCCACCTTCTGGGTGAGGTTCAGGCGACCGGAAACACGGTCGAAGCTGTTCATCTTCAAACGTCCCTCGTCCTGGGTATAGGAAAGGGAAGTGTAATAGTTGGTATTCTGCGTAGCACCACTGACGGACATATCGTAGGTCTGGTAAATGGCGGTACGGAAATATGCCTTGTCCCAATCGTAGTATTTGCCTCCACGCCCGGAGTTGTCGTACTCAAGGATATTGACGTTCTCGTAAGCTCCCGTACCATTTGTGGTAAATTGGTAGCCATGTTTGTTGAAACGGCTGTTCAACTGGCCTATGGCATAGGCTGCCGCCTTTTCGTCCGTTTCGCCCTTACCGCTTGTACGGGCATCGTGAAATACGGTGTAGAGCATATTCACATTCTCCTGTACGCTGGCCGTTTCATAGTTGTCCGTTGCCCAGCAGGGCGTGAAGCCCACTTCGGCTTTCAGCGTCACCACCGGCTTGCCAATCTGTCCTTTTTTGGTAGTAATCAGAATGACGCCGTTTGCCGCACGCGACCCATAAAGCGAGCTGGCCGCCGCATCTTTCAATACAGAAATAGATTCGATGTCTTCCGGGTTCAACGTATTCATGATGTTGTTGGTAGAATAGAGCTCACCGCTCATCTGCCCCGTATTGCCCGAAGAGACCGGAACACCGTCCACTACATACAACGGTTCATTCCCGGCATTCATAGAACCTATGCCACGGATGCGGATGGCCGGTGCGGAACCCGCCTGGCCGGAATTATTCGTCAGTTGCAAGCCCGCCACTTTACCGTTCAACGCGTTTTCAAAGCTGGTCGTCGGAATGTCTTTCAGCGCATCCGCTTTCACTAAAGAAGCCGAACCTGCATAGCTGCTCTTTTTGGCCGTGCCGTAAGCCACCACCATCACTTCATCCAGTAGTTCCGAATCCGATTTCAGCACCACCTTCATAGCAGGCTTTATGGCAGCTTCTACTTTCTGCATACCTACAAAAGAGACAATCACTGTCTTTGCCGTGCCCGGCACATTCAAGATTGTAAATTTACCTTCGATATCGGTCACGGCCCCCAGCGTTGTGCCCTTCACCAATACCGATGCCCCAATAATCGGCTCATTGTTGTCCTCGGCAAATACTGTTCCCGAGACCGTAGACGTCTGAGCCATCACTCCCGCCCCCATAACCAGGCAGACAATGATTAACAAGAAGAATTTCTTTCTCATGCTTCTCTTCCTTAAAATTAGTCAATCAAAACACTTTTTAATATCCAAACGCTGCAAAGGTATGTATCTTTTTCAAAAAGAAAAGCAATAGTATTCAAAAAGCTTCATTTTGATTGTATTTTAAGCCAAACACAAGCAATATGTCTACAACCTAAGCATTCCAAGCAATAAGTATGATGCTGGATACGGAAATATAAGCAATGCCAAAGAAGATATATCCGGATTTTAAGATATGACACGTCCCGGCATACAACTTTTTTCGTAACTTTGCACAGTTTTAAAATACACTGAACGAATGGAGTTTAAGTATGACGTTATTGTAATCGGCGCCGGACACGCAGGATGCGAAGCCGCTGCCGCTGCTGCAAACCTGGGTTCGAAGACTTGTCTTATCACAATGGATATGAACAAAATCGGACAGATGAGTTGTAACCCGGCAGTGGGAGGCATCGCCAAAGGACAGATAGTACGCGAAATAGACGCCTTGGGAGGATATATGGGATTGGTGACAGACCAGACAGCCATACAGTTCCGTATACTGAACCGTTCCAAAGGTCCCGCTATGTGGAGTCCGCGCGCGCAGTGCGACCGCAACAAATTCATCTGGGCATGGAGAGAGATACTGGAAAATATCCCCAACCTGCATATCTGGCAGGATACCGTGCAGGAAATCCTCGTTGAAAACGGTGAGATTACGGGAGTAGTCACATTATGGGGAGTAACGTTCCATGCCAAATGTGTAGTACTCACCGCAGGAACTTTCCTCAATGGACTGATGCACGTGGGACGTACCATGCTTCCAGGCGGACGTATGGCAGAACCTGCATCCTACCAATTAACCGAATCCATCGCAAAGCATGGCATCACCTTTGGACGCATGAAGACGGGAACCCCCGTACGCATAGATGGACGCAGCGTGCATTATGAGGATATGGAAATCCAAGACGGAGAATGTGACTTCCACAAGTTCTCGTTCATGGACACTCATGTACGCCATTTGAAACAGCTCCCTTGCTGGACCTGCTTCACCAACGAAGAAGCACACCGCATCCTGCAGGAAGGTCTGCCGGATTCTCCCCTTTTCAACGGACAAATCCAAAGTATCGGCCCACGTTATTGCCCCAGTATAGAAACCAAGATTGTGACTTTCCCCGACAAACCGCAGCACCAGCTTTTCCTGGAGCCCGAAGGGGAAACAACCCAAGAGCTCTACTTGAATGGATTCTCTTCTTCATTGCCCATGAACATCCAGATTGCAGCATTGAAACAGATACCGGCGTTCAGAGACCTCGTCATCTACCGCCCGGGCTATGCCATCGAATACGACTTCTTTGACCCCACCCAACTGAAACATACGCTGGAAACGAAGAATATAAAGAATCTGTTCTTTGCCGGACAAGTAAACGGAACAACCGGTTACGAGGAAGCAGCTGGACAAGGAATCATGGCAGGTATCAACGCCCACATCAATTGCCACGGCGGAGAACCGTTCACCCTTGCAAGGGATGAAGCATATATCGGCGTTTTAATCGATGACTTGGTAACAAAAGGTGTGGACGAGCCTTACCGTATGTTTACTTCCCGTGCCGAATATCGCATCCTGCTCCGTATGGATGATGCGGACATGCGACTCACGGAAAAAGCCTGGAAGCTGGGACTCGCCAAGGAAGAGCGGTACAAGCTGCTGACAGAAAAACGTGAAGCCGTGAACCGGATTATAGACTTCGCGCGGAATTACTCGATGAAACCGGCATTAATCAATCCGGTATTGGAGCAGCTCGGCACAACTCCACTGCGCCAGGGATGCAAATTGATAGATTTGATAAACCGTCCGCAGATAACGATTGAGAACATTGCCGAACACGTCAGTGCCTTTAAACGAGAACTGGATAAAATATCCGATAGAAAGGAAGAAATTGTAGAAGCTGCAGAAATACTCATCAAGTACGAGGGATACATCGGACGCGAACGGATTATTGCGGATAAATTGGCAAGATTGGAAAGTATCAAGATAAAAGGTAAGTTTGACTATAATTCCATTCAATCCCTTTCTACCGAAGCTAGACAGAAGCTGATGAAGATAGATCCGGAAACAATAGCCCAAGCGGGTCGGATTCCGGGAGTATCTCCAAGCGACATCAACGTGCTACTGGTACTTTGCGGACGATAGAGCGCAAAGTTCCACGTGAAACAAAGAATTCAATAAACGTATTAAACAAACTGATTATGAGTAAAGAAACTCTTACCAAAAGCATCCGAGAAATACCCGACTTCCCCATTCCGGGAATTCTATTCTACGATGTAACTACCTTGTTCAAGGAGCCTACCGCCTTGCAGGAACTCTCGGACACACTATACGAGATGTATAAAGACAAAGGCATCACCAAAGTAGTGGGTATAGAATCAAGAGGATTCATTATGGGCCCCATTCTCGCCACCAGACTGGGGGCAGGCTTCGTACCTATCCGCAAGCCGGGAAAGCTTCCTGCAGAAACCATTGAAGAAAGCTATGATAAAGAATATGGCAAAGACACCGTGCAGATGCACAAGGATGCCATCAATGAAGACGATGTAGTATTGCTACACGACGACTTGCTGGCAACCGGTGGAACAATGGAAGCCGCCTGCAAACTGGTGAAACAGATGAACCCCAAGAAAGTGTATGTAAACTTCATCATCGAGCTGAAAGAGCTTCATGGCAAGGATGTGTTTGGAGATGATGTGGAAGTGGAGGCTGTGCTGTCGCTTTAGCCATTTCATATTTCACCACAGATTACACAGATTAACACAGATTATTTATCCACCACAAAACACAGTTTTATCAAAGAGAAATCTGCGCTAATCTGTGTAATCTGTGGTGAAACGTCGGTATTATGGAAGAACTCAGAACTAACGACTACCTCAAAGGGATTGTATCCAACCTTCCCGAAAGTCCCGGTATTTACCAATATCTGAATACCGAAGGGACTATTATATATGTAGGAAAGGCAAAGAATCTGAAGCGAAGAGTGTCTTCCTACTTCAACCGGGAGCACGAACCGGGAAAGACGAGGGTGCTGGTCAGCAAGATTGCAGATATCCGATATATCGTGGTGAATACGGAAGAAGACGCGCTATTGTTGGAAAACAATCTTATCAAGAAATACAAGCCTCGCTACAACGTACTGTTGAAAGACGACAAGACGTATCCCAGCATCTGCGTGCAGAACGAATACTTTCCACGTGTATTCAGAACCCGGAAGATAATCCGTAACGGTTCCTCCTATTATGGCCCTTACAGCCATATACCTTCCATGTACGCATTACTCGACCTCATCAAGCATCTGTACCCTTTGCGTACATGCCACCTGAACCTCTCTCCGGAAAACATACGTGCCGGAAAGTTCAATGTTTGCCTGGAATACCACATCAAGAACTGTGCAGGACCTTGCATCGGGAAGCAAAGTCAAGAAGAGTATCTGAAAAACATCGCTGAAATCAAGGAAATACTCAAAGGGAATACCCAGGAGATAGAACGGATGCTTTTCCAGCAAATGCAGGAACTGGCAGCCGAAATGAAGTTTGAAGAAGCACAGAAGATAAAGAAGAAATACCTGCTGCTGGAAAACTACCGGGCGAAATCGGAAGTGGTAAGCAACGTGCTGCACAATATCGACGTGTTCTCCATCGAGGAAGACAGCGATGAAAAGTCCGCTTTCGTCAACTACCTGCACATTACGAACGGTGCCATCAACCAGGCTTTCACCTTTGAATACAAGAAACGATTGAATGAGAGCAAAGAAGAACTGCTCTCTCTCGGCATCATCGAAATGCGGGAAAGATACAAGAGCCTTTCTCGCGAAATCATCGTGCCTTTTGAGCTGGATATGGAGCTGAAAGATGTCGTCTTTACCATCCCGCAACGGGGAGACAAAAAGAAGCTGCTGGAACTCTCCATCCTCAACGTGAAGCAGTACAAAGCCGACCGCCTGAAGCAAGCCGAAAAGCTGAATCCGGAGCAACGGACCGTGCGCCTGCTGAAAGAGATACAGCAAGAGCTGCACCTGGACCGCCTGCCCATGCAGATAGAATGTTTCGACAACTCCAACATCCAGGGTTCCGACCCCGTGGCCGGGTGCGTGGTCTTCGTCAAGGGGAAACCTTCCAAGAAGGATTACCGCAAGTACAATATCAAGACCGTAGAGGGACCGGATGACTATGCCTCCATGAAAGAGGTCGTAAAACGGCGCTATCAGCGCGCTATAGAAGAGAAAGCACCCCTGCCCGACCTTCTTATCACCGACGGTGGAAAAGGGCAAATGAGCGCCGTAAAAGAGGTGATAGACGAGCTTGGCCTGAACATCCCCATTGCCGGACTTGCCAAAGATGGCAAACATCGCACTTCCGAGCTATTGTATGGCTACCCTCCCCAGACCATCGGATTGAAACAGAACACCCCCCTCTTCCGACTGCTGACGCAGATTCAAGATGAAGTGCACCGCTTCGCCATTACCTTCCACCGCGACAAGCGCAGCAAACGGCAGATTGCCTCCGCACTGGACGAGATAAAAGGTATCGGTGAAAAGACGAAAAGCACGTTGCTCAAGGAGTTCAAAAGCGTGAAGCGTATCCGCGAAGCATCTGCCGAGGAGCTTGCCGCCGTGGTGGGAGAAGCGAAAGCCAAAATCATCCAGACCTATTTCTCAGAGAAATAATGACTGATAAATCAGCCTGCAGAGCCATGCACACAACGAATTAATTCGTAACTTTGTCCCCTCAAAAAGACAAGAACAACATGAGAGTAGTGATACAACGTGCCGGACACGCTTCCGTCACCATCAACGGAACCTGCAAAGCCTCCATTGGAAAGGGCCTCATGATACTCGTAGGCATCGAAGAATCCGATGGAAAAGAAGATATTGACTGGCTTTGCAAGAAGATAGTCAACCTGCGCATTTTCGATGACGAAAACGGCGTAATGAACAAATCCATTCTTGAAGCAGACGGCGAGATACTGGTTATCAGCCAGTTCACCCTCCACGCCTCCACCAAGAAAGGCAACCGTCCCTCCTACATACGGGCAGCACGGCCGGAAATATCCGTCCCACTGTACGAACAATTCTGCCGGGAACTGAGTTTAGCATTAGGTAAAGAAATAGGTACCGGCGAATTTGGTGCCGATATGAAAGTAGAACTGATGAACGATGGTCCCGTGACCATCTGTATAGATACAAAAAACAAGGAATAATGACGTTAGAAGAAGCACAGAAACAAGTGGATTCCTGGATAAAGGAATACGGAGTGCGCTATTTCAGCGAACTCACCAATATGGCGATACTGACCGAAGAAGTGGGCGAACTCGCCCGCGTCATGGCACGCAAGTATGGCGACCAATCCTTCAAGAAAGGAGAAAAAGACAATCTCGACGATGAGATGGCAGATGTTCTTTGGGTACTTCTCTGCCTTGCGAACCAGACCGGAGTGAACCTGACAGACGCCTTCTGCCGCAACTTCGAGAAGAAAACCAGACGTGACCAGACAAGACATATCAATAACCCTAAATTGAAAGACCATGGAGAAGAATGAGCCTACCCAGAGTAAGTATGACGCCGCCCTGGCAAAGTACAACACCCAACTGGATGATGCAGAAATAGCTGCACAAGCTGCCAGAATCATTGCAGAGAAGGTACCGGCAAACAATACACCGGAGGTAAAGAAATTCCTGTTCAACTGCATCGACCTTACCACCCTGAAGAGTGAAGACAGCGATGAAAGCGTCATGAAATTCACCCAGAAAGTGAATAAATTCGACGAAGAGTTCCCCGACCTGAAGAATGTGGCAGCCATCTGTGTATACCCCAATTTTGCAGAAGTCGTAAAAGACACGCTGGAAGTGGAGGATGTAAAAATAGCTTGTGTATCAGCAGGTTTCCCCTCCTCCCAGACTTTCATTGAAGTGAAAGTGGCAGAAACTGCCATGGCACTGATGGAAGGCGCCGATGAAATAGACATCGTTATTTCGGTGGGCAAGTTCCTGGCTGGAGACTATGAAGGCATGTGCGAGGAGATACAAGAACTCAAAGCAACCTGCAAAGAGCACCACATGAAGGTAATCCTCGAAACCGGAGCTTTGAAGACGGCTTCGAACATCAAAAAAGCATCCATCCTTTCCATGTATTCGGGTGCCGATTTCATCAAGACTTCCACCGGCAAGCAGCAGCCTGCCGCCACGCCGGAGGCCGCCCTGGTTATGTGCCAGGCCATCAAGGAATATCACGAGCTGACGGGTATCAAGGTAGGCTTTAAGCCCGCAGGAGGAATCAACTGCGTGAACGATGCACTGATTTATTACACCATCGTCAAGGAAGTGCTCGGCGAAGAATGGCTGAACAACGAACTGTTCCGCTTGGGAACCAGTCGTCTTGCCAACCTGCTGCTTTCGGAAATCAAGGGCGAGGAAATGAAATTCTTTTAAGAGGAAGCTGCATTTACCTATAAATAAAGCCTGATGGAATCCACTCCATCAGGCTTTTTCATATTATCAACCGAAAACAGTTCTGTTATTTTTCCCGTTCCACCACATAGTCCAGATACCCGGTAAGCGCCGCTTTTACCTCCGTATCGGGCAAAGAAGCCAACAAAGAAAGGGCTTTTCCCTTATAATCATACATCACTTGCGAAGCATACTCTATGCCACCATACTGCTTGGTAAATTCGATTAAATGGGCTATTTCGCCAGGCGTTGCCTCCCCATTCTTTATCTTTACGGCAATTTCTTCCGCTGTTTTATCCTTCACGGTATTGAGCACATGAAGCGCGGGCAGAGTCAACTTCCCCTCCACCATATCATTTCCGGTAGGTTTGCCTATTTCCTTGCTCTCGGAGTAATCGAAAATATCATCCTTTATCTGAAAACAAAGCCCGATATATTCACCGAACAGACGCGCAGATTCCGCCTTTTCATCGCTAGCCCCCACCGAGAGAGCGCCCGCCTTCGTACAAGCTGCAAAGAGCACGGCCGTCTTCTTGCGGATAACGTCGAAATAGACTTCCTCGGAGAAATGAAGATTGCTGACGTTGGAAAGCTGCAGAAGTTCACCATCTGCCAAATCCTGCCCCAGGCAAGAGACGATATCGATAATGTCATGGTTACGGGTCATGCTCACTTGCACCAACGCTGTTGCAAGCAGATAATCGCCTGCCAGTACGGCTACTTTATTATTGAAAATGGCATTAACGGAGAGTTGTCCACGGCGTTCAGTACTTTCGTCCACTACATCATCGTGCACAAGGCTGGCGTTATGAAGAAGTTCCAACGCAACCGCAGCATGCAGGGTTGCAGGACATACCTTGCCAAAAAGCTTCGCAGCCAGAAGTACCAGAATGGGGCGCATCATCTTCCCGTTCTTCTGCCGGATATGCGCAATTACGCTGTTCAGCAAAAGGTTGGAACTGGAGAGGGTACTTTCAAAAAGCTTCTTGAAGTCCTCCAATTCCTCAGAAATCGGAGATTTTATCAATGATGAGTTGTCCATGCATCGCTATTTGCCTACAAAAATAGTAATAAAACGGTTAATACGGTATTTTTTTGTACTTTTACCATGAAAAAAAGGATTAAATGTATGAATTCAATCGATAAACTGTTTTTGCTCGATGCCTATGCACTGATATATCGAGCCTATTACGCGTTCATCAAGAACCCGAGAATCAATTCAAAAGGATTCAACACTTCGGCCATTCTGGGCTTTGTAAACACCCTGGAAGAAGTGCTCAAAAAAGAGAATCCCACACACATAGGAGTAGCCTTCGACCCGTCGGGCCCCACCTTCCGCCACGAGGCCTACGAACAATACAAGGCACAGCGCGAGGAGACGCCCGAGGCCATCCGCCTCTCCGTTCCTATTATAAAGGATATCATCCGTGCCTACCGCATCCCCATCCTCGAGGTAGCCGGTTATGAGGCAGACGACGTGATAGGCACGCTTGCCACCGAAGCCGGACGACAGGGCATCACCACCTATATGATGACTCCCGACAAGGACTACGGGCAACTGGTATCGGACAATGTTTTCATGTACCGTCCCAAGCACACCGGCGGATTCGAAATCATGGGTACGGAAGAGGTAAAGACGAAGTTCAGCATACAATCCACCGCACAAGTCATCGACATGCTCGGACTGATGGGCGATGCTTCCGACAACATCCCCGGCTGTCCGGGTGTGGGCGAGAAAACCGCACAGAAACTGATTGCCGAATTCGGCAGTATCGAAAACCTGCTGGAACATACCGACCAGCTGAAAGGCGCACTGAAAACGAAAGTGGAAACCAACCGCGAGATGATAACCTTCTCCAAATTCCTTGCCACCATCAAAACAGATGTTCCCATTCAGCTCGACATGGATTCGCTCGTCCGCGAAGAACCGAACGAAGAAGAACTCCGCAAGATTTTCGAGGAGTTGGAATTCCGCACACTCATCGACCGGGTACTTAAAAAGGGAAGCGGCAATTCGTCCTCCCCTACTCCAACCTCTCCGGTACCCGACCTCTTTGCCGGGACTCTGTTTGCCCAGTCGCAAACCTCCACTCCCGAAAACAGCGCCCCGATTCAAGGCGATTTGTTTGCAAATTTTGCGGGCGAGGGGACGGGCGTTTCTGAAAATTCAAACCTGACGCGGTTAGAAATGCTCGATGTAGACTACCAACTCATTGATACAGAAGATAAAAGAGCAGAAATTATTCAAAAGTTACTTACAAGCGAAATTCTCTCAATAGATACCGAGACTACCGGAACCGAGCCAATGGACGCCGAACTTGTAGGAATGAGCTTCAGCGATGCCGAAAACCGTGCATACTACGTACCCGTTCCCGCCGAACGAGAGGAAGTCTTAAAAATTGTAAACGAGTTCCGTCCCCTCTTCGAAAACGAGAAATCCATGAAGGTGGGACAAAATATCAAGTACGATATGATTATCCTCCAAAATTACGGCGTCCAGGTGAAAGGCAAACTTTTCGACACCATGCTTGCCCACTACGTGCTTCAACCCGAACTGCGACACAACATGGACTATCTGGCGGAAATCTACCTGCACTACCAGACCATCCACATCGATGAGCTAATTGGAGCGCGAGGCAAAAACCAAAAGAACATGCGCGACCTTCCACCCGAAGATGTCTACCGTTATGCCTGCGAGGATGCGGACGTCACCCTCAAACTGAAAAACGTGCTGGAAAAGGAACTGAAGGAGCAAGGTGCCGAACATCTGTTCTACGAAATAGAGATGCCGCTCGTCCCCGTACTTGTCAATATAGAGAGCAACGGAGTGCTGCTCGATACGGAAGCATTGAAGCAGTCGTCCCAGCACTTCACTGTCCGCCTGCAGGAGATTGAAAAGGAAATCTACGAGATGGCTGGCGAGACATTCAATATCAGCTCCGCCAAGCAGGTAGGCGAAGTGCTGTTCGACAAGCTGAAAATCGTGGAGAAAGCGAAAAAGACCAAGACCGGACAATACGTCACCTCCGAAGAGGTGCTGCAAAGCTACCGCAGCAAGCACGACATCATCGGGAAGATACTGGAATACCGCGGACTGAAGAAACTGCTGAGCACCTATATAGATGCCCTGCCCCAGCTCATCAACCCACGTACGGGCCGCATACACACCTCCTTCAACCAGGCGGTAACCGCTACCGGACGCCTCAGCTCCAGCAATCCCAACCTGCAGAACATCCCCATCCGCGACGAAGACGGAAAGGAAATCCGCAAGGCGTTCATCCCCGACACCGACTGCGAGTTCTTCTCTGCCGACTACTCGCAGATAGAGCTGCGCATCATGGCACACCTCAGCGAAGATAAGAACATGATAGACGCCTTCCTCAGCGGACACGACATCCACGCCGCTACCGCTGCCAAGATATATAAGATAGATATAAACGACGTAACCGCCGACATGCGCCGCAAGGCAAAAACGGCAAACTTCGGCATCATCTACGGCATCTCCGTCTTCGGGCTTGCCGAACGCATGGGCGTTTCTCGCCAGGAAGCCAAAGAGCTGATAGACGGCTACTTTGAAACCTACCCACAAGTGAAGGAGTATATGGACAAAAGCATCCAGGTGGCACGCGAGCAGGGCTACGTGGAAACCATCTTCCACCGCAAGCGCTTCCTGCCGGACATCAACTCAAGAAACGGGGTGGTACGGGGCTATGCCGAACGGAATGCCATCAACGCCCCCATCCAGGGAAGTGCCGCCGACATCATAAAAGTAGCGATGGCACACATCTATCAGCGCTTCCAAGCTTACAATCTGAAAGCAAAGATGATTTTACAGGTCCATGACGAACTAAATTTCAGCGTTCCAGAGGCAGAAAAAGAGCTTGTACAGAAAATCGTAATCGAAGAGATGGAGCAGGCATATCGCATGCACGTACCTCTGAAAGCCGATTGTGGGTGGGGAAACAACTGGTTACAGGCACACTAAACAGCCCAATAACTTTATTTAACTTACAATCAGAAAGCAACAGAAGCAATCCTTTCCAAATACAGTTTGCTCATCAGAATATCCGGCAACCTCGCTGCCGGATATTTTTTATTCACCAATCTTGCCAAAAGGAAAGCATACCGAAACCCTCACTACTGACATATTGATAAAATTTAATCCGATATTTATATTTATGTCAATTTAATACGTACCTTTGCAGCGAAATCAATGACATATTGATAGAAAATAGAAAGTTAAACTAAAAAAGACATAAAACCATGAAAGCAAAAGTATCTTTAAAAACAGTGATTGTTTCAGCACTTCTCTTAGTTTGCGGATTAAATGCCTCAGCCGACAATAAGAGCAACCTCATTTACAATTCGGAAGAAGTAAATGGCATGAAGGTGGCAGAGACCGTATACAAGATGGACGGAAACACGCTTGCCAACTATATGAAGTACAATTATAAGTACGACGACCAGAACCGCATGACGGAAAGCGAAGCCCTGAAATGGAACAGCACCAAGAATACATGGGGCAAGGACATGTGCATCCGCTATGCATACCAAGGCAAGACGATGACTACCACATACTACAAATGGAACAACAAGAAAGGCGAATACATACTGGTTCCCGAGATGACAGTAATCATGGACAACCCTAACATGTAATTGACAAACTCTCTCTTAAAGTAAGAAATCTTATTCCTAACAACAATAACCGAAACCTTTCATAAAAGAGCCGGAATGATTCGCACATTCCGGCTCTTTTATTATATCTTCGCCTCCTAAAAAGGAATGCCACATGATACCCGAGACCCTCATTACCTATATCGAGACAGCAATCATTCCCCGGTACAAGGAGTTTGACAAGGCACACAACCTCTCACACGTCCGCACCGTCATCGAAGAAAGCCTTGCCCTCGCCCGGCAATATCCCGAAGCGGACGAACGCCTGGCATACGTCATTGCCGCCTACCATGACACGGGACTGTGCCGCGACCGCGCCACCCACCACCTTGTCTCCGGCGAGATACTGATGGCGGACTCCACCCTGCGGCAATGGTTCTCCGACACGGAAATCCTCCTCATGAAAGAAGCCGTAGAGGACCACCGGGCCTCTACAGACCACGAGCCGCGCAGCATCTACGGCAAGATTGTTGCCGAAGCAGACCGCATCATCGACCCGGACATCACCCTACGCCGCACCGTACAGTACGGATTGAAACAGAATCCTGCCGCCGACAAGGAGTGGCACTACCAGCGGTTCCATCAGCATCTCATGGCAAAATATGCACCCGGCGGTTATCTGAAGCTCTGGTTTCCCGAGGGGAAGAATGCGGAACAGCTGAAGAAGTTCCAAGCCATTATCGCAGACGAAGGACGGCTGCGGCAAGTTTTCAACCGAATATTCGAAGAGGAAAAGCAATAGCGGTATCAATGAAGCATATGCCCCATTTCATTTTCGACTATGGAAACGGTTTGTTTCCCATAATGGAACAGAGTGTTCTCTATAAGGAAACAAAGTGTTTCCTATAACGGAACAAATCGTTTTATCCCGTCGAAACAAGTCGTTTCATACAAGAGAAACAATCTGTTCCGACGGGGTGTAACAAAGTGTTCAGTACTGTGAACTAATACAATAGCTCTATTTAGAAGGTCTCACAAGATAAGTATCCGCCTCCATAAGTATAAAGACTTATGGGCGTGCCAACATGAGGAAATCATAAAACTCACAGATGGACTGGCCTTCGGTCTCTGATTCGAAGACAAAGAAGAGCGGCTGCTTTCCCTTATGCAGCTTTGCCGGAATAGAGAGCGAAGCATAGAACTCCCTGCAAGTGCTGCCAGCCTTCACATTCACAAGTCCTATCTCTACACCGCCTTTTGTTGTCCAAGGGCTACCCAGCATGATGCGGATGCGTCCGTCGGTATCTTCAGCCTTCAACCTTAACTGCATCTGCAAAGACTTATCTCGCGGAACGGCATTCATATTCAGGTATTTATATCCTACAATCGACCCACTTGTGTTATTCACCACCGGAGCGAACGGGATTTTGTGGTTGTTATCGCCGGCATAGGGATTATTATCCCGGTACACAGGCCGGATATAAGACCCCGTATACACATAATGGGGATAGACCTCTTTGATTCCTCCGGGATTGGTGTGCCAACAAGCCAGCCCGGCCGAGATGCGCTGCATAGGATTGAGCCCTTCAAGAAGGAAACCTTCAGAGTTGAACTCTCCGCGTGAAATCACGACTTTCCCGCCTTTTCCTTTTTCCACCTTTACATCAATGGCCGACACCATAGCTTGGCGTGCATAGCAATCGGTACCTATCTGGCGATGATAGAACACGTACCATTGCTCACCTATCTTGCAGATACTGCCATGCGTATTTCCACCGGGCATGGCCGAAGCTATCACATTGCCTTTTTCATCATATTCGCGCGCCCGCGCATCGATGATTGTCCCACCATAGGTCCACGGGCCCAAGGGATGCTCGCTGTAGGCATAGGCCAACGTATAGTTGCTGGCGTTTGGCAGGCCATCTTCACCCTCAGCGGTAGTACGGCTATAGATAAACACATACTTATCCTCAATCTTGCGGATAGAAGATGCCTCAAAGAAGCGGAATATACCTTCCTGCCGATAGCCCGAAATCATGTTCTCCACCACTTCGGTACCGGGCTTTACCGTGCACATGGTAGCAGGGTCCAACTCCGCGCCATGCGAAATGCCAAATCCCCAATAACCATACACGCGTCCATCATCGTCAACAAACACTGCGGGGTCGAATCCCAAGCAACCGAAAGTCTCACGAGGACGTTCCTTGTTCCAATTGCATACTGTAAACGGACCATCGGGACGGTCGCTTTTGGCAATCATGGAATTGCGCCCGCCACCTTGATTATTCGGAAAGAGGTAATAAGTTTTCTTACCATCGGCATCGGTAGTTACTGTCACGTCAGGAGCAAAAAGCACGTCGTCGGTTCCATCAGCATTCAGTTTATACAGCTCGGGCGACTCATTGACTTTAAATATCACGCCGTCATATCTCCAACGGGTCAGGTCCTCTATGGGTGCCGACCACACCACTTGGTCACGTCCGCAATACATCCACTTGAGATTGTCGTGCGAACCATAAATATAGACACGGTACTTGCCGGGACAGTCAGGATCCTCAAACACATAGGGCTCACCATCAGGAATAAATTCCCAAAGCGGCAGATAAGGATTCTGTGCAGATAATGTAAAAGACAAGCTGATGAGACATGATAAAATCATCAGAATTTTTCTTACTTTGTTTTTCATAATCGCATTGATTTATAGAATGATACTTAAATTATAATTGCGACAAAACTATCAATTTATCGTTTCATCGTCATGCTTTTAATGCAAATTAACACGTTCAATACGAATTTCTAAATACCGTTCCGGCGGCTCTCCCATCTCCTCCTTTCTTCGTTGGTGTATGCAAAAATCAGCTATTTTTCAGTAAGTTTGTCCGGTTTGCACTATCTTTGCTTAAAAAAGCGAAGATAGGCTGCACCTCAGCATAAAAAATGAACGAGTTCATTTTATTCTGCATTCGGTTTGCACTATCTTTGCATCCAATTAACTGAACAATAACTAAAAAAACAAGATAACACTATGGCATTAAAAGCTGGTATCGTGGGCCTTCCCAACGTAGGAAAATCCACTCTTTTCAACTGCTTGAGCAGCGCAAAGGCACAAGCGGCAAACTTCCCGTTCTGTACAATCGACGCCCAAATGGGACAAGTGTCCGTACCCGACGAACGACTGACGAAGCTCGCCGAGCTGGTTCACCCGGGGCGTATCGTACCCGCCGTGTGCGACATCGTCGACATTGCCGGACTGGTGAAGGGCGCCAGCAAAGGTGAAGGACTCGGCAACCAGTTCTTGGGCAACATCCGCGAGTGCGACGCCATCATCCACGTGCTGCGCTGCTTCGACAACGGCAACATCGTCCACGTGGACGGTTCGGTGAACCCCGTGCGCGACAAGGAAATCATCGACACAGAGCTACAACTGAAGGACCTCGACACGGTGGAAAACCGCATCAAGCGTGTAGAGAAGATAGCCAAAGTGGGTGGCGACAAGGCGGCAAAGATAGAGTACGAACTCCTGCTCCGCTACAAGGATGCCCTGGAACAAGGACAAAGCGCCCGCACCGCCATTCCGCAGAACGACGACGAGGAACAATGCGCCAAGCAGATGTTCCTGCTTACTACCAAGCCTGTGCTCTACGTCTGCAACGTGGATGACGTCAGTGCCGCCAGCGGCAACCAGTACGTAGAGCAGGTGCGTGAAGCCATCAAGGGCGAGGATGCGGAACTCATCATCATCTCCGCCCAGACCGAGGCCGACATCGCCGAACTGGAGACATACGAAGAAAAGCAGATGTTCCTCGAAGACCTGGGACTGAAAGAAAGCGGCTGCAACCGTTTGATTAAAGCTATCTACAGCCTGCTGAACCTCGAAACCTTCATCACTGCCGGAGAGATGGAAGTAAAAGCATGGACCTATCGCAAGGGCTGGAAAGCGCCGCAATGCGCCGGCGTTATCCATACGGATTTCGAGAAAGGGTTTATCCGGGCAGAGGTCATCAAGTATGAGGATTATATCAAGTATGGCAGCGAAGCAGCCGTGCGCGAAGCCGGAAAGTTGGGTGTGGAAGGTAAGGAATACGTGGTGCAGGATGGGGACATCATGCACTTCAGGTTCAATGTGTAATGATATTCATTCCAGATGGCAATGTACTTTCTTTGTACATTGCCATTTTCTAATAAACTCCATACAATAACAATATGAAACAGATTATCTTCCTTTTATTCTTATTGTCCTGTACTGCCGTTTATGCACAACAGCAAGACTCGGTAACCATTCACGGACGGGTGACTGATTACAACGGACAGCCGATAGACAGTGCCAGCGTCTGGTGGCAAAACCCGCAGTTCAATGACATCATAGAAGCCATAACCGACAAAGACGGGCATTACACGGCCCGTATACCCAAAGGGAAATATCAAAGTGCAGCCTCTATTTATCTGCCCTCCTATGCGCACATTGCCATGAAAAGCGGGCTGCCCGAGACTGAACACCGCCTGGAGTTCTGGGCCTGGGATTTCATCGCCGACCGCGACACTACACTCGACATACGTTATCATCGTATGGAAGCTTATGGCCTGCGTGCTTTCTGCATCCCCGGAGCCATGCCTACTTATCAGATATACGTCCGTCCCATGAGCTTGACACGTACCTACCAATGGATGAAAGAAACAAAGCCCGAGTCATTGGTACACGGTGAAAACCTAAGTGACATTGAGCAACAAGAACAAAACAAAGAAGCCAGAGAATGCCAGATGGCTCCCCGCCCCGGGCAACTGAAAGTCACCGTCTGGATAGACGGCGAGAAAGTCCCCGTGCTGATGAAGCAGGAAATAAAAGAATATTTCGACAGCAACGAATATGGCAACGCCTATCTATTGACAGTAGACATGCCCAAGCATCCCAAAAAAGACCTTCCCTACCGTATCTTCAAAGTAGAGCTGGAAGACATGGAAAACGGTGACCGGGGCGAAGGGCTTTACTATATGGAAAAGGAAAACTACGTTCAATAAACCATACACAACAAATGGCAAACAGTAATCTGAAATACCTCATAGCAGGTACCGGCGGCGTAGGCGGAAGCATCGCCGCCTTTCTTTCATTATCCGGCAAAGACGTCACTTGCATTGCACGTGGCGAACACCTTGCCGCCATACGCGGGAACGGTCTGCAACTGCACTCCGATTTGAAAGGTGAACATTGTCTGAAAGTGGCGGCATTTACCGCAGAAGAATTCCAAGGCAAAGCGGATGTTATCTTCGTCTGCGTCAAAGGTTATTCCGTAGACTCCATTACGGAACTCATCAAACGTGCCTCACACGAGCGTACAGTGGTAATCCCCATCCTGAATGTTTACGGAACCGGTCCCCGTATCCAGCGGTTGGTCCCCGGCGTCACGGTGCTCGACGGCTGCATCTACATCGTAGGATTCGTATCCGGACGGGGAGAAATCACGCAGATGGGAAAGATTTTCCGGCTCGTCTACGGAGCACACCGCAGCACGATTGTTTCCCGTGAAACATTGGAAGCCGTGCAACGCGATTTGCAGGAAAGCGGCATCAAAGCCGAAATCTCCGACGACATCAACCGGGACACATTCGTCAAGTGGTCCTTCATTTCTGCTATGGCCGTCACCGGAGCCTATTACGACGTACCTATGGGCGAAGTCCAGAAACCGGGCAAAGTGCGCGACACCTTTATCGGACTGTCACAAGAGAGTGCAGCTTTGGGCAGGAAGTTGGGTATAGAATTCAAGGAAGACATCGTGCAGTATAACCTCAAAGTAATAGACAAACTCGCCCCTGAAAGTACCGCCTCCATGCAGAAAGATATGGCCAAAGGACATCAGAGCGAAGTACAAGGCTTGTTGTTCGACATGATTACGGCTGCAGAGGAACAAGGGATTGAGGTGCCGACGTATAGGATGGTGGCGGAGAAATTCAAATAAACTGCCACGATGAACTGCCAAACGAGATAATTTCATACCTTTGTCCCGAACAACCCCGTAATTCAGTAATTTAATTCTTCATAAATATGTTATCACTACTCACCATCAACTGGAACCCCGACCCCGAACTATTCAACTTCTTCGGCATATCCATCCGCTACTACGGTTTGTTATGGATTATCGGCCTCGCTTTTGCCTACCTTATCGTGCAACACCAGTACCGCGACCGCAAAATAGACGAAAAGAAATTCGAACCTCTTTTCTTCTATTGCTTCTTCGGCATACTGATAGGCGCACGACTGGGCCACTGCATATTTTACGACTGGGCCTACTACCAAGACCACTTCGTTGAAATGATTCTCCCCATCAAGCAGACCGCCGCAGGATGGAAAATGACGGGTTACACCGGCCTTGCCAGCCACGGCGGCACGCTGGGCCTGATTATCGCCCTCTGGATGTACTGCCGCAAGACGAAGATGCACTACATGGACGTGCTCGACATGATAGCCGTTGCCACTCCCATCACCGCCTGCTGCATCCGCCTTGCCAACCTGATGAACTCCGAAATCATCGGCAAACCGACCGACGTGCCCTGGGCATTCATCTTCGAGCGCGAAGACATGCTGCCCCGCCATCCGGCACAGCTCTACGAAGCCATCGCCTACTTCATCTTCTTCCTGGGGATGGTCTGGCTATACAAACGCGGACAGAAGAAACAAGAGACCAAGCTCGAAACAGATTTCAGCACCACCAAGCGGAAATCAACCACCGTGCAGGCCGAAGCCTCCCTGCCCTATCACCGCGGTTTCTTCTTCGGACTCTGCCTGACGGAGATTTTCACCTTCCGTTTCTTCATCGAGTTCCTGAAAGAAAACCAGGTGAACTTTGAGGACAGCATGACGCTGAACATGGGCCAGTGGCTCAGTATCCCGTTTGTGATTATCGGGGTATATTTCATGTGTTTCTACGGGAAGAAAGCTTCCAAATAAACATTTCAGCCCTACATAAGCAACATACCCACCCCTTTCATCTGTGTGGATTTCTCTACTTTTACGGCATCGAAACAGTAACCGTAAATCATATATTTATCATGAAAGAGAAACAACTGATGAAAGGGGCAGCTTTTATGCTGCTGGCAGCAACTGCCACCCTGCCTGCGCATGCCCAACTGAAAACAAATGCCGGCGTGCAATACCTGCTTTCCCAGTCGAAAGACATGAGCCAGGATTTTCTGGACCTCAGCAACACCTATTTCTTTGCCGACAGCCTGGTATCGTTCGACACCTCCACCGGCAAGGGGACTGTCCAGTGGAAACGCCAGCAACTGATGCCCCGCCAGGCATTCAATGCAAACACCTACCTGCACCAGCCCCTCCAGTCGCTGGACTTCCCGGAGACGGCCTACGACAACAATCCACAACTGACGTTCACCGTCGAACCGGTCAGCGAACGTACCCTCCGCATCCGTATGCTTACCTCGCCCATCGTACCGAAAGAAGATGCCGACGACCCCATGCTCATAGGAAAGCCTGCCGACGGACGCTCCTTCTGGAAAGCCGAGAAGACAGATAAAGGTACCCTGTACACCTCCCGATACGGCAGCCTGCTCATCGAGAATTACCCCTGGCGCCTGGTGCTGAAAGATGCCGACGGACGCCTGCTGACACAGACTCGTTGCTGGAGCGACAACGACTCCACACAGGTCAAGATACCTCCATTCAGCTTCATCAAGCGCGGCTCGGACAACTCACGCAGCATCAATCCCGTATTCAGCCTCGCGCCAAACGAGAAAATCTACGGTTGCGGCGAGTCCGCCACCGCACTGAACAAGGCCGGGCAGAAGGTCAACCTCTTTGTCACCGACCCGCAGGGCCCCGAAACTCCGGATATGTACAAGCCTATCCCCTTCTTTTTCAGTAACCGTGGCTACGGCATGTTCATGCACACTTCCGCCCCCGTGACCTGCGACTTCGGCTGTTCCTACATCGGAGCCACCAAACTCTTCATGGCAGACGAAGCGATGGACATCTTCCTCTTCCTGGGTTCGCCGAAGGAGATGCTGAGCGAATACACCGCACTGGTAGGACGGCCCGAAATGCCCCCCTTGTGGAGCTTCGGCACCTGGATGAGCCGCATCACCTACTTCAGCGAAGCAGAAGGCCGCGATGTAGCCCGGAAACTGCGTGAGAACAAGATACCGAGTGATGTCATCCACTTCGATACCGGCTGGTTCGGCGTGGACTGGCAATGCGACTACGCCTTTGCCGCCGACCGCTTCGACAATCCCCGGCAGATGCTCACCGACCTAAGGTCACAAGGCTTCCGCACCTGCCTCTGGCAACTCCCCTACTTCACTCCGAAAAACAAGTTCTTCCCCGAGCTGGTGGAACGCGGTCTGTACGTACGCAACGGTAAGGGGCAGCTCCCCTACGAGGACGTGGTGCTGGACTTCACCAACCCCGAAACCGTACAGTGGTATCAAGAGAAGCTCGGCAATCTGATTGAAATGGGTGTAGGCGCCATCAAAGTAGACTTCGGCGAAGGTGCCCCACTGGATGCCATCTATGCCAACGGCCGCAGCGGACTATACGAACACAACCTCTATCCCCTGCGCTACAACAAAACTGTGGCCGAGGTAATCAAGAAGATACACGGTGAAAACATTATCTGGGCACGTTCCGCATGGGCAGGTTCACAACGCTATCCATTGCACTGGGGCGGTGACGCCGCAACCACCGAAACCGGTTTCGAGGGAACCATCCGCAGCGGCCTCTCCATCGGACTAAGCGGATTCTGCTTCTGGAGCAATGACATAGGCGGCTTCGTGACCCAAAGCCCCGAAAGCCTCTACCGCCGCTGGCTGCCCTTCGGCTTCCTCACCAGCCACAGCCGCGTGCACGGAGCACCTCCCACCGAACCGTGGTACTACGGGAAAGAGTTCACAGACTATTTCCGCCGTTGTGCCGAACTGAAGTACAAGCTGATGCCCTACGTATATGCACAATCCAAAGAGTGCACCGAAAACGGCTGGCCGATGCTCCGCGCCCTGTTGCTGGAGTATCCCGACGACCCGGGTGCATGGCTGGTAGAGGACGAGTACATGTTCGGCTCCAATCTCCTCGTGGCCCCCATGCTCGAAGAGGGTAACGGACGGGATGTCTACCTCCCCGGACGACAGAAGTGGATAGATTACCAGAACGGAAAGGTGTATGCTCCGGGATGGAACCATATCGAGTGCGGCGTCCTGCCCATCGTCATTCTTGTAAAGGACGGTTCGGCCATCCCCCATATACCCGTGGCACAATGTACAGACCAGATGAAATGGGACAAGATTACGTGGAAGAAATATCTGGCAGACGAAAAGAAAGCCGAAGGGTTGCTCTGCCTGCCGCAGGACGGACGGTTGCAACGAATATCAATCCCATAACCGATATATCAAACACATTAAAACCCTAATACCCCATGCGAAACAAATTATTACTCCTCGCCTTGCCCCTGCTGTTCGGCTTGCAGGCAAGCGCGCAACACACACAAGCCTTTCAAGATACCACGCTCAGTGACGAACAGCGCGTGGAACATCTTCTCTCCATCCTGACATTGGATGAAAAGATAAACCTTCTTTCCACCGACCTCGGTGTCCCCCGCTTCAACATTCCCCGTTGCGGACACTACGAAGGACTGCACGGGCTGACCCTCGGCGGTCCTGCCATGTGGGGCGGACGCCAAAGAACGGAAGACGGGAAAGTAGTCCCCACAGACTGCCCCACCACCATATTCCCCCAATCCTACGGTCTGGGCTCCACATGGGACACCGATTTAGTGCGGAAAGTAGCGGAACAAGCCGCTGAAGAAGCCCGCTACTACATGCAGACCACCGGCAACAAGCGTCATGCCCTCGTAATGCGCGCTCCGAATGCCGACCTTGCCCGCGACCCGCGCTGGGGACGTACCGAGGAGAGTTTCGGCGAAGATGCCTTCCTCACCGCCCAACTCACCATTGCCAGCGTACGCGGCCTGCAAGGCAATCACCCCCGCTACTGGAAAACCGCCTCTCTGATGAAGCATTTCCTTGCCAACAGCAACGAGGACGGACGGGACAGCACTTCCTCCGACTTCGACACGCGGCTGTTCCACGAATACTATGCTTATCCTTTCTATAAAGGTATCACCGAGGGAGGCAGCCGCGCTTTCATGGCTGCCTACAACAGTTGGAACGGCATCCCCATGTCCATCCATCCCTGCCTCGAAGAGATTACCCGCAAGCAGTGGGGCAACAACGGTATCATCTGTACGGACGGTGGCGCCCTGAAACTGCTGATTGAAGCGCACAAGAGTTTTCCGAGCTTTGCGGAGGGTGCCGCTGCCGTAGTAAAAGCCACCACAGGACAGTTTCTCGACGCATACGTTCCCTACGTCAAGGAAGCACTGAAAAAGGGATTACTGACCGAAGCCGACATTGACAAAGCCATCCGCGGAAACATCTTCGTCGCCCTCAAGCTCGGCTTGCTCGACGGGGACAACTCCCGTAACCCTTATCTCTCCATTGGAAAGGACAGTACGGAAACACCGCCTTTCATGACAGCAGAAGCCCGCAGGCTGGCACGGGAAGTCACCGCCAAGTCTGTGGTGTTATTGAAAAACAAGAATCTCCTGCCTCTTGATGCCGGAAAGCTGCGCAAAATAGCCGTTATAGGCCCATATTCGGACAAAATCGTGCAAGACTGGTATAGTGGTACCCCGCCTTACGAAACAACGATTCTGAGCGGCATACGCAATGCTGTAAAGGAAGATACCGAAGTCATCCACGCCGAAGACAACCGCATGGGCCAGGCGGAAAAGGCTGCCGCAGCCACCGACATCGCCATCGTGTGTGTAGGAAACCATCCTTACGGTACACGTGCGGACTGGAAGTTCTCTCCCGTTCCCAGTGACGGCCGCGAAGCTGTCGACCGCAAATCACTGATGCTGCCCGATGAGGATTTGGTGAAGCTAGTGCTCAAGGCCAATCCCAATACCATACTGGTGCTCGTCAGCAGCTTCCCCTACACCATCAACTGGAGCCAGGAGCACGTGCCTGCCATCGTCCACATCACCCACTGCAGCCAGGAGCAGGGAAACGGACTGGCCGACGTACTCTTCGGCAAGGTGAATCCAGCCGGACGTACCGTACAGACGTGGGTGAAAGACATCACTGACCTACCCGACATAATGGACTACGACATCCGCAACGGACGTACGTATATGTACCACCAAGGCCCTGTGCTCTATCCTTTCGGCTATGGTCTGAGCTATTCCGACTTTACGTACGAGAAGATTGAATCCTTCAAGCAAGACAAGAAGAACATCCGCGTGACGGTATCAGTGAAGAATACCAGCGGACGCGACGGGGAAGAAGTCGTGCAGCTCTATGCCAGCTATCCGGAATCCAAAGTGGAACGTCCTTCCAAGCAGTTGCGCGCCTTCAGGCGTATCCCCATCAAGGCCGGCGAAACCCGGAAAGTGACGCTTACCGTGCCCAAAGAAGAGCTCGGCTATTGGAACGAAGGAAAGCAGATGTTCGTTGTAGAACCCGGAACGGTGAAGCTGCTGATAGGGGCTTCATCGGAAGATATACGGTTGGAGGGAAAGATCAGGCTATAAGAATGAAAAAGCCATCCCTTAACATACCGACTATAAAAATTAGCGAGTTATGCCACAACAACGTGGCAAACCCGCTAATTACATATTTGCAAGCATAAATGAAAAGTACAGGGTCACTTTACAATAAACTCATATCTTCCTGCCGCCAGTTCCACCACCCGTACATTCTCGGCCTTGTCAGGTAAAGTGAGTGTAGCTGTACTGTTAGCGGGCACTGTAACTTCATAATGCACACATTTCCCTTTCCATTCCCAGCGAGAAACAATTTCACCGTAAGGCGACCGATGACGAGCTTCAAACCGTTTCAATCCCTTTATGAAATGGGGACGGAGCAGAATGTTTTGAAAACCAGGTTGCACGGGATCAGGGAAAATACCTCCCAGCCCCTTGTAGAACCAAGCACCTATTTCACCGAACATCATATGATTGTCCGAGATGTCACGAGTAGCCTGCAAATCCCAGTTCTCGAGCAGCGTAGTGGCACCGTTCACCATCCACCAACCCCATGAAGGATAAGTGTCCTGTACAGCCACCTTATAAGCTGTTTCAGCATAACCATTTTCGCTGAGTGCATTCAGAATAGCTTTAGCTCCTAATACACCCACATCCAAGTGAAAACCGTCCTCCTCTACCTTATGTGCCAAGTTAGCTGCCACTTTTCCTATCAACTCTTCGGGCACAATCTTCCATTGCAAGGGAACACTCAATTCGGTTTGTGAACCTTCGGCATAGATGCCTGTTTCTCGATTCAGGAACTTATCATTGACAGCTTGCTTTATCTCCTCCGACAAGGCATTATAATATTCGTAATCGGCCTGTTTGCCGAAGAGTTTGGCAGCAGCGGCCAAAATCTTGGTATCTACATAAAAGTAGACCGAGGAAGTCAGCTCTTTATTGGATTTTGACTTCACCGGCACCCAGTCTCCGCGCCCCCACGTAGTGAGATGATTGTTAGAGATACGCTCCACATAATCCACATAACGTTTGATGCTCTCGTAACAATCGCTCAAGGGCTTGCTATCACCGTAGAAGAGGTAGATATTCCAAGGGATGATGGCAATAGTACTAGTCCAGTCCAGCCCGTTGTCTGTACCATATCCCCATCCACCAGTTGGAATAATATCGGGCAGCACTCCGTTGGGCTGCTGTTCGTCACGATGGTCGGCCAACCATTTTTCGTAAACGGTAATTCCATCAAAGTTATAAAATGCTGCCTCAATGGCAAAATGACCGTCACCAGTCCAACCGTTCTTCTCGCGCTGAGGGCAATCGGTGGGGTAGCCCATCAGATTGGAAAGGTAAGAGTGATTGGCAGCATGGAGCAGCTTGCCTATCAGTGGGCTCGAAGATTCCAAGCTACCTACTGCCGGCACATCACTGTGCATGAAGTAAGCAATCAAGCTGTTTTGGTCAAGCTCAATAGGCTTATCTGCCACTACCTCCACATAACGAAATCCCTTGTAATTAAATCGGGGCATGAACTCATCCTCTTCTCCACTCAGAATGAGAATGTCCGTCTGAAAAGGGTCTTTCTCCTTATCGCCTCGAAAGTAGACATCAATGTTCGAGAGATCGAGGCGGCCATTTGGATGTAAGCGTTCGCCATGTTTGATTCTGACCTCCGTTCCCCGTTCACCCGAAACATGAATACAAGTCACACCGGACATATTTTGCCCGAAATCATAGATGTATGTTTTCTCGTCCACTTTGCGGAAAGAGACGGCGGGGAAAATCTTTACATTACGGATGGGATGTACTTGCTGGGCAGTGACATTGGAAGAAGGTACACTCCGATAGGCTACTCCGCGCCACTTGGAATCATCGAATTCCGGAGTGCTCCATCCTTTCTGCTCCAGACGTGCATCGTAGTGCTCGCCAGTATAGATACTATTAAAAGTGATTGCACCCGACGCTGTCCGCCAACTGAGATCGGTGGGAATAGTCTCCACGCTTCCATCGGTGTAGGTAATGCGCAAGTCCAGACAGAAAGTGGGACGGTTGCGCCAAGGGGCACGGTCGAAGTCCCACACTGCTTTGGATTGATGGTTATACCAGCCGTTACCCAAAAGTACGCCAATAGCGTTGTCACCATTCTGTAATTGTGAAGTCACATCATAAGCCACATACAAGTTGCGGCGATCAAAGCGGGTATAGAGAGGGGCAAGGCAGTGGTCTCCTATCTTCTCGCCATTGATGTAAAGCTCATATAGTCCAGCAGCGGCAATATAAGCACGCGCTGACTTTACCTTTTTGCCGGTCTTGAACTCTTTTCGGAAGTAAGGGGCAGGCCCATAATGAATATCCTTGCCATCGCCAATCCAAGCACCTTGCCAATGTTGCATCCCCATCATGCCCGTTTCAAAGTAAGAGACAGGAGAAGCAGTCTCCTTATATTCCATGTCGCTGCAGATTACTTTCCAATAATATCTAGTGAAAGGCTGCAGTTTTTTGCCCGCATAGGCCACAAGCTGATTACGGGAATCGTTCTTTCCACTATCCCACATCCTGCCACAGCCATTGACCACATTCAACGAGTCTTCGTCTACCACAATCCGCCAGGAAGTCTGCACAGCTCCCTGCCTACCATCTTCCATCCGCCAAGAAAGGCGTGGAACGGGATTATCCAAACCTATAGGTCTGTCAAGATGTTCGCTCCTCAGATCAACCAAACGAACCGGAGTCTGCCCTTGTACAGTAATGCAAGCAAAGAATGTGAATAGAAGCAGTATATTTCTTTTCATAACTCCATTGTTTATCTATTCCGTAGTAATCACCAGTTCCTTGCCCTCCCTCAGTTGGTCATGGGTGATAAAGTAACCGTCAATCTTTTTACCGTCATAAGTAATGTCAATAATCTTCTTGCCGCTTCCTTTCTTCACAATCGTAAAGGGACGACCATTCAGATTGAACGTCACTTTATCGAACAAGGGAACAGTAACAATATATTCAGGATCGGCAGGCGAATAAGTGTAAAGTCCAATAGCATTGAGCACATACCACGAAGACATCTCGCCGGCATCATCCATCCCTGCATAAGCCAGCTTGTCGGCACCCATGTCATAGTAGTGGTTCATCAGGCTGTCGAGAATGCATTGGGCTTTCTCTTGTTTGTCTATGAAATAATAGGTGTAAGGAATGCTGTGTCCCGGCTGGTTTCCGTGACAATAGTTTCCGATGAATCCGGTCAGGTTGTGGGCCTCGTAACCTCTCCACGGTTCGCTGAATAAGGAATCCAGTTTAGCCTCCACCGCCTCTTTACTGGGATAGAGCTTAATCATGCCTTCGGGGTCGTGGGGGGCGAAGAAGAGGGCGTTCCATGCATTGGCCTCACGGTACATGTACTGGTAATAGGGATAATACGGATCGAAATCCTGAATCCAGCTACCATCGTCAATCTTACCTCTCCAAAAGCCGGTAGAGGGGTCGAATAGCGTCTTGTAGTTGTTGGAGCGTTCCATCATCAGCTTGTAGTTGGCTTCATCTCCCAGCTCCTTGGCTACCAAGGCTACGGCATAGTCATCGTAAGCATATTCCTGGGTCTTGGTCACAGCCCCTTTGTATTCGTCCCATGTGGGTACATTCACTGTGTCTTTTTCAGCAATCCAACCTCGCTCCATATACTCATCCAAATAGCGACGTCCTCCTTTACCGGGCACCGTAGCATTTTTCAGAATCAACTTATAAGCACGCTCCAGATCGAAATCATGCAAACCACGCAACCAAGAACCAGAAATAAAAGTGGAAGCGTGATCACCATGGAAGAAGGTGGGCATGTAGCCGTCACGCTTCTCGCCTTTGTCAATAATAGACCTAATGATGTCAGTAGTCACATCGGGAGAAATCATACCTATGAGTACCAGTTTGTTGCGATAATCGTCCCAAAAAGAAGGGTCAGTGTAATAGTGGAAGCCGTTATTCACTACTTCGCCACGGACATCAGTATATTCATGATTCACATCGCTACGCAAAGCCGGCCATTTAAAAGCATGGAAGAAAGTAGAATAAAACAATCTCTTTTCACGTTCCGTGCCACCTGCAACTTGAATCTTGGAGAGGAGTGCTTCCCAAGCCGCATCGGCTTCTTCTGCCACTTGTGCAAAACTTTTGTTCAACATTTCGGCCTTCAAATTCATTTGAGCATTCTCTATACTCACAAACGAGAAACCAGCCTTCACTTCCAAAGGTTCAACACCTTTGCTGTCGATAAAACGCAGCACAGCCACCTCATGTTTGTCGTCTTTTACCATTTCCACTTGGCCTATTTTATAGTTGGTCTTAGCGTAAAAGTAGATTTTACCATCGCCATCTTGATAACCCGTGAACGTATTATCGTCAACCTTCTCAATCTTCCAATCACGGACATCATTATTAGAACGGCGGATGTCTACCAATAATGACTTATCGTCGCCCTTGCCGAAAGTATATTTATGGTAGGCACAACGCAAGGTACTGGTCAACTCGGCGTTCACTTTATAGCGTTCCAGATAAACTTGGTAATACCCCGGATGCGCAGATTCCTTCTCGTGACTAAACCCGGAGCAATAATTACCCGGAGCGATAGTTCCCACCACTGGCAACATGGGGACATGCAACAAGTTCCAATGCCCTTTAGCAGTATGTGAAAAACCATAAATCACAGTGTCCTCATATTGATAGCCCGCACCGCTACGAAACTGTGTAACGGGGCTGAGCTGCACCATTGCGTTGGGCAAGGTAGCACCCGGATAAGTTTCCGCACCCCATGTACGTGACTTTATTTTGCGCGTATACCCTAAGTCCTCAGGCTCCCACAAAGTAGCCGTACCCAAGAAAGGATTGACATATTCGGTTAATTTCTTCTGCGTACCGCCACAGCCCGTCAGAACAATCAGGGCGAACAGTAGAAATAAATATTGATTCTGTTTCATCTTTTGTGTTTATTTTATATAAAAAACTGTTGTCTCTAAAAACATTATTTCCAAAATAACTGCCAATTAAAACTGGCTCTAAAAAAAAATGTGCCGAAACCCAATAACCAGATTGAGTTTCGACACACTTTTAATTGCTAACTTATTTCAGGCTCTTTTCAAAGAGAGCTTTGGCTTCAATCAAAGTACAACCACTTGTCTGCGTAGTCAAATGGTTGTTACCGCTATTGTTCATTGCCCAGTTAGTATTATACAGCAAATCAAGTTTATTGATTCCCTTTCGCCACAAGATTTCAGCATTATTGTTAAAGAAAGTGATGAATTTCTTCTTATATATGGGGTCCAAATTCGGTTCCATAATCAACTGCACATAATAACGCATGAAAATACCCTTAAACAAACCTCCGTCACCATCGCCTTCATCACGAAGTAAATTGTTTCCAGTATCTATCATGCTGCTATTACTGATACCGAAATTGGCAGCCTTACGAGCATCTTTCAAATAGGACTCTTCTCCTGTGATCTTATACAGTTCGTAAGCAGCACCCAAGAATGTACCTTGGTTATAAGAAAGAGAAAGTGTACTCAACTCACCCGTTTCACCGTTCACATTATCATAGATGGCGCCGGTAGCAGGGTTAAATAAATTTTCACGCTCCCATTTATAAATATTGACAGCCCAATCCAAATCCTCCTGATTCCCGTTAATACGGTAAAGACGAGCAGCAATCAAAGCAGCAGGACCGTTGGAACAAGCATTTTTGCTCCATAGCCGGTCGTGAGTCCAAGCAATGCCACCACCTGCGTAATCGTTCCAACCGGTCTTGATTTCATTCCACATCTCTTGAGAAGTTTCCAGATACTTGTTTTCATCAGTAACTTCGTACAAGCGAATCATGGTGAGAGCAATCCACTCCATATCATCATAAAAGTTGTTCCAATAACTGCCACCGTTCTTTGCCTTGATACCGACATACCATTTGTCGAACAAGTCGCTGTACTTGCTATCTCCGGTACGATTGTAAGCATCTATCATCACATCCATAGCATGAGCCTGCGGCCAATAATGGAAATCCTTGATTGAACCGTCATTCCCGTAGTTGAAATAATTCTCTTCCGTATTCCAGAAACGATCTATCAGGGTCACAGAACTGCTGTCGGCAGCCGCATCCCAATCTATGGTGTAAAGCCCCTTATCATACATATACTCATCTTCTATCTCGCACGATTGAAGTGCCAAAAGAAGCAGGGGCAGACAAAATAATATTTTTTTCATAATCTCTCCTTAAATTAGTTGGCCAATTCCACTTTATGAGTATAGTTCTCCACATTGAATATCACACTAATCTTGGTGATGGCACCCGGATTGTGGCCATCGGCCGCACCATCGAATTCATTGTTCAGTTTCCACTTCTGATCCCATTGGTTATCAGGAGTCTCCATAATGTAGAAATAAGGATCTTCGGGAGTAGCCGCACCAGGATTAGAGTCTGTAGTATTCTTGGTTCCCCAATACTGTATACTACCATCAGCATAAGTCATCAAGAACTTATAGCGTTGGTCGCGCCCCCATCCTTCTTGCTTGAACTCAATTTTATCCTGACCGCAGAACACACCGTTTCCAACATAAGGCAATTCAAAAGTTGCGGCACCACTCGGACAGAAGTAGAATTCCATCTTACTTACTTCCCTGACGGTTACAGATGCAATGGAGAAATCCATCTCAATGCGGTAAACTCCCGTCTTTTCTACGGTTGTCTCGCCTTCGCCTTCCATAATCTTATTGCCATTGATATAAAACACCTTGGCACCTTCGGCTGCTCTATCTACCAGTTTGTAAGTCTTTCCGCCTTCCAACTTCGTAAAGACTTCGAACTTATCCTTTTCGGGTGAAGCACACGCCACAGCCTTAGAAGCATCCATACCACCTTCAGTAGCACTTCCGGTCAAGTAAAGCTGTGCCGGAATCTCTTCAAATCCCACCAAGCGAGTGATGGTGAGCTTCTTGCTTTCCTTTGCCATTACAGAATTCAAACCTCTGGAAGCCATTACTGTCCAAACAAGTGTACCCGTCTCACCACTGTTCAATCCGGCAGCCGCACCAACCTTGTTCAATGTCTTGTGGCTGATGGTAGCATAGCTCAAAGAACCGCCATTGTCAGAAAGCACTTTGTAAATAGGCTTAGAAAAATCTCCACCTTCTTTATCGAATACCACTTCATAAAGAGGGGCACCGCTATCTTCAGCCTTGGCCGACTCCCATTCAAAGAACAGGCTGGCGCTGGCCGACGATTGCAAGACTACTTCCTTGCCGTCAGTGGGTTCATACAACTGATTTACTGAGGAAACTTTGGAATCCTTGTATTCTATGTCTTCCGTACAAGACGTAGCAAAGAGGACTGCCGAAAAAAGAGCTATTGTTGAGAATATTGTTTTCATTGTTCTATTGTTTTTAATGAGTTTAGATACACGTTAATTTCCATATCCCGGATTGTTAGGCGCCAGATTGGGATTCAAATTGATTTCACTGATAGGAACTGCCCAAAGATAATCTCTTGCCTCTTCGAACTTGCGAGTGTCAAGCTTGTTCTCGTCCACGAAGCTTGCACCGCGCACCTTGCCCGACAAGTATTCGTTACCAGCCTTCCAACGCTTAATATCATACCAGCGCAAACCTTCCATCGCCATTTCTACACGACGTTCGTCGCGAATAATCTGCCTCATCTCTTCCTTGCTCTTTCCGGCAGGAAAGTTCAAGGCTGCATCGGCAGTAAATCCGGCACGTTCGCGGATGGGACGGATGGTCTTGTTCCATACCTCTTCAGTCATACCGCTTGTTTCGTGAACAGCCTCAGCATACATCAGCAAGATGTCAGCATAGCGCATAGTGATGATATTCATACCGGAATTCTGGTCACCGGGAGCCTGCGGATTATAATACTTACGGGTGAAATAACCGGTAGAAGTGCCGTTTCCACCACCATCGTAGGCATCGGTTCCCGAACCCGGACGAATGTTGATGACTACGTCTTTACTGCCATCGTCCACATTGCCACTCCAGTCATAGCCATCATAAATGATAGTAGCGGTGAGACGTGGGTCACGGTTGTCGTAAGGATAAGCAGGGTTATAATCTGTCCCGGCTTCACTGATAGTCTTTCCACTAAGCATCAGATAAGTGTCTACCAACGATTGCTGCGGCACACGGTTCACGGCACGTCCGCCTCTTGACAAAGGAATCATGTCTACCATCTCACCCCAAGTAATCAAATTGGGTACATAAGAACGGTCCATGATAATCTCTTCATTATACTCATTGGCTTCATCAAAAAGCCCGGCATAATCAGGAAATAAGGCATAAGTACCATATTCGCCCTGTTTGTTCATCAGATTGTCGCAATAAAGCATCACATTGTTCCAGTCGCTATCCATCAAGTAGACACGAGCCTGCAAAGCACAAACGGCACCTTTAGTAATTTTGCCCTTGTCTTCTTCGGGCAATTGGTCGCGAGTGGGAAGCGCATCCTTGATGTCTTCCAATTCTTGGTGAATGAAGCTGATAATGGTTTCGCGGTCTGTACGACTTACACTCCGCGATTCTTCCAGCGTGATGTCCTCCGTAAAGAAAGGTACTGCACCATAAAGGTTAGTCAGACGGAAGTAGAGGCTTGCACGGATATAGCGTATCTCGGCAATCATACGTGCTTTAACAGATGCGTCCATGTTGGGTACCAGATCCACCTTTTCAAGGAACACGTGGCAGGTCTTTATGCCTCCGTAAAGGTCTTTCCATTCATTCTTGAAGATGTCGAGCGAGGGAGTAGCCATACCTTTGCGAATGGCACGTTGGTCGTCCACACTGCGACCGTCGTAAGCATTGTCACTCAAACTTTCATCGCTCCACATACGGCCTGCATTGTACATCTGGCTGTAAGCCATGTTCACCACATACTGGGCTTTGGTGGTGGAAGTCCAATAAGAGTTATCCGTAAATTTGTTTGTCGGTGCGTTCTCCATCTCGTTGCAACTGCAAAGCATCAGAACAGCCATTCCGGCAAAAGCTATATATTTTCTTAGTCTCATAGTTATCTGTTGTTTTTAGAATTCAATGTCTATACCGAAACCATAGTAACGGAGCGTCGGGTAGTTTCTACCAGAATTGGCGCCACTATTACCCATCTTAGAGTCGAACTCAGAAGATTCAGGGTCAATAAACGAGTTATTACTGAAAGTCAGCAAGTTTTGTCCGTTGACATAGATACGTGCCTTTTCCATACCCACCTTGCGGCTCCATGTTTTAGGGAATGTGTAACCAATCTGCAAGTTCTTCAGACGCAGGTATTTTCCATCCATCAAGAATAGGTCGGAACCTTGTCCGTTTCCGTAGTTGTTTCTGTTGGAAGTAGAACCCGGAGCAGTAAGTCTCGGCCAACGTGCATCGGTGTTGGTAGGAGTCCAGAAATCCAGTTGATGCTTATAGATATTATAAGAGTAATTGGCGTGGAACGGTTCAATCAATTCACCACGAAGCATCATGTCACGCTTGCCCACACCCTGCCAGAACATACCGAAATCGAATCCTTTCCATTCTACATTGTAGTTGAAACCGAAAGTAAGACGAGGGAAGGCATTACCCAAGATAAACTTATCCTTCGAGTCGATGACACCATCTTCGTTACGGTCTACAAACTTCACGTCACCCGGCTGTACCTTTCCACCTACAGGAATAGCCGATGCCTCAATCTCCTCGTAGCTTTGGAAAAAGCCGTCCATCTTGTAACCGTAGTAAGACTCCAACGGACATCCTTCACGGGTGATACGGCTCAACTCCTCTATTTGTGAGATTCTTTCGTGACCAGGGTACTTCAGCACTTCATTCCAAGAGTCACCAAGATTGAAGTTGAAGTTATGATTTGCGGCTCCCGTTTTCAAACGATAGTTGATAGAGAGGTCCCAACCTTGATTCTGCATCTCACCAATGTTGTCCATCGCCATATCCGTACCGAATACCGAAGGCACAAGGGGCTTCATTAAAATGTCGCTCGTACGCTTGTAGAAATAGTCGAACGTCACATTCAAAGCGTTATTGAAGAACGAAGCGTCTACACCCACGTTGAAGGTTTTGGTCTTTTCCCAAGTCAAATTATCCTTACCTAACTTAAAACCTGCGCCTGATACTGTCTGGTTATTATATGCGTAAGAGTTGTTGTACAGTTCGTAAACAGTAAAACGGTCATAAGTACCAATAGACTGGTTACCCAAGATACCAAAAGAAGTACGCAGTTTCAAGTCACCCACACGTTCCTTGTAAGCCTGCATAAAGTTCTCCTCGCTCAAACGCCAGCCTAATGAAACAGAGGGGAAGAAACCCCATCGGTAGTCTTTATGAAACTTGGAAGAAGCGTCATAACGGAAGCTGAATTCTGTATAATATCTGTCAGCGTAAGAATACCCCACACGTCCCAACAGAGAAGTCAGACTGGTACGGTTGGATTCATCTACAAATGTTTTTCCTGTGATGTTTCCCACAGTACTATTGGTAATGTCTGTACCGATACCCAAGTCGGGATCTACCCCCTTCTTCTCAATCTCATTGCTAGACGAAGTAAACGATTCATTGGTTACTCCAAAAAGCCCGCTGACATTGTGTTTACCGAATGTCTTGTTGTAATCCAACAAAAGTTGGCTATTAATAAGGTAAGCCGTATGATTCCAGTTACTGGTCCGATAGTCAGTATCTTTCACTGGACGTGGTTCGGTAGCCTCTTCATTCAAGTAATAGGATACGCCCAAATTGCGGGTAGAACGCATGTCGTTTATCACATCCGCACCCAACACTCCACGCAACTTCAATCCGTCAATAAGCCGGAATTCAGCATTGACATTAGCGTTCAGATAATTGTTACGATACTTGTTACGGCCACCAGCTTCCAATGCTCCCAATGGGTTAAATTCAGTCAATACATCATTTAACAAATATCTTCCATCTTCCGATTTCATTTTGTAATAATAATAAGTAGGTACACGGGCGGCATCCACTTCCAAACTCCCACCGGTGGTACTTACACTATTATTACGTGTATAAGCCAAAATAGCATTCAGTTTCAAACGTCCCACTTCCGTGCTAACATTGGTACGAAAATTATAACGCTGCACGCCAAAATCACTGTTGCCCACATAATTACTTTCCTGGTCATAATAACCCATGGACACCATGTAAGTAGTTTTATCACTACCTCCAGATACGCTTAGATTGTAATTCTGCTGTAAGGCTGTGCGGACTATCTGATCAAAAAACCAGCTTTCTTCATTTTGATGGGCAGCCAGGTCACGGATTTGATCGGGTGTATACAAAGGAGCCTCTCCAGCATTGGTGGCAGCTAAATTGCGCAAAGTAGCGTTCTGATAGCCTTTCACCGGAGAAAACAAGATATCCGGATTCTGCCATCCCATCATACCACTTAACCGAACTGTCGCACGCTGGTTCTTCTTACCTTTCTTAGTAGTAACCAAAACTACACCATTGGAAGAACGTGAACCATAAATAGCAGCTGTACCGGCATCTTTCAAGATGGAAATGTTCTCAATATCATTGGGATTCAATTTATCGAAACTACCGCCATCAGCTACCAATCCGTCTATGACAAAAAGCGGACTATTGTCATTCACAGTGCTGATACCACGGATATTAAAGTTAGTCTTACGATCATTAGGATTGCTACTGCGCTGCTGGATAACCACGTTGGGCGCAGCCCCTTGCAAAGCATCTGTCATGTTAGCCACGGGACGGTCTTCGATCATGGAAGCCTTTACCTGGTCTACAGCACCTACGGCACTCTTGCGGGTAGTAGTACCATAACCGATGACAATAACTTCATCCAGCACCTTGGTATCCTCCTTTAAGACAACATTCAATTGTTTTTGATTTTTCACAGCAATTTCCTGAGTGGCATATCCCACATAGGAAAAGACGAGAACATCTTGGGCACTACAAACAATGGAATAGTTTCCATCCACATCTGTAATGGTACCCACACCTTCTTTACCCTTAACAGTAACACTCACTCCAATCAGGCTTTCACCTGTGGCATCCTTAACGGAACCTCTCACCGTGGCATTGTTTTGCTGCACCACAGTAATAGTCTCCGCATGTGCATAAACCGCAGGAGCCTGCGCCAGCATAGTCACAGCAGGCAAGGCAATAAGCCAGAACTTATAGTTCCCACTTATCCGAGCCAGCAATGAATTTACTGTGTACACTCGATTCTTTTTCATATTCTTTAAGATTAAACATTATAATAAATCACGATAAAAAAAGGAAAAGAACACAAATAATACCAACGAACAACCAATTCATGCAATTTGTATCCTAATCCTCCTTCCAGCGCACTTTATTGATTTTAAATAATTCCTATTTTTACAAGCTGTTCAGCAAATCCACTTTACCCTCGTTCACTAATTTCAGAATCAATTCTCCAAACAGCGTGTTCTGCCAAGCAAACCATGCACGGGTAAAGTTAGTGGGGTCATCCTTGTGGAAAGACTCGTGCATGAATCCCGTACCGGCATCCGTATCCATCAGCATTTTGATACAAATCTTTATCTCCTCATCATTCTGGCTGGTGAATGCCTTCATCATGATACTCATAGGCCATACCATATCATAACCAATGTGCGGACCTCCGATACCTTCACCGGCTTTACCTTTAAAAAAGTAAGGGTTGCTGCCACTCCACACAAAGCGGCGTGTATTCTGATAGATAGGATCGTTTACGTCCACATCACCCAAATAAGGCATAGCAAGAAGGCTGGGTACATTGGCATCGTCCATTAACAGATGATTGCCGAATCCATCTACTTCAAATGCATAGATTGTCCCAAACTCAGGATGATTGTAAGTGGCATATTTCTTCAGGGCTGCCTCCACTTCGGCTGCCAAATCGGTGCATTCTTTGGCCAAGGATGTTTCCTTGTTTACTTCCGTCAGAATTTCAGCAGCCTTTCTCAAAGAAGAGACAGCGAAAAAGTTGGAAGGGACCAGGTACTGAAGCGTAGTGGCATCGTCCGATGGGCGGAAAGCGGAAACAATCAGTCCCACCGGTTTGACCGGAGCACCCAAGCCGTCGTTATTCAGCGTATCAAGAGCACGTTCCGTCTTACGTTGGAAACGGTAAGGGCCTACACCGTCCTTACGCTGCTGTTCCTTGAAAGTCTTCAGGATAGCAGTAATTGCCTTCATCCATTCACCGTCGAAGATACTGCTGTCACCAGTTACTTTCCAATACTGGTAAGCCAGACGAAGCGGGTAACAAAGAGAGTCTATCTCCCATTTGCGCTCGTGCAGTTCGGGCTTCATATCTGTCAAGTCAGTCATCCAGTTGCCACCCGTAGGTCCGTCGTTGAAAGCATTGGCGTACGGATCAATGTTGATGCAAAGGAACTGACGGCGAATGACACCTTCGAGCATCTCTTTCAATTGCGCATCATTGTTAGCTAACTGCACATATGGCCACACCTGCGCACCGGAGTCACGCAGCCACATAGCATGGATGTCACCGGTATAAACAAAAGTATCGGGTTTACCGTCCAGCATGCGAAAGTGTACAGTAGTGTCAAGCGTATTAGGAAAGCAATTCTCAAACATCCACGCCAACTTAGGATTGGTAAGCAGTTTCTTCACGCGAAGAATCTCAGCTTCCACCGCTTTTGAGGTGAAAAGGCGTTTCTTCATTTTTGGACGATTGCTCTTGTAAGCAGCAGTCATCTGAGCATAGTTCTCCACACAAGTGTTGTCACCTTTCAGGGTAAAAGTGTCTGCCTTAGCATAGCCTTGCATACAGAGCATGGCAACAGCGCACAAGGTAATGTTTCTCTTTTTCATTTGGTCTGATTCGTTTTAATTATAAAGACTGATTAGCGAACACGGCCAAACGCGCGTACATCTCTACCATGGCGGCTTGTGTCAGCAGCCATTTACGATTGTCGCAGCTCTTGCCGGTGAAATCAGTATTGAAAAGGCCGTTATCTTCACGGGCATGCGTCCAAGCATAGTCCAGACTGCGGGCAAAGGAATCAAGATAAACCTTGTTACCGTCCACCTGATAGAGCTCTATAAAACCACGCAACATAACGGCGGTGAACCACACATCGCCCTTCTTCAGCATACGGAACGGTTCTCCCTGTCCGGGGGTGAATTCCATGAAGAAATAATTATGGCAAGCGGCAGCAATCGCTTGCGCATCCTTCAGATACTGCCCATTACCGGTAAGCTGATAGAGCAAAGCAGCCGACTGCATCATCTGACCGCTGTTATAGGCAAATTTGGCACGTCCTATCTCACCGTCCAAACGCATGTTGTCGAAGTAAAGGCAGTCTGTTGTGTCCTGCAATGTTGCTTTAGTCCACTCGTACAAACTCTTCCCTTTCTCAAAATAGGAGCTGTCTTGCGTAGCCTTGAAAAGTTTCAGGGCAAAGACGGAACCAGGGGCGTTGGAACAAGTGTTCTTTGATTCCTTCTTCTGTTCGCACCAATAGATACCTCCTCCCAAACAATCGTCCATACCGCTTTCTATAAACTTCCAGATAAGCTTGGCGCTCTGCAGATAGTTCTCTTGGCTAGTCATCAGATAGACGTCTGTGAAGTCAATGCCGAGCCACACGTTGTCATCGTAAAAGCGGTCGGACAACGGAGCGTCCTTGATGTAAGAAGCATACGCTTCGGGCATACGACGAGTATCGAAATATTCAGCAAGTCCCGGAAGCACCTTCTCATCAAGCAACTTCTGATAGTTCCCGAAATCTTTCTTGTTATCTTTAGTGGCCTCCATCAACGCATTCACTGCGGAGAAGGTACCGGAATAAGGCCACAAATAAGAGTAGAGATTGGGACGGTTCTTCTGTTCCTCGGAAGCCAGATAAGTAGCGGTATAGCCTTCCACGTCCGAAGGATAATTCTCACGCAACAGACAAGTGCCCGGTGCGGAATAGTGAGCATATAAGGAATCAAGTGTTTGTGTAGATCTGACCAGCATTTCGTTGTCTGCTACAGCCGGTTCTTTCTGTGTCTTGCATCCGGTTACTGCCAAGGCGCATGACAATAGGCAGAGGAGTGCTTTCTTGGAATTTTTCATCTTTTTTCTACGGCATTAAATTGTTCGACTTGTTTTTCACTCCGTCGCAGGAGTCTTCTTTATAATATATAAACCCTATTAAAAACGATTGCAAAAATAGACAGTAAGGTTAAAAGCCAACTATAAATCCGTGACATAACCGTCCACATTCCGGACATGGCAGAATTCTGAAACAAGTTTGTCACAAAACAAACACACCGTTCCCCCCATACCTCGGAAACATCATTTCCCAACAACTGGAAATTCTGAAATACGCAGGGTTGTACAACCGTAGGGTATCAGCGTGATTTCTTGTTCTCCTCCTTCGGCACTGCCACAGAAAGAGAAAGGCTGGGGCCCTGCCATTTCATTATATACTGTCCAAGTAGGGATAAGACGAGCCTTCATCTTTATTTCAACCGGTGCATTTTCCTGATTCCAAGGAAAGTCCAATTGCTGTTTTTGGCTATTGATACTTACTTGGGCCACCTCGTTCATTCTGTTACGGTCAAAATCCACCAATCCGTAGTTCCATGGATCCGAAGAAGTCACCTGATAATAATAAGAACCATACCAACTATCCTTAAACTCTTTCTTTTCCCAATTTTCTTCCATTTTCAGGGCATATACCAACGGACCTCTTTCAATAGATACTGCGTTTTCATACCAAGTGCTAGTAAAGACCTCCATGGGCAGATACAGTTCAATCTTATCATTCCGCTTCCATATACGGTCTACGATAGCTATTTTCCCACCTTTGACAGTTTGCTCCATCTTTCCATTTACCCGTATTTCAGCTTGCTTGCACCACTTCGGAACACGCAGGTGAAATGGAAATTTCACTTGTTTCACCTTATTTCTCACCTCTTTAATGGTAAAAGTTATCTGATGATCCATCGGATAGTAAGTATCTTCACTGATAACCACCGGTACATTATCACCCACATTGGCTGTTACTTCCGACGGAGAATAGACAATGGCTGCAATGCCGTTATCAGGTGTGGCATACCATAGGTGCTGTGTAAATTTTGGCCAACCTTGGTGCATATTCGAAAAACAACATGGGTATCCAGTCAGAGTGCCAAAAGCAAGGTCTGTCCCTTCATGATCCTGGTCGAAGTTGCGACGATGGCGTGTTACCATCACCTGATTCGGTTGCTGGAAATATTGCTTAGTCATAAAGTCATCGGATATTTGGGCTGGTAAAGCATTAAAAGCAATGCGTTCCAAATGGTCGGCAAAGTCTATGTCTCCTGTAATCTCCACCATTTTTTCCAGCGAGTACATCAACTCTACGGCCGAACACAACTCCGAGCCTTGTGTAGGATTGTTTCCATGCAAAGCCTCATCGCCTCCATACATGCCTTGCGGCTGTCCATGGAACCGGCGAATATCTCGAAAGCCTTCCTTGACAGCATCAATATATTTCCGGTCGGTATCTTGCTGATAATAAATAATCGGTTCTTTGATGCCTTGTGCCAAATTAACACAGTGTATAGTGCAGGTTCTGCGCAAGTCTCCCCTATCTACCATATCTATGAAACTGAAACTCTGCCGGTGCAGCAAATGCCCCAATTCAAGCAAAAAATCCTCCCCCGTAAGATTATAAAGCCAATATACAGCTTGCAAATTGTCACAAGCACGGAATTCTGCCCAACTGCTCCAGTGTCCTAAAGGTTTTTGCGGCAAGGTATTCAGTTGATAACGGAAATATTTTGTCATAAAAGCGACGACTCTCTTATCGTTCGTTGCCGAATAATACTGCTGTAGGATTTTCAGCACGACCATACGCGGCCACCAGTCTTGCGAGTTATCACGTTGCAGTCCAGGCTCTCCCGGATAATCTTTTTCAGGACCGAAGAATCCGTCCTCACGCTGGCTCTGCAAAGCCCATTCTATCCAAGGTTGCACTTTGGCTTTCAAGACATCATCATCCAGTATATACGCCAAAGGAAGTAGACCGTCTATCCAGTATGGACCGCGTTCCCACTGGTCTCCATCACCACCTAACCAACCATTGCGTTTGCCCATAACCGAAGGGTAAAGAACATCCATCTGACCACTGGCGCCATTTTTCTGACGAACCAGCATTTCGTGCAACCAGCCTTTAGGTTTGATACTGCCTAAAGGAAGTTCCATTAAGGGCTTACGGAGTAGAGGATAGCGATTATTCTTGTAGTTTCCTTCTACTACCTGGCTCAAAAGAGCATCCACTTGTTTCTCCGCCTCAGGCGTAAACCACTTTTGAGCAGATATTGTAAAGAGATTAGCAGCTAATAAACATACAACAGCAAATATTCTAATTTTCATTTTTCAAGGTATTTGTTATTTCCAATAAATTTACTTCAATAGAGTTGTTAACTTACTCACATTAAGCACTTACACCTGAGAATCATCAGATCCTTGTGTCTGTGGTGACAGACACAAGGATCTGAAAAATGGGAATATAATAACTGTTTATTCGTATACTTCCATTTCATAAATGCGCACATCTTTACCAGAAGCCGATTGCATGGGCTGTGTCACTAAAAGACGCAGGTAGCGAACACTTTCAGACTTATTTAGCGTGCGATTCAGTACATTCTTACCATTACCCGAAACATAGTCCAGTGTGCGCCATTCACCATTCTTGTCGCTCTTACCTTGCAGAAAGCAGGAGGAAGTGACGTAGGAATGGTTTTCGCCGGCAGCGTTCAGTAACTTCCAGCCATTAATGCTTCTTTCACCGCCCAAATCAAAGTCTACGTAGTGGGGCATTTCAGCAATAGCACACCACTTTGTGTTTTCGTCGCCATCTACCATGAAAGCCGGCTTCTCTTTCTCGTTCACATAGCTTGAATAGCCCATTACCATGTCCTGCTTCAGAATGTTCACTCTCTCTGTGGAGCTTTCCGTCTGATAGCGATTGCACTTGTTTGCCGTACGGAACAGTTCGGAAGCGGGACAAACAGAAGTAGCAGCAACATCAGTCAAAGTGGCGGCAAAAATAACAATATCCTTATTATCGGGCAATACCACCTCAGTAGCCCTTTCTGGCAGGTCTATTGCGAACTTAAACATGTAAGTGAACTCATACGGCTGATCGCCTTCACCGGAATGGCGGTGCGTACCCACATAGGCAACTTCAGCATCTTTCAGATAACCTTCAGTATGTCCGGTGTGCCCCCACTGACCGATGAAGCCAGTATAAGAAGGAACAATGACTTCCTGCACATACTTGCCTACGCGGAATATCCCCTTCACATCTTTATCAGAAGCGGCAGCAGCAAGGATATAGAGTCTGTTATAAGTACAGTCGGCGGGCAGTTTCAGTACATTGCCCTTGCAAGCCATACCATTCAGCTCTTCACGTGTCTCCAATTTGAAAGGCACTCCATGCACATTCATCTCGGCAGGTATCAATTCAGCAGCATAAGAATAACCAGACTCAAAGTTGGCAGCAGCCTTGAACTCGTTCCAACTGAAGCACTTCTTATCATAAACAAGGGGCAATGGTTCGGCCACCGTCTGCACCTTTTTATTGGAAGCGAAACGTACCTTGTAGGTCTTAATGCTGTTTGGATTGACTGACACTTCCAAGCGATTTCCACTGAATGTAGCCTTACCGATGGTCTTTTCCGTACCATCTGCTTCTACAGCAGCCACAAGGTTGTCGGCAAAGACAATCGAGGCTTTCTGCGCCTGCTTGCCTGCAGCTTCATACACGCGTACCACATATTCATCTGAACTTTCGGCTTTCTTTAAGGCTTTAATAAGTACATTCCGGTTATCGGAAAAAGCCAATGAATAGCTCTTACCTAATTCGCCGCGATGCTTTCCAACAACGAACGCCTTGATGCGCTGGTTCAGCAGTTCAGCATTCTCGCGGGTTTGAACTACATCCAAAGCGCCCACATGACCTACCAAGCTGTAAGTAAAGGTATGGTGACCGAAGTCCTGACGATCTTGATAAGCATAGTTCTTTTTTGTCTTCGGAGTGTGCAGCAAAGTGAGACGTAGGGTGTTGTTATCAGGCTTGTCCCAGCCATATTTGCTGTCGTTCATGATGGAAACGCCATAAGAACCGTTAGCGTCCGTTAAATCTGCCCAATATTGAGCATATACTTCGTAAGCGGTCAAGATGTTGTTTCCTCTCTGCACGCTGCCTACGCCCAAGTCGTAAGTGGCCACCTCATTATTCAAATTGAGGGGAAACTCAGCCTTCAACAGAGCGTTGGTAGACTGCCAGTCCACTTCGTTAGTAAAGTCAATGCGGTGGGCCAATACACCTTCATACAAATGGATGTACTGGCGGAAAAAAGAATCATCGTGACGTTTCTCCACGCAGAGAGTCTTACGTAATGCGCCGTTTTCGCAAAGAGTCACTTTCACATCCTCGGTGATGGAGATAGGAGTAGCGTCCACAGTCTCTTTCAATATCTCCCATGCCGGCCATTCGAATGACTTGTTTTCAGTGAAGAGGGCTAAACGAATAGCCTTACCAGCCTTTACCAATTCCTTGTTGTTTCTCTTGTCAAACAGTGAAGTAATGTCACCGTTCTCATTCAATGTCAGTTTGTAGAACGAATTTTCAACACTTGCAGCTTCAACAGCAGGCATCTCTTTTCCTTCGCCGGAGAGGCGGACATCGTAAACTGCGTATCCATTGGCGGGTACAGTGGCTTCTACTAACAAGCGGACCTTTCCATCAGTATATGAAACCAACTGAGAAACCACCAACTTGCCTTGTTCGTTATATACAGCCACACTTTTGGGAAAACGGGAAGCCTCCACTTCGATGATCACCACATCTGCAGCCTTGAAGCCCGAAGCGTTATAGAGCACTACGGGAATCCCCTTGACACGAGTATCAAGCTTGCCTGCCACACTTCCCACAGAATGAGTCAGGATACCGGAGAACTGTTTCAGAGAGAGAAGTTCATCGTTCCAAGAAAATTCATAGGCACGGGGAATGCTGGTACCAGTCAAATCATCGTGGAATTGGTGGAATATGAAGCGCTGCCAAGACTCCGTCAGGCTCTTGCCAGGATATTCGGCAACCCCCAAAAGGGCAGCAGCCACAGAAGCACGTTCAGCGGCATCACCCAAAAGTTCATTTTGACGATTATAGAGTTTCATAGCAGCCTGTGAAGTGTAGCAGCCGGTTCCATGAACGTCCATCAGCAATTCACCGTCAAATACGGGGAGCTCGGGATGGCTGCCATAGGGCTGGTAATCCTTGAACAACTGGTCACTGGCTGCACTGATAATCTTCAACGGACCGTCTCCCTTGATACCTTTCTCCACGGAAGCCACAGAAGCGATGGTAGGTGAACCGCCCACATCACCTGTTCCATAGTAGCGGTAAACGGTATTCAGGGGAGTGCATTTGGAGAGTTCCATCAAATATTTATTTTCTGAAAGGTCTTCATTATCCCAACGACGACCGTAATCATATCCGTGAGCCAGCATGACGGACGCTCCATCCACTCCTTTCCACAGTCCGATGGTAAAGGGATGCTTGCTCTTACCGTAGAAAGGATTGTTACGCCAATCCAGCTTCTGTGAAGAGAAACCTATCAGTCCACAATGGGCAGCAACAGTAGGCAATGTCCAACCGAATCCGAAGCAATCGGGAAGGAAGATGTCGGTACTTTCTACCCCCAGCTCCTTACGATAGAACTCCTGCCCCAGCATAATGTTGCGAATAAACGATTCAACAGACGGCACCAAAGTGTCGGTAGCATCCCAACTGGCCCCACTCACATGCCATCGACCTGCCTTTACAAAAGCCTTCATCAGTTCGTATTCACGAGGATAATATTCCTTCATCCAAGCATATTTCACTCCACCTTCAAAATTAAAGATATAGTCGGGGTACTGGTTCAAAAGGAAAAGGTTCTGATTCAAGGTATTCCAAACATAATCCTTAATAGTAGTCTGAATGTCCCAGTTCCACTGCGTGTCCAAGTGGGCATCTGCCACCATGTACGCTTTTGCTTTCTTCGGTGCAACGGTCTGAGCCGATAATTGTCCTCCTGCAACGGCCAACATCACGGCTCCCGCTATCAGATGGGTCTTCCCCATCAGTATTCGTCTCTTTTTCATGGTTTTGTTATTATTGTTTTTTCGTAAAAGATAATGTCAATTCGATATAAACCACCGCATTCTTTGTTATAAATGTGCTGCCTCCTCTAACCGCAAACCGCTCTTTCACCTTCTCTCTTTAGCCTCCATCCGGCAACAATAGTTTTCTGACATGTGGAATGTTGGTAACAAAAATAGCCCATCCTTCACTCTCATACTGTACAGATTCGCGACATAGATATGTAAAAAGTCGTCTGTGGCATGATTTTATATATTTATGTCATAAATAGCATACATTTCCTACAGAATACAAACTACTTTTGTATATTGTAAAAATCCAAAAGCTAAGAACATGAAAAAACAATTCCTACTCTCGGCAGTTCTCTGCCTCTCACTGACCGCTTTCGGACAGAAAGTACATCAACTGGCCTCACCCAGCGGAAACATCCGCATCTCGGTGGAGCTGACCGATCAAATCCAATATGATGTAACCCAAGGAAATCAAACACTGATGGACAACTGTGTCATTGGTCTGGAAACTGCCAACCACCAGCTGGGCATCCATCCTAAACTAAACAAAGTAGTACGCCAAAATGTAAACGAGGAACTGACTCCCATCGTACCCCTGAAATTCTCTACTATAACCAACCGCTACAACCAATTGCTACTGAAGTTTAAAGGAGGCTATTCAGTAGAGTTCCGTGCCTTTGATGACGGATTCGCCTACCGCTTCCTTACTGACCTGAAAGGCGAGCAAGAAATAATGAATGAAATCCTCCGCCTGAACTTTGTGGATGATTGCCTGCTACATCTTCAGCAACCTGACGGCTTTAAGACTTCCTATGAAGAAGAATATCGCCACCAAACAAGCAGCGAGTGGAAAAACTCCAATCGCATGGCTCTGCTTCCCCTTTTAGCCAGCACACCCAAAGGTGACAAAATCCTCATGAGTGAAACCAATCTGACAGACTATCCCGCCATGTTTCTGAAAAACGATGGACAAGGCGGCATTACCGCCGTCTTCCCCCGTCTGCCTCTTGAATTCGGAGAAGACGGTGACCGCAGTCTCAAGATTCTGAAAGAAGCCAACTGCATAGCCCGTACCGCAGGCAAGCGCAGTTATCCATGGCGTTACTTCGTCATTACCGACGATGACCGCAAACTTATAGAAAACACTCTATCCTATCGCCTCGCTGAAAAGAATGTCATAGAAAACACCTCTTGGATTAAACCAGGACTAGCCAGCTGGGAATGGTGGAACGGAGCCACACCCTACGGCCCCGACGTGGACTTCAAAGCAGGTTGCAACCTTGACACCTACAAATACTTCATCGACTTCGCATCCCACTACGGCGTAGAATATATAGTAATGGACGAAGGCTGGGCCATGAACACCCGCAACCCCTATAAACCCAATCCCTCGGTAGACATACACGAACTCATCCGCTACGGCAAAGAAAAAAACGTAGGCATTGTGTTATGGCTCACTTGGCTTACGGTAGAAAACCACTTTGACCTATTCGAAACTTTCGAAAAGTGGGGTGTGAAAGGCGTAAAGATAGATTTCATGGATCGTAGCGACCAATGGATGGTAAACTTCTATGAACGCGTAGCACATGAAGCCGCCAAACACCATCTCTTCGTTGACTTTCACGGTGCTTTCAAACCTGCCGGATTAGAATACAAATACCCAAACGTACTCTCCTACGAAGGCGTAAGAGGTATGGAGCAAATGGGCGGATGCCGTCCCGACAACAGTGTCTATTTCCCCTTCATACGCAACGCAGTAGGAGCCATGGACTATACTCCCGGCGCCATGCTTAGCATGCAGCCTGAAGTCTACCATTCCGAACGTCCCAATTCTGCCAGCATCGGCACACGTGCCTATCAGATGGCACTCTTTGTTCTTTTTGAAACCGGCCTGCAGATGATGGCAGACAATCCTACCCTCTATTATCGCAACGACGAGTGTACACGTTTCATCACCCAAGTACCCCAAACATGGGACGAAACCATCGCTCTCGAAGCCAAAGCAGGAGAATATGCCATCGTGGCCAAACGCAAAGGAGAACAATGGTATATAGGAGGCATGACCAACAACCGCGAACGTGAACGGGTCTTTAACATCTCCCTTGATTTCCTGCAAGAAGGAAAAAATTATCTCATGACCTCTTTTGAAGACGGCATCAACGCTGACCACCAAGCCATGGACTATCGCAAGCAAGAACAATCCTTGAAGAAAGGCAACCATATCACAGTCCGTTTGGCACGCAACGGTGGATTCGCTGCGGTCATTCGCTAATCATATCCATACCTATCTGCTCCGTACAAATACATTTCTAAGGATACGGAGCAGATACAAAGCAAACTGTAAGCCTACAACTAAAGAAATATATTGCAAATATTGACTGTTTCCACCTTAAAATATATCTTTGCAACTCAAAATCAATACAACAAGCCACATGAAAGACATATACTGGAAAGGCCATACGATTTTATTGCTTATCAGCCTCTTATGCTGTTTTCCGGATTTTGTGTACGCTTACAGCCTACGGCAATTCTCCAATAAAAACGGTCTTTCCAATAGTGCCATCCAATCCCTTTACCAAGATAGCCAAGGTGTACTATGGATAGGAACATGCGACGGACTGAACGTGTTTGACGGCAACAATATCCACCTATATACGCCCGTTGATGTGTCACGCAACCTATTGTCAGGCAACATTATCAGCCAGATCGTAGAATCAGAGCCAGGCATACTGTGGTTACAAACCAACTACGGGTTAGACAGATTGGATACATACCGACAGACCTGCCGGACCTTTACCGAATTCAAGGACAACATCTTCTTGGCACGAAGCAACAACAAGTGCATGTTAGTGCTGAAAGATGACGGAAATCTGTATCACTACCAACAAGAGAACCAGAAATTTCTCCAGTTAAACATCTCTTCCATGGATTTTAATAAAGTACTGTCCATGACCATTGATTCCAACAACCTGCTTTGGATATTCGCAACTGGAAACAACACTCGTTGCTATCGTCTGAACCACACGGGAAAAAGCGTGACACTGATTCCGGAAAAGCCATTTGGACATCACGGCTTGAAGCATGCCTTCATCGGAGAAGATTCAGCCTACTTCATTGATGAAACCTATGCCCTCTACGAATATAGTTTCAGCAACCGACAGTGTTACTACATTGCCGACCTGAAAGACGAAATAGAAAAACGAGGTGAAGTATCTTCCATCATCAAACGAGAAAATGACTTCTGTATCGGTTTCAAAAGCAGCGGCTTGATAGTACTGAAATATGAAGCAAACCAAAAGATTAAATACCGTATAGAATACACTGAAATACAGTCGGGCATCTTCTGTCTGATGAAAGACAAATTTCAAGATATCGTATGGGTAGCTACCGACGGAGAAGGGTTATACATGCTTTACAATGACACATTCACCATGACCAACACCCTGCTCAACACTCCCGCATATCAGGTGAACAACCCGGTACGCAGCCTTTACCTCGACCCACAGCAAACCTTATGGATAGGAACCAAAGGCAGTGGCATATTGCGTATACCGAATTATCTTGTCAACAATACACCCGAAAAACATGATCGTCTCATCACCGGTAACAGCACATTGACCGACAACTCCGTCTACTGTTTTGCACCCGGTGGAAAAGACCGACTTTGGATAGGTACGGAAAACGGAATCAATTATTATTCCTACTCTACCCACCAATTGAAAGAACTGGCGGTACAAGCCAATGGAACCAAAGTGAAATATGTGCACTCCATTGATCAAACCAATGACAGTACACTTTGGATTTCCACCGTGGGCGAAGGAATCGTAAAGGTGACATTAGAAAATCAGAGAAAAGATCCTATTGTGAAGCATGCTACACGGACTTTGGTGAGTAACGGACATATGGCATCAAACTATTTTTTCACCTCCTACCGTGAAAGCAGCTCTACGCTGTGGTTCGGGAACAGAGGGCTCGGAGCCTACCGCATTGATGTACGTACTGGAGAAATGGCACAGTTCCGCTTCAACAACTTGGTAAACAGCCAAACCGCCAACGATGTGTTCGCCATACACAAAAACGAGCAAGGCTACTGGCTGGGCACTGGATCAGGGCTTCTCCGCTTCTACTCAAACGAAGACGGAAACCCAGACAGCATCAGTGCAAAGCTCTACACCAACAGCACCGTACATGGTATCTTGGAGGACAACCGAGGCAATCTCTGGGTGAGTACCAATCAAGGATTAATGAGACTCAATCCCCAAGAACAGACCAAGCAGACCTACAACAACGGAAACGGACTGGCCGTGACCGAATTTAGTGATGGAGCCTTCTACAAAGACAATGCTACGGGAATCCTTTTCTTTGGAGGTGTAAACGGCTTCGTCACCGTGAAGCCCGATTCTTACATCACCACGGACTATATGCCCGAAATCAGCCTGAAAGGACTTTCCATCTTCGGTAAGGAATACAACCTGCATGACTTTTTACATTACAAAGACGGGAAGCCCGTGCTACAACTGGACTACAAACACAACTTCTTCCAGCTCAACTTCCGGATAACAGACTACATTAACGGAAACGACTATTTCTACTCCTATAAACTAAAGGAAGCAAGCGACCAATGGATAGAAAACGGAGTTTCACCCAATGCCATCTTCTCCAACCTTTCCCCCGGAGAATATACTCTGTTTGTGAAATACCGCAACAACATCAACGGTAAAGAAAGCCATCCGCAAGCCTTCACCATTTACATCGCTCCTCCCTGGTATCTCAGTACCTGGGCCTATGTGGGCTACTTTTTGTTAGGGTTACTATTATGTACAGGCATAGTCGCCTATGCATTCTATACCTACCGCCTGAAGCGGCAGCACATGATGAAGAAAATGGAACGACAGAAAAAAGAGGAAGTCTATGAATCAAAACTACGCTTCTTCACCAACATCACCCACGAGTTTTGCACCCCCCTCACCCTGATTCAGGGACCGTGCGAGAAGATACTCACCCACAAGGAGACAGATATCTACACGCACCGCTACGCCAAGATGATTCAGCAAAATGTGGAAAAGCTGAATGGTCTCATTGTGGAATTGCTGGAGTTCAGAAGACTGGAAACGGAAAACAAAATGCTCTCCATACAGCCGCAACCTGTTTCCGAAAAGTTAAGGGACATCGCCGAATCCTTCGGTGACATGGCGGAAAACAGAGAAATGAACTACTGCCTTGACATAGCCCCCGAACTGACATGGAACACCGACCTGAGCTGCTTCAACAAAATAGCCGGAAACCTCATATCCAACGCTTTCAAGTACACACCCGACAAGGGGAACATCAGCGTAACATTGTACACGAAAAACGAACGTCTTATTTTGAAGATAGCCAATACCGGCAAAGGCATCACACCGGAAAATCTCGGAAAGATATTCGACCGCTATAAGATTCTCGACTCCGTGGAGATGAACGGCAAAAACTCAAGAAACGGACTGGGGTTGGCCATCTGCAAAAACATGGTGACACTGTTGGAAGGAGACATAAACATCGAAAGCACACCGGGCGAACTGACCACCTTCACTGTAAGCCTTCCCTCGCTCCCCCCCAACGGACAAGAAGTACCGCAAACAGCATACGAAGCGGCTTCTCCAAGCATTCCCACCGAAGAAGTGCAAGAATTGCCCGAAAAATACACCCAAGAATTCGACGCAAACAAGCAGACGGTCATGGTGATAGATGATGACCCTTCCATGCTGTGGTTCGTATCCGAAATATTCACAGAGAAATACAACGTACTCTCTTTCAATAATGCCCAAAAGGCATTAGACAGCCTGGAGCAACGACAGCCAGATCTCATCATCTCAGACGTGATGATGCCCGATATAGATGGGTTATCCTTCACCTCCACCATCAAGCAACACAAGCTGTGGAGCCATATTCCCCTAATCCTGCTCTCAGCACTGCATCACGAAGACGACCAAGTAAAAGGACTGGAATCGGGGGCGGATGCCTATGTCACCAAGCCTTTCAATGTGAAATATTTGGAAAAGATGGTCTATCATCTCATCCGCCGCGAAGAAAACCTGAAGGAATATTATAGTTCGGCACTCAGCACCTTTACCTGGAAAGAAGGAAGCTGCTTGCACAAAGAAGAACAAGAATTCTTAGAGAAAATGACAGAAGTCATTGAAAAGAACTTAGCCAATCCAGACCTGCAAGTAGAACTTTTGAGTAAGGAAATGGGCTACAGCAGCCGGCAGTTCTACCGCAAACTGAAACCACTTACTGACAAATCGCCTGCCGACATCATCAAAGAATACCGCCTCTCCACGGCGGAACGCTTGTTAGTCTCCAGCAACTTCACCATCGAAGAGCTGATGGACCGCACGGGATTCACCAACCGAAGCACTTTCTATAAAGCTTTTTCACAACGTTACGGAATGCCGCCCCGTCAATACTGCGAACGGCAAAAGAAGAACGTGAGGGAAGGACAGGAAATCACTAATACTTAATCATCTTATACCATCTGCATTTATGAAAAGAAGCTCTTTTTTGAGTATCGCATTCACCGGGCTGCTTGCTACCGCAGCCGCAACAGCACAAACTCACGAACAGCCCGAATGGAATGACCTGAACATTTCGGGAGTGAACAAAGAAACGGCATGCCAAACCGCCATTCCCTTTGCCGACGAAGGACAAGCCCTACGCCTGAGCATCGAGGAATCCCCCTATTATCAAACTCTGAACGGTACATGGAAATTCCATTGGGTGGCCGACCCCGAAAAACGGCCGAAGGATTTCTTCAAGCCCGACTACGACGTAAGTGACTGGGATAACATCAAAGTGCCCGCCACATGGCAGATAGAGGCTGTACGCCATAACAAGCCCTGGGACAAGCCTTTGTATTGTAATACCATTTACCCTTTCTGTGATTACAGTAAAGGAGTACAATGGCCCAACGTCATCCAACCTCGCCCGGCAGACTATACTTTTGCCAACATGCCCAATCCCGTAGGCAGTTACCGACGTGAATTCACTTTGCCCACATCTTGGAAGGGCAGAGATGTATTTATTCGCTTCAATGGAGTGGAAGCAGGTTTCTATCTTTGGTTGAACGGTAAAAAAGTGGGCTATTCAGAAGACAGCTACTTACCTGCCGAGTTCAATCTGACTCCCTATTTACAAGAAGGAAAAAACACATTGGCAGTTGAAGTGTACCGTTTCACCGATGGAAGTTTTCTTGAATGTCAAGATTTCTGGCGGTTCAGCGGTATCTTCCGCGATGTATTCCTATGGTCAGCACCACGCACGCAAATTAGGGACTTCTTCTTCCGAACCGACTTGGACGGAGATTATCGTAATGCTACAGTTTTTTTGGACGTGGAAATCACCGGTAAGAAAAGTTCTGCCGAACTCATAGTGAAGCTCTCCGACACAGAAGGAAAGGAAGTGCTATCACGCACTATCCACGCCACAAAAACAGGTAGTACCCATCTGGAATTCGATGTGGAGAACCCACTGAAATGGACAGCCGAAACACCCAGCCTCTACAACCTGACCCTGACCCTAAAACAGAAGGGAAAAGTGACAGACCTACGTAGTGTAAAGGTAGGCTTCCGCGAAATAGAGTTTGCCAAAAACGGACAACTGCTGATTAACGGCAAACCCACTCTTTTCAAAGGTGTCAACCGCCACGATCACAGCCCATTGAATGGCCGTACCGTCTCCAAAGAAGAGATGGAAAAGGACGTACAACTAATGAAAGCGCTGAACGTAAACGCCGTCCGTACCTCCCATTACCCCAACAACCCTTACTTTTACGACCTATGCGACCGCTATGGCATCTATGTATTGGCAGAAGCCAATGTAGAGTGTCACGGCGAAATGCGTCTCTCACACGAGCCACAATGGGAAAAATCATTCACCGAGCGCAACGAGAACCAAGTGAAACGTTTCCGTAACCACGCTTCCATCGTAATGTGGTCCATGGGCAACGAATCGGGAAACGGAAACAACTTCTCCACTGCTGAAAAGGCCATCAAACGTTTGGATACTACCCGCCCCACCCACTACGAGGGAAACAGTTCTTTCTGCGACGTGACCAGTTGCATGTACCCAAGTGTGGACTGGCTGGAAAACGTAGGCCGTGAACGATTGGAGAAAATACAAAAGGGCGAGATCGTGAAACCGCACGTAGTATGCGAGTATGCCCATGCCATGGGAAATTCCATAGGAAACTTCAAGGAATACTGGGAAACCTACGAACGCTATCCGGCACTCATCGGAGGTTTCATCTGGGATTGGGTAGACCAAAGCCTGCGTATGCCCACTCCCGACGGCAAAGGCTTCTACATGGCCGTAGGCGGTGACTTTGGTGACAAGCCCAACGACGGTAACTTCTGTACCAACGGCGTCATCTTCTCCGACCGTACATTATCTGCCAAATCCTATGAAATGAAGAAGATACATCAACCCATCCGCATAGAAGCATTAGGGAATGGCAAATATAGAATCAGCAACAAGCGATTCCATGCCAATATGGAAGACCTCTACGGGAGATATGAAATAACGGAAGATGGAAGGACCGTCTGCTCAGGCAATCTGGAAGATTTGAAGCTGGAAGCACAGGCAAGCAAAGTCATCACCCTGCCAGACATACCCGCAACGAAGGTACCCGGAGCAGAATACTTTATCAATTTCAGTTTCTGCCAAAAAAGAGATACCGAATGGGCAAAAGCCGACTACGAGGTAGCCACCGAACAATTCAAGCTATCAAGCAGCGAGAAACCTATATTCGTACCCGAAAAAGGAAACATCAATCTAAACGAAACTGCCGACGCATTGGTGGTGAAAGGTGAACGTTTTGAAGCTGTCTTCTCCAAGGAAGAAGGAACTTTATCGGCATATACATTGAATAATATCCCCCTGATAAGTAAAGGACTCGAACTGAACCTCTTCCGTGCTCCCACCGACAACGATAAACAGGTAAGTGGCGATTGGCAACGCAAAGGCCTTTACCAGCTGCAAGCGGAAACCGGCAAATGGGAAACCCACCAAGAAGAGGACAGAATAACCCTGCACATCCGGAACTGCCACAAAGGTAAACTCGGTTTTGAGTATCGCACAGAAATAGAATACACCGTAAATGCCGATGGTTCCATCATGGTGAACAGTGTCATCATCCCGGTATCCGACAGCGAAATCATTCCGCGTGTGGGCTATCGAATGGAACTGCCCGAAGGCTTCGAGCGTATGCGTTGGTATGGACGTGGCCCATGGGAAAACTACGTAGACCGCAAGGATGCCACCCCAATAGGCGTATACGAAAGTACAGTATCCGACCAATGGGTGAACTATGTAAAGCCTCAGGAGATGGGTAACCATGAAGAGGTACGCTGGATTTCCATCACCAACGCCGACGGTATGGGCTTCGTTTTCGTGGCAGGCGACCAAATGGCGGCTTCTGCCCTGCATGTCAGAGCACAAGACATGGCAGATCCCGACCATCTGCAAAAACTGATTCACAAATACGACATCCCGATGCGCAAGGAGACAGTTCTTTGTCTTGATGCCCACAATCGTCCTCTGGGCAACGCAAGCTGCGGTCCGGGCCCGATGAAAAAATACGAACTGCAAGCAACTCCCGTAGCATTCAGCTTCATCATGATGCCTTTGGAAAGAAGCTACACGCAAAGTGAGCTTACCAAGAAAGCACGCGTACAGATGCCTGCATGCATGCCCGTAATGGTAGAACGCGATAACAACGGTTACCTGCAAATGAGTACTGGAACTCCGGACGCGACCATCTTCTACAGCCTTAACGGTAACGAATACCGGGAATACACAGCTCCATTCGAGTTCATTGACGGTGGAAAGATACAAACATACGCTGTTTCCGGAAAATTAGGCAAGAGCCTGGTCACTACTATGGAACTACCCATATTCGTAGACCACTCGGCATGGAAGGTGGTCTCCTCCAGCAGCGACAGCCAAGGAGAAGAGGCGCAAAACGCCATCGACGGAGACCCTTCCACGTATTGGCACACCCGTTGGCACGAACCCATTCCAGAGTTTCCACACAGCATTGTGGTAGACATGGCTTCCCTACTGGTAGTGGACAAATTCATCTACACAGCACGACATTCCAATGATAACGGACACGTCAAAGACTACGAGCTAAGCTTCAGCAAAGACGGAAAAAATTGGGAAAGCACCGTCAAAGGTACATTCTCCAATCTGACGTCTGCCCAAACCATAACATTGGAAACACCCGTCACTGCCCGTTACTTCAAATTCGTTCCCTTGTCCGAAATGCACGGCAGGAAATGGGCTTCGGCAGCCGAACTGAATGTGAGCATCCTGAAAAACATCAGCGGAGCATCCCAGAGACAAATAGTGGTCTCCGTAGACAGCGATGCAGACAACAGCATGAAGCTGGCGGCAGACGGTAACATAAACACCTATTGGCACACGGTACACAACCAATTCTACATAGCTCCCTACCCTCATGAGATACATCTTTCCCTATCCAAAGAGGCCACTATAAAGGGTATCCGCTACACTCCGCGACAAGATAGCGAAGAAGGACGGATAGCTTCCTATGAAGTATATGCAAGCAAAGATGGAAAAAATTGGGGGCAGCCCATTATCTATGGCACCTTCCATATAGGTACAGCAACGCAAACTATAGAATTTACTCCTTGCCGGGCACGTTATGTGAAACTATTGGGATTATCGGCCCATGACAAAGGAAAGAAAGCTGCCATAGCAGAATTAGAGATAATCTTGGAAGAATAATTTTAGAGGAAAAACTATTAACCATGGAGTTTCAGGGCTTGTGCAAAAACTTGTACAAGTCCTGAAATTCCACGTTTTCTCCTATAAGTAAAAATCACTTTCCCTTCACTATCCGCTTAATATCATTCAGCTTGTTCAGCGCCTCCAGCGGCGTCAAGTTATTCACATCCAGATTCAGTATCTCATCGCGTATCTGGCACAGCACCGGGTCGTCGAGCTGAAAGAAGCTGAGCTGCATACCACCGCGTGTCTCTCCCACTTCCACCATCGGTTTGCTGGAAATCCCCTGCTGGCGGTTGTCTGTTTCCAGTTGTTTCAGAATGTCATTGGCACGTTTCACGATGCTTTTGGGCATACCCGCCATTTTGGCTACATGAATACCGAAGGAGTGTTCGCTGCCACCGCGCTCCAATTTGCGCAGGAAGATGACTTTGTTATCTATCTCCTTCACCGAAACGTTGTAGTTCTTAATACGCTTGAAGCTTTTCTCCATCTCGTTCAACTCATGGTAGTGCGTGGCAAACAAGGTGCGTGCCTTCGCCTTTGGATGCTCATGGATATGCTCCACAATCGCCCAGGCGATGGAAATACCGTCGTACGTAGAAGTACCACGTCCCAGCTCGTCGAACAGCACCAGGCTGCGGGGAGAAAGGTTGTTCAAGATATCCGCCGCCTCGTTCATCTCCACCATAAAGGTAGACTCGCCCACGGAAATATTATCGCTGGCACCTACACGGGTGAATATCTTATCCACCAACCCGATATGGGCACTCTCCGCAGGCACAAAACTGCCGATTTGAGCCAGCAGCGTAATCAGCGCCGTCTGCCTCAGCAAAGCAGACTTACCCGCCATGTTGGGACCCGTAATGATGATAATCTGCTGCGTCTGGCTATCCAACATCACATCATTGGCAATATACTTCTCGCCGATGGGGAGTTGCTTCTCAATCACCGGGTGGCGCCCCTGGCGGATTTCCAGTACGTCGTCGTCGGCAATGACGGGGCGTATATAGTTGTTCTCGCGCGCTGCCGTGGCAAAGGAGAGCAGGCAGTCCAGACGCGCTATCTGGTTCGCATTGATTTGAATGGCGGGGATGAACTCGCTCAATGATTGCACCAATTCTGCATAGAGTTGTGTTTCCAGTACCAGTATCTTGTCCTCCGCACCGAGAATCTTCTCCTCGTACTCTTTCAATTCCTGGGTAATGTAGCGTTCGGCATTGGCAAGGGTCTGCTTGCGTATCCACTCTGCCGGCACTTTGTCCTTATGCGTGTTGCGCACTTCGATGTAATAACCGAAGACATTGTTGTAGCCTATCTTCAAGCTGGGAATCTCCGTCAGCTCACTCTCGCGCTGCTGTATCTGCAACAGATAATCCTTACCGGAGTAGGCTATCTGGCGCAACTCGTCCAACTCGGCACTAACACCGGACTTGATGACACCGCCCTTATTAATCAGCAACGGCGGGTCATTGTCTATCTCCCGGTCTATGCGGTCGCGGATGGACTGGCAGATGTTCAACTGCTCGCCTATATGATTCAAGCTGGCATTATCGGCATCCATGCAAGCCGCTTTGATGGGTTCTATCGCCTGCAAAGCCACCTTCAGCGCCACTACCTCACGCGGAGAGACACGGCCTACCGCCACTTTGGAGATGATGCGCTCCAAGTCACCTATCAAATGCAGTTGCTCCTCTATCAACTCCTTGAAATCGGGCTGGCGGAAGAAGTATTCCACTACATTCAGCCGTTCGTTAATCGGCTGCACGTCCTTCAACGGGAATACCAGCCAGCGTTTCAGCAGGCGGGCACCCATCGGGCTGATGGTCTTGTCTATCACATTCAGCAGACTGCTACCGCCGTCGTTCATCGACCCCATCAGCTCCAGGCTGCGCACTGTGAACTTATCCAGACGGACGTACTTATCCTCCTCGATGCGTGCCAGCGAAGTGACATGCCCTATCTGCGTATGCTGCGTCATGATGAGGTATTGCAGGATAGCTCCCGAAGCGATGATACCGTTCTTGAGATGCTCCACACCGAAACCTTTCAGGTTCTTCACCTCGAAATGCTTCAGCAGCTTCTCGCGGGCGGAAGTCTCGGTAAACACCCAGTCGTCCAGCTCGAAAGTGAAGAACTTGCTGCCGAAGTTCCCTTCGAACATCAACCGCTTGCCACGCTCGAAAAGCACCTCTTTGGGGGCAAAGTTGTTCAGCAACTTGTCCACATAGTCGAAAGGGCCTTCCGCCGTCAGAAATTCGCCCGTAGATATGTCCAGGAAAGCCACACCGCAGGCACCCTTGCCGAAGTGTACGGCAGCCAGGAAGTTGTTCTCCCGGTAGTTCAGCACATTGTCGTTGATGGAGACTCCCGGCGTCACCAGCTCCGTGATGCCCCGCTTTACGAGTTTCTTTGTCAACTTCGGGTCCTCCAACTGGTCGCAGATGGCCACGCGCTTGCCGGCACGTATCAGCTTGGGCAGATAGGTGTCGAGTGCATGATGCGGAAAGCCCGCCATTTCGATGGTTTTCCCCTTGCCGTTGGCACGTTTGGTCAAGGTAATACCGAGGATTTCGGACGCGACGACGGCATCGGTGGAATAGGTTTCATAGAAGTCACCACAACGAAACAGCATGACAGCATCGGGATGCTTTGCCTTCAAGTCGAGGAACTGTTTCATCATCGGGGTAAGGACAATATCTTCGTGCATACAAGTCTTTAATTTTTAATTTCCAGGATTTTGAGCCAAGAGAGCAGAAAATCGTCAAGTAAGGCCCAAAACTTAATGTGACAAAGATAATTCTTTTTTAGAAAACAGCTGCGTAGAGGCTTCAAAACCTTAGCAAGCCTTAACAAAGAGACGCATTTTCCTAAAACATGTTATAAAACAGCCTTTTTTATTTGCTTTATTTGGAGATAAGCAAAAAGTCCGTACCTTTGCAATGTGTTTTTCATAGTATTAGATTTAAGGTTAACAAAGGTTGGAGTACAGCGGTACTCCTTTTTTTATGCCCACACCTTTCGTATCTTCCCCTTTTCCCTTACAAAAAGACATATTCACTCGGCGAAACGCCCTTCATCTTCTTGAAAACCCGGTTGAAATAAGGAACATTGTTGAATCCCACCTGATAGCAGATTTCTGCTACGGATACCTTTTGTTGTTTCAGCAGCCGGCAGGCAAGCTCAATGCGGTATTCATTGAGATAAGTGACGAAAGTCTTCCCCGAGACTTTCTTGAAAAAGATACAGAAAGAAGTGCGGTTCATCCCCACGTGGCGGGCAACGTCATCCAGCGTAATATCCCGCTTGGCGTTACAAACGACGTAGACTTGTATCCTATTCATTCGCTCCCGTTCCGGGTCCATCTTCTGATACTGCCCCACCACACTCTCTTCCTCGCTCCCGGCAAGAATAAGCAGCAGTTTTATCATCAGCGGGATGCGTTCAGCCCTCCCCAAAGGACGCATCTCCTCGAGGACGGAAGCAATAGCCGACGACTTTTCCTTCCCGAACTTCACGGCATCCCTTTTCCGTTTCAGCTTCTCCGTACATTCCTGCAGCTCAGGGAAAGCAACACAGCAGTTGTCAAGAAATTCCCGGCCGAAAGTTATCGTGATATTGGCAATATGCCCCTGCGCATCTGTCACATCATTCTCGAAATACCAGCAATGCGGTATCTCCGGAGGAACTATCACTACTTCCCCACTCCCGAAAGGTTCAGTACGGTCACCTATCAGCCGCATGCCTGAGCCTACGATGATATACGACAACTCCCACGTTGCCTGCTCATGCAGACCTATCTGCTCGCCGGGAGCCAGGCATACATCGTCGAAGGTAAAAGAAGTGTTTTCCGGCCGAGGCACTGCATTATCATTCATAATTTGGGTAAAATATCTCCCTGAAGGGGAGTAAATGCAAATATAAGACAATCCTAATAAACAATAAGAGAAATGCCCGGAGAAATTGCAGACTAACTTTGCCCGCGAAATAAAGTTATGCCGGGAATCCGGATTGTCTGAGGATATGTCAAAATACACACTCGCCACAGATTACACAGATTAACACCGATAAAAGTTCTTGATTATCAGAGCTCCTAAAATAATCTGTGTAATCTGTGGTGAGTCATGACACGTCCGCATTTTAGAAGAATATTAATCTAACAACAAACATAATTCCAATGAAGACAACAACTTATTTAGCATCCAAGCCGCGTTACGAAATACTGGACGGGCTTCGCGGCGTAGCCGCAATAATCGTGGTAGCTTTCCATCTTTTTGAAACCTATTCCGCAGGGCCTGCCCACCAGATTTTGAACCACGGCTACTTGGCCGTGGACTTCTTCTTTGTACTCTCCGGCTTCGTCATCGGTTATGCCTACGACGACCGCTGGGACCGTATGACAACGTGGGACTTCTTCAAGCGACGCTTGGTACGCCTGCACCCCATGGTGATTATGGGCACACTCCTCGGCGCCTCCCTATTCTACTTCAGTGCCTGCTCCGCCTTCCCGATGGTGATGCAGACACCGTGGTGGAACGTGCTGCTGATGACACTCCTGGGCTGCCTTATGTTCCCCACCCCCACTTCATGGGACATCCGGGGCTGGTGGGAGACAAACGCGTTGAACGGCCCCACCTGGTCGCTGATGTGGGAATATATTGCCAATGTGCTCTATGCCCTATTCATCCGTCGCTTCTCCAAACTGGCACTGGGCATATTCGTCGGACTCTCTGCCTGCCTTACGCTCGACGTCACGCTCAACATAGATACCTTTGGGCTGCTTTCATCGCGGGGAGAAGCCACCTACACCCTCATCGGCGGCTGGAGCCTGACACCCGGCCAGCTCTATATAGGCATTTCACGCCTGCTCTATCCCTTCTTCATGGGTCTGCTGTTGTCTCGCATAGGCAAGCTGGTGAAGGTGAAGAGAGGATTCTACTGGTGTTCCCTGCTGGTGACTGTTATCCTCGTGATGCCGCGCATCGGAGGCGAGACCAGCCAATGGATGAACGGCGTCTACGAAGCCGTAAGCGTGCTCGCCCTCTTTCCGCTGATAGTGGCTATGGGAGCAGGCAGCAACGTCACGGGCAAGCGTTCCGTAGCCCTCTGCAAATTCCTGGGCGAACTATCCTATCCGCTGTACATCACACACTTCCCGCTGATATACATGCAGATAGCCTGGGCACGGAATAACCCCGACGCACCGGCAGGAATGCACTTGTTCATTGCCGTATCCGTCTTTGTACTCTCCATTGCCATTGCATACGCTTGCCTCAAACTGTATGACGAACCGGTACGCGAGTGGCTGAAACAACACTGGTTGATGAAGAAGAATACCAAAACATCCAAATGATTGTTGAACCCAAATACACACTACCATGAATAGAATAAAATCTTTCTTGTTGGCAAGCATGTTTCTCCTGCCAACAATGGCGCAGCAAGCAGCTGCTCCAGCTATTCCACAAGACAAAAAAATAGAGCAGAAAGTGGAAGCCCTACTGAAAAAAATGACCCTTGAAGAGAAAATAGGCCATGAGAGAAATCGGCATACCCTGCATCTATGGACTGGACCAAAATCACGGGACAACCTACACAATGGGTGGAACGCTCTTTCCTCAAAACATCAATGTGGCTGCTTCCTTCAACCGCAACCTGGTCCGTGAAGCCGCACGTATTACTGCCTATGAAACCAAAGCCGGCAGCTGCCCGTGGACTTATTCTCCCACCATCGACCTGGGACGCGATCCCCGCTGGCCACGCATATGGGAGAATTATGGCGAAGACTGCTACGTCAATGCAGAAATGGGGCGGGCTGCCGTACTCGGCTTCCAAGGAGAAGACCCGAACCATATCGGCAAACAAAATATTGCCGTATCACTAAAGCATTATATGGGCTACAGCGTCCCCTTCACCGGAAAAGACCGTAAACCGGTATACATCTCGGCTCAAGACCTTCGTGAGAAACACTTTGCTCCTTTCCTGGCTTGTGTAAAAGCAGGAGCATTATCCGTCATGGCAAATTCGTGTTCTGTCAACGGATTGCCCGTACACGCCAATTACAAACTCTTGACCCAATGGCTGAAAGAAGAACTGAACTGGGATGGAGTACTTGTCACGGACTGGGCTGACATCAACAACCTCTGGCGCCGCGAAAAAGTGGCAGCCGACAAGAAAGAAGCCATCAAAATCGCCATCAACGCAGGTATCGACATGGCCATGGAACCTTATGAATGGGATTTCTGTACACTGCTGAAAGAACTTGTACACGAAGGCGAAGTACCCATAAGCCGCATTAATGACGCCACCCGGCGCGTGCTACGCATGAAATTCCGCCTGGGACTGTTTGACACCCCGACCTACGACACCAAGGATTTCCCCCTATTCGGCAGAAAAGAACATGCCACAACAGCCCTCCATGCTGCCGAAGAAACCATGGTACTGCTCAAGAATACGGATAACATCCTGCCACTGGCAAAAGGCAAGAGACTGCTCGTCACAGGACCGAATGCCAACTCCATGCGTTGTCTGAACGGAGGATGGTCTTATACTTGGCAAGGACACCTGACCAACCATTTTACTGATGAATACAATACTATCCTCGAAGCCCTTGCCAACCTGCTCAGCGGTGATGAAAACTTCAGTGGAAAGCTGCCCTTCACCTATCCGAAAGAAATCAACTCACTCATCAACTACGACTACAAGGTGAGCGAGGAAATGGAAAAAATGGAAGGGGCCTACGACTATGACGCGGTTGTATCCGTGCAATGGGCTTTTGGGTACGAACTAAGCTATACCAGCTTCAGCTATAGTAATCTGAAAGTAAACAAGGCAGACTTCACAGCCGATGACGAGCTTATCTTCACTGTGGACGTAAAAAATACAGGAAGCCGTGCCAGCAAAGAAAGTGTTCTTCTTTTCAGCAGTGACCTCATAGCTTCAATGACCCCCGACAGCCGTCGCCTGCGAGCTCCCAATCGGTAGTCTATATTGCCAGTCTCCCATTTACTACATTCCCTATTTAAGCAACAATTCCTGCAATACTGCATTTTAAATTCTTGCTTACTAAAACTTATTCGTCCGACAGCCGTTGAATTATCGTCCGACAGTTGTCGGACGAATCTGCAACAGCTGTCGGACGATAATTCAACAAGTATCGGACGAATAAATCTTAGCAAAGAAAAAGATAGATGGCTTACCGCTTGATTTATTTGTGAGTACCCGCGTACACAATCAGTACCTTCCCCAAAGAATCAAGTTGCCAATGAGTTCTCATGAGCTTGTCATTGCAACTTCAAGAATGGTAACGTATTTCCACCGGTAGACAATGGCAACTTGCAGCACATCGTTGGGTTTCACGGACGACTGTATGTTGGTAAACGTAAAGCCACAGGTACTGAGACGCTCCTTCAGTAATGCCTCCACCTCCTTCTCCATCATCCACTCCACGCTCACTACCGGCCAGATTGACGATGATGCCCGTCTGTCCCGAATCAATACCGGTCATTTTTGGAGAAAAGAAGGCCTCCCTTCAGCGCAAGTCCCTCGGTACGGGTAGTGCCGGATGCCGTGATACGGATGTCACTGTTTACCCAGAAACAGATGCGCAGAGCTGTAATATCACTGCCGATGAAATCTTCTGCTTTGCCGGCGCCTTTACTTCCTTCTCGCAAGATACTCGATGGCATAAACCGGCCAGCGGGGAACTTTGCGGATATTTGTACGGACAGCAGGAATGTCGCACAGCAGGAAGAGGGCGGCAAGGCCTAAAGCGAACCAGATAACATAGCCATAGACCTGCTTCATTGCCACCATCATCATGGAGTGCAGGAAGTCGCGGCCAACGTATTCGCCGAGGTTGAAGTGCGCCATATCCAAATGCGTGAGAGTGAGTTGCTGTCCGTAGCTCATCATGTTGTCGTTCATAAAGTGCGAGAAGATAGTGGTATAAATGCCATAACCTGCCGCTCCTGCCAGATACATGTGGAGGATGTTGAACACGAACAAGCCCATGAAGAACTGCTCAAGACTCGGCACTGATTCGTCTAAAGCCCACATCAATGTCGGGGCAAGGATGGCATACGCAAATCCTCGCAAAAAGATGGCAAAGCGGTACTGCTCGATATTGACGTTTATGTCAAGCGTGAAGTACATCAGCATGCCATAGAGTGCGATACCGATAAAGGCAATGCCGAAGAGTTTCCACACCTTCCACTTCTTGACTTTCAGCCAATAGAGATCGAGCAGGATACCGAGGTACATACCGGGAAGTGCCCACATATACTGCGACTCTTTGGTCAGCTCCTCCAGCCGGATGACTTCGCTGTAGAGTATCTCTTCCATCGTGTGTTCAGCACCGAAAGCGAGTTCGGCAAAGAAGGTGACGAGGAGGATGGGAACAACGTTGCGACGTGTAAAAAGACCAAGCTCGATGTAGGGGTAACGGTAGTAGCGCAGGCGGTAGAGCACAATGCCGGAAAGCACGATGGCAGCACCGAACAGAAGGCGTATGCGGAGGGTATCGAACCACATGAAATAGTCGCCGTACACCACAATGTACGACACCACGAGCATCAGTCCGCAGATGAGCAATGCTCCCTGAAAGTCGATACCTTTGAGCGACAGACGCTGGGGCATAGGACAAAACGGACGGCAGAAGATGGCCTGCGTGAACAGTACGAACGACATAGTGCCGATGGTGAAGACGTGCATCATCTGCCATGTGAAATGATGACCGAACCAGGCGGCAAGCCATCCGCTACCCTCGATGGCGGTGAGCAGGATGATGTGAAGCACGGGGAAGAAAACGGCAAAATCGCGTCGGGGGGTAATCCAAAGCTGGATGTTGCTCATGCACTCGAACGTGCCCTGTATCTTAGCCATTCCGGCTATGAAGCACACTATCATGAGCACAGGCATCGCCTGGCAATGCATCGTCAGCACATTGCATACGGCAAGAACGATGGCAGAACCGCAGAGCAACTGCTTGTTGGTGAAGCGGAACTTCATGCGGAAAAGCATCGGAAAATAGACAGCCATGCCCGCGAGGGTGGCATAAAGCAGAAAGAGCACGTCCTCGATCATGAAGTCGGTGGTGCCACGAATGCCATCCAGTGCACCAAGGTAGATGCCACCGCCGAACTGGAAGCAAAAGGCGGTCAGCACGTACAGCCACGGCTGTATCCGGCGAGGTACCCATCCCTTCATCATAGGCATGGAAAAGCCCATGCCGGGTGGAGGGCCACCGGCGCTCTTCATAAAGAATTCAGTCAATTGTCCCATTACTCCTCAACGATACATTCCACATTATAACCGCCCTTGAGCCTGGCAACATCAGCATTCTCATCGAGCTTGATGCGTACGGTGACGCGCTGTTCGACCTTCACAAAATTACCCGTGGCATTGTCGATGGGAATAAGTGAGAAGGCACTGCCGGTAGCATCAGAGATACGTTCCACCGTACCCGTATATTGTATACCGGGAACGGCATCGGCTGTAATCTCAGCCTTACTGCCCACCTTGATGTGAGGCAACTGGCTTTCCTTGTAGTTCGCCTCAACCCAACGTTCACCATTGTCAACAATACTCACCAGTACCTGGTCCGGATTGACAAGCTGACCTACGTGAATATCCTTCGTGCCAACGGTACCGTTACAAGTGGCAATGATGTAGCAATAGGAGAGGTTGAGACGGGCGAGGTCGACGGCACGACGAGCCAGTTCGATGCCCTGCTCCGAAACGGAAAGGTGATGCCCCTGTTCGGCCACAACAGCCGACTGCATCTGACGTGAACGAACCGCCTGCTCGTAGGCTGCCTTGGCACTCAGATAGCCCGTATGTACTTTATCATATTGTTGTCGGGTAACAGCATCCTGACTGAGGAGCTTCTTGAAACGAGTATCCTCACGCATGGCATTCTCCATCTGTACACGTGCGGATTCGATGCCGGCTTCGGTAACGGTCATGCTTGTCTTGGTGGTAACGATGCTGCTTGCCGTTCCCTGCGAACCGTGTTCGGCACGGATAAGGTCGGTCTCGGCTTGGGCCAGTCGCAAGCGAAATTCGGCATCCTCGATGATGGCAAGCGTATCGCCTTTCTTTACTTGCTGGAAATCCGCGAACCGTACCTCACGGATGAAGCCTTGCACACGGCTGCTCTGAGGCACGACGTTCTGGCGTACACGGGCATTGTCGGTAAATTCTCCACCGCCGAAGTGCATAAACTGGCTCACCACATAAACGGCTCCACCCAAGAGGCAAAGCACGATGAGCGCATTGTATAAATAGATGTGTATCTTGTTCTTTTCTATTATTATAAAGTATTTGTTACGTATTTGAGTGTATAGAAATTATAAAGCATGCTGATGCGGGCATTGACCAGTGCCATTTCGGCAGAGAGTTTCATGTTGGAAGCATCGACCATGTCGGTAAGGAGTGCAAGGTCGTTCTGATAACGGTTCTGCACCACGGAGTAGTTCTGATTGGCAAGTTCCACCTGCTTCTGCTGTGTCTTCACCTCGGTGTAGGACGTAAGGAGGTTGGTGTAGTTTGCCTGTACAGCATTCTCCACACCCTCACGAGCCAAGGCGAGCGCTTCCCTCGACTGCCGATGCTCTGTACGTGCCTTGCGGATATGGTGTTTGTTCTTCCAAAGACTGCCAAGATTAAACTTTACGCCTATCCCGACAAACCACACGTTTACATTGCAATCCTTCGGGATGAGGTCTTGTGTATAAGGACCAAAGAGATGATTCTTTGCCACGACAGCCACCGAAGGCAATGACTCCGCCTTTGCCTGCTTCACCTTCTGCTCTGCCAGATTTGTGGCAACCGTTGCCTGGCGGATACCAAGATTGTTGTCCGTTGCCGTCTGCTGCCATGTGTCTTGAACGGCGATTGCCGAGAGTGCGTCTATTTCTGTATTGAGCTCATTCTTATCGGGAACTATAACCGTCTGCTCCGGTAAATGAAGCGTTGTAACCAGTTGATGGTTGATGATGGTAGAAACATCGGTGAGCTTTGTCAGTGTGAGTTCAAGACTCTGCAACTGGAATTCATAGCGAGTGATGTCGTTCTGCAAAACAGTACCCTGCTCACGGCGGGCTTTCATTTGGTCAATCTCCTTCTGCGTAAGTGCGATATTCTGACGCACCACTTCTATCTGATTGCCTAACTTGTAGAGGTCAAGATAGTAACCCGTCAACAAGAAGCGCACCTCCTGGCGGTTCTTCTCCACATCGAGTTCTGCCATTTTTTCGCCCAATTCCGCCATGCGGATGCCCGAACGGATAGCGCCACCGGCATACACAACCTGCGACACCTGAGCCGTGAAACTATTTCCCCAATGGGGGGTGTCCTGCTTGCCATTTGCCACGGGAATAGCTCCCATACCCGGCACGATGTAATCGGTCGTTCCACCGGTCGAAAAACCTCGCGACAGCATGAAGGCATTGCCCGTATAACTGCCCTGAAGGCTCAAATCCACACTCGGCAGCAAAGCCGATTTGGCTGCTGCCACCCCTTCGCTGACTGCCTGCAAAGCCACCTCACTCACCCTCACCTTCTGACTCTGTTGGTCAGCAAGATTGTAAAGTGCCGTGAGTGTCATCGCCTGCACAGCCTTGTCTTGTGCATATATATGCACAAGACAAGGCTCTCCGGCCATCAGAGCGACAGCCAGAGCAGAATAAACCATAAGTTTGTTCATGAAATAAAAATAGATGTATTGTTGTTCATTATTTTTTCCTCTAACCGTTAACTATAAGCCGTTAACCTCTGTTCATTCCCTCGGAAATACTAATAATGAACCATAAGAGTCCGGACAGCACAACATCTGCCACAATGCGCTACAAACGGCCTCATCAGGGAATATAAAAAAGATGAGAACCGAATTTCGAGCACTATTGATTAAGAAATCCGGTGCAAAAGTACAAATAAAAAGTCGAAATAGAGTAAAAAAAAGTCGGTAAGTATCAAAAATTAATGTTTGAAAAGTATAGTATCATCCTTTTTCTTATTGACAATTTTGACTTAAAACAAATCGCAGTCAATAAATCACTGCACATCATATGACAATAGGGAATAGCCTGCACCACAGACCATCCCCTATCACCTTAATTTTACTTGTGTGACTTCCTCTTACTTCACCACACCGTCCGTCATCGTAAAGCCTTCCAGAGAGCCGGCTTTCACCTGAATACAAATCACACTTATGGCGCTGTCTGCCGCAGCCGACAATTGGCGTTCTCCTGCCGGAGCCACGCGAAGCCAGTCACCCGCCTGCAGTTCTACGGTTTCTCCGTCAACCACCATGGTGCCGCGTCCGGAGAGGACGGCATAAATTTCTTCATTTTGCTTGTGCGAATGCACAAAAGGTACTCCTGCACCAGCCGGCAAATTGCTGATAGATACTTCTGCACCAGTCAGATTCAATGAATCGTGCAACTCGACACGTGCCTCGCCTGCGGGCACATTTACTTTCTGATAGTTCTTCATAATCACTTCTCCTTAGTATGTTTTGATTTACGGCTGCAAAGTTAGCCAACTAGCAGACATCGTACAAGAAGGCACTTGAAGCTCAGTTAGTTACCTCCATGTTACCATTATTGGCAAATAAGGAGTTAGAAAAATAAGATTAACAAAAATTATTACTATTTTTGCCGAAAAAGCAAATATCGACTAAACTCTATAAAACATGAAGATTCTGAAAAAAATTTCAAAAGTAATAGTCATCGTAATGGCTGTACTGGCAACCATTTGGTGTGGTTTGTATGTTTATGCCAACTATTTCTATAATGACAAGCAGATTGATGTAGAAAACTTCTACATCGCGGAACTACCGTTAACCCCCTCGCAGTTTGAAGAAGATTTCAAAGAAATACACCAGATTGTCATGGAGAATTATTCATTATACCAAGCCAAGCATCTGAATATGGATTCATTGTATCAAGCTTGTGACGCCCGCGTTCGCCAGGCGCAGACCACCACAGACTACGGACTGATAGTGCAGGAATACATCTCTGCCTTACAATGCGCCCACGCCATTACCTGCTACAAGAGGTACACAGCCAATCAGCGCGTAGCCTTTATAGAGGATTCCTTGTTCGTTGACAAACCCAGTGACTATCTGACAGAATACGGCTTCCAGGACAAAGACCGGATTATAGCTATCAACGGACTCCCCTATAAACAATGGATTGAACAGAACGAAAAATATACCGAAGCATCTACCGTCCCCCACAGACGGCTCCGTACAGCCTATGATGCGTTCCGTAGTTATGCAGACACCCTAAGAAACTATACACTGCTGAGAGGGGGCGATACTCTGACCGTCACCCTTCCCTTGAAACAAAGGGACTATTTTCCGGATAACGAAGAACAAACTGTGGAGAGCAGGATATTACAAGACAGCATTGGTTACCTTACCATCAAAACCATGATGAACCCCGTCATGGAAGATTTCAAGGCGGTCTATCCCAAAGTCAAGGATTTACCATACCTCATTATAGACGTACGTAGAAACGGCGGAGGAAACAGCATGAATGGAGTAAACATCTGCAAGTACTTCATCTGCGAAACACAACCACACTGCGTCAGCAAGAGCTACATCATGCAGCCCGAAGCCGACGCCTATAAAGGTAAAATCTATCTGCTGACCGACACATATACGCTCTCTGCTGCCGAGAGCTTCACACTCGACATGAAGGAAAGCGGAAATGTCACCCTCATCGGCGAAGCTACCGGAGGGGATACCGGCAATGGCCCCCGTCCTTTCTGTACCAAACAGCGGACCTATTTCCGTATCCCTACCCGCCAGCCGGACGTCTCTTCTAAAGGTTTCCCCATGGAAGGTATAGGCATACCGCCCCATCATCCAGTATCCCAAACCGTAGCAGATTTCATGAAAGATGAAGATACAGTGCTGAATTATACTGTCGGACTGATAACAGAGAAACAATAATACATTTCCTCAACGAAAAAAAAGCCAAGTATCAAAGGTGTGTCACCTCACGATACCTGGCTCTCTTGTATTGAAAGTATTTCTACATTGGCAGCAATATCATGTAACAGTAGTAATTTGTCCGATATCAGAACTAACGGGAAATTTATGGTATGCCGTTCCGATAATAAGATTATCTCTGCAAAAAGCAGATTTATACTTATCTTATCTCAATAGCGGTATCCGAAAACTTTAAAAGCTACACAGTCCGAAGCCTGATACCGCAAAGCTCCCGAAGTACTGAAAGCCTGCCCGGTGGAATGAATCATATGATACCCAGTACGCTGGTCTGCCCACCGGAACCGAACAACATGCCGTGAGGATAGCATTTTATTATAGGAAAGGAACTGATACAAAAAAGACAGCCTTGGACTTTTGTTTGTCCAAGGCTATCAATGCAAGTATAATCCCTGCGATAGAGATGTCTACAGAATTATCTGCGAAGAGTCAACTTATCAATTCCAAAGAAACCGGTATCATGTCCCGGAACCAGTGCAATCGACTCAATCTGCAACTCGTTCTTTCCTTTTTTCAAATTGACCCGTCCAAGATTCACCAGAAGCAGAGACACTTCTCCATTGGTAAGACAGACTTCCGGAGTAATCACCTTATCATTTATACGAAGGGCAAATATACCATAATCAGGCGCCACAGTGAACTGTATTTTCGCATAATAAGTCCCTTCCACTTCACTGTCAAAAACCAATGACAGCTTATCTCCCGATTTAAACTCTTTCCAGTAGAGCTGCATACCCTCACTCCACAAGGGGTGGAAGTTGGTCTGCAATTCAACGGACCCCATATGCCCCGGACGAGGCTGCATGGCTTCGCCTTCCACAACCAGGCTCATCCCTGAACCGAAAATATCCGACGGTTGGTTGGCAACCCGTTCGCGTACATCGCTCACAAAGGGTTTCGGCTGTATTTCACCTCCGGGAAGCATATACCAGAAGGTTATCGGAGCATAATTAAGGTGTATATTCGACCAGTCGAACAGTTCCATATCAAAGCGCAGGCTCCGGGTAAACGGAATCGCATCCAAACTGCGAACACGGGTATTCTGCGCCAGACCGATATGGGCATAGCAACCATCTCCTATGGGTTGGGCAACAAAAGGATGGTTTATCCACGGTTCATAGCGCCCCCAGGCGTAGCCATAATAATCTTCTGTACCCGTTCCAAAGTGTGACGGAAAGGTTTCTCCGTCCACATACACCTTTTCATCTCCTTCTCCCCACCAACCTAAGTTGGGGTTATAGACAGTAACCGCATCTCCCACATACACGCCCCTACCCTTAAGATCGGCAAACGTAAGGTCCTGGGCAAACTCATCGCCCCGGGCATGGATATGCGTAAACTGCTGCCATGTGGTACCAAAATGCATGGAACGCTCATCCCACTGCCACTTTCCACTAACTGCAGCCGCCTTGGATATTTCCACCGGCTGTTCCCCATAATTGGTCAAGGTAATCGTACAGTTCCGCTCGAAAGGCATCACCCACCATGCACTCATCACGTCATCCTGCACGGCCCGCGTATACCACGTACCGGTTGCAACGGGATAATAGCCTACCCCGAAAAACTCACCGACCGGAGCCCAGACAGTTAGTTCCCCATCAAAGGCAATGGACAAGACCGTAGAGCGAAGTGCTTGGCGACGGTCATCGGCATCAATCCGCATCGAAAGACGACGAATGGCACGAGAGCCGTCAATCGTAAAACTACGGCTTTCACCCGGAGCCAGAGAAGCCGCCAGATTGAGCGTACTTTCTCCTCCCGCAAGCGGAGTATCAATACCAGGTGCTCCTTCCGACAGCTTCTTATTGACAGCAGCTATCAGCCGGGCATTCTTCTTCAACTCTTTGGCCGAGAAAGAAACCACCTTGACCGGAGAAATATAAGTACGGTAATTGATGGCATAGTATACAATGGTCTTACTTTCAATTTTCCCCTCCGGAGTAATCTTCAAGTCCGGCGATTCGATGGTCACCTTGCACCTTTTGGCGTAAGGTATGGGCAAATACAAATTATGCCCCCTTTCTTCCATCGGAGCCTCATCGGGCACTGAAGTTGAAAGAGGTTCCCCACAAAGGACTTGTCCGCTCAATATATCACGTACATTGCCTTCAATTACCGGTTTTTCCTCATTGTCTATGTAGATGCGCAGAGTTCCTTGCCCCCGGTTTATACCGGAGAAAGTCATCCAGAAACGAACCATGGCGCCAGGACCTTCGGCATCCATCATCACATATTCTGTCCTCCCCCCGTTCTCTTCCTGACGGATAAACTGTCCCTGGTCGAAATTACCAAACCAGGCACGCTTATCCGTCATATTATGCGAACTACGGTCGTAGCTGCTGAACTGCTTGCACGTATAGGTATTTTCGGGCCAACGCGCCAGCGCGGAGCGGTCTGTCATCTCATGCAACAATGTCTTAAGAGAGATAACCGGGTCGGCCATAGCCAAACTGCTATAGAGAAATATCAACTGAATTACAAAAACTAGTTTTTTCATCATAGCCGATTATTTTAGTAAATCTCCATCTCATTGATGCGTAACACCTTTCCTCCTGCATGCTGCATAGGACGGGTTATCATCAAGCGTACATAGCGAACCTGCGCCGGAGTGTCAATCATACGTGATACGACATTCTGCCGGTTTCCATCTATATTGTCAAGTGTCTTCCATTCTTCAGTCTGGCTGTTTCTGCCTTGCAGGAAGCAAGCGGAAGTAATGTACCCTTTGTCCTCACGGCCTGCATTCACCAGTTTCCAACCGCTCACCGTTTTCGCTTCACCCAAATCAAAATCCACATAGTTCAACGCACTTCCCACTTCGCACCATTTGGTATCGACATCCCCGTCAACGATGCGTTCAGGTTTCTCATTATCATTGAAATAACCGGAATAAGCGATAATCTTCGCACCCTTCAACAGATTCTCTTTTTCTGCCTCCACATTGTTCAACTCCATCTCATTGTTGCGGATGGCTGTATGGAACAAGGTAGTGGCAACCTGGACAGGTTTCTGAGTTTCCTCCACCAATGTGGCAGCAAAAAGAACAACCTTTTCATTCTTCGGAAGTATAAGGCTGGCGGCACCTTCCGGAATATCGATACCGAACTTGAACATATAGGTAAACTCATAGGCCTCATCGTCTGTAGGAGAGTGGCGGTGAGTCCCCACATAAGCCACTTCGGCATCCTTCAGATAACCTTTGGTATGTCCGGAATGTCCCCACTGTCCGACAAATCCGGTATAGGAAGGTACAATGACCTCACTCTTGTTACGTCCGCACCGGAAAGTGGCAGCATAGTCCCCGTCCGTAGCAGCAGCCAGGAAATACAGTTTATTATACTTTTTACCTTCCGGTAGAACAATAGTATCACCATTGCATGTCATTCCGTTGGCGGCATCTTTCTCACCGAGTTGGAAAGGAATCCCGTTTACAGCCAGGGATTCGGGCAACAGTTCTGCCGCAAACGAATAGCCCGACTCAAAATCAGCTTCACCGCGAAACTCGTTGAATGATGAACATTTATAGTTATAGGACAGCGACAAAGAGGCATACTGCAATTGATAAGCGTCCTCGCCCGATGACTTCAAACGTACCTTGAATGTCTTTATAGAATAAGGCTTTATACTTATAGACAGCCCGTTTCCACTGAATTCGGCCGAACCGATACTCTTTTCAGTGCCATCCGCTTCGCAGGCACTGGCAATCTCGCCTGCAAAAGAAAGTACCGCATCCTGCACCTTCTCACCGCCCATCTCATAGACACGCACTACATACTCATCCGAGTTCTCGGCTTTCTTCAATGCCTTGATAATGACATTGCGGTTATTGGAAGAGACGAAAGAGAACTCCTTACCCAACGTACCCTTGTGTTTGTCGGTACGGAAAGCTTTCAACCTCTGGTTCAACATCTCCGCTTTCTCTATGGTGGCAGCCTTGTCAAGTCCGCCGGCATGACCCACCAGACTGTATGTAAAGCAATGATGACCGAAGTCCTGGCGATTCTGGTAAGCATAATCCTTGTCTGTTTCGGGGGTATGCAGCAGAGTCAGGCGGAGGGTGTTGTCGTCCGGTTTGTCCCAACCGTATTTGCTGTCATTCAGGACAGACACACCATAGTTTCCACTACGGTCAGTCAAATCGGCCCAATACTGTGCATAGACTTCATAGGCAGTCTCCGTATTGTTGCCCCGCTTCACGCTTCCAAGTCCCAAATCGTAAGTAGCTTCCGTATTTGCTATGTTCAAGGGGAATTCGGCCTTCAATAAGGCATTGGACAACTGCCAGTCCACCTCATTGTAGAAGTCTATGCGGTCAGCACGGTTGCCTTCATACAAGCGGATGTATTGCTTGAAGAGTGACTCTCCATAACGTTTCTCGATGCAGAGTGACTTGCGCAGCTCACCATCCTCCACCAATGTCATCTTCACATCCTCTGTGATGGAAACCGGTTCCCGGTCTATGGTCTCCTTCAAGATTTCCCAAGCAGGCCATATGTAGGACTTGTTCTGCGTGAAAAGCGCCAAACGAATGGATTTACCGGGTTTCACCAGCTCCTTGCCATTCTTCTTGTCAAACAGTGAAATGATGTCTCCCTTCTTATCCAACGTTATCTTGTAAACAGAATTCTCCAATGCATTGGCATTCACAGATACCCGGGCATCAGCCGACGGACCGGATGTGCGGACATCATATACCGCATAACCGGTAGCAGGTACAACGGCTTCCATCAAGAGTCTGGCTTTACCGTCGGCATAGGACAGCAGTTGGGAGGCCACTTTCCGACCATTCATATCATATACGGCAACCCCTTTCGGTTCCTTTGGCAAGGCAAGTTCCACCTCTGCCATATCGGAAACCTGGAATCCAAGCGCATTGTAAAGCACCACCGGTATCCCTTTCACCTTGGTATCCATCTTTCTTGCCACAGCGTCAATGGAGGAAGTAAGAATACCGGAGAACTGCTTGAGGGAAATCAACTCGTCATTCCATGAGAATTCATAAGCCCGCGGTATACTTGTTCCCGTAAGGTCATCATGGAACTGATGGAAAATGAAACGCTGCCAGTTCTCAGTCAATGCAGCTCCGGGATAGGAAGCTTGGTTCAGCCATTCGGCTACAACGGAAGAGCGTTCCGCTGCATCCCCCAAAAGCTCATTCTGACGGTTGTACAGCTTCATGGCAGCCTGGGAAGTATAACATCCGGTACCGTGAACATCCATCAACAGTTCACCGTTGAACTTGGGCAGTTCCGGATGGCTTGCGTAAGGCTGGAAGTCTTTATATATCCGGTCACTCGTGGCACTGACAATCTGCAACGGACCATTGCCTTGCAAGCCTTTCTCTACGGCACGTACAGACTCCAATGTAGGTGAACCGCCTATGTCTCCCGTACCGTAATAGCGGTAGACCATGTGAAGCGGAGAGTGGCCGGTCAATTCCAACAAGTCCTTGTTTTCCGACAGGTCCCCGTCCTCAAAACGTTGGTTATAATCATATCCATGGGTCATCATGATGGTAGAGCCGTCTATACCTTGCCATAAGCCGACAGTGAAAGGATATTTGTCGTTGCCGTAGAACGGCTTGTTGCGCCACTGCAACTTCTGAGAAGAGAAACCAATCAGTCCGCAATGGGACGCAATGGCAGGAAGTGTCCAGCCAAAACCGAAACAGTCCGGCAAGAAAATGTCCGTGCTCTCCACACCGAATTCCTTCCGGTAATAATCCTGGCCGAGCATGATGTTACGAAGCGCAGACTCTATGGAAGGAACCAGCGTATCAGTGGCATCCCAGCTGGCTCCGCTGATATGCCAACGGCCGCTCTCTATGAATTTCTTCATCTCTTCGTATTGCGCCGGATAATATTCCTTCATCCAAGCATATTTCACACCTCCTTCAAAATTAAAAATATATTCCGGATACTGCTTCAGCAGAAACAGATTCTGGCTGATCGTATTCCACACATAATCCTTGATTGTGGTCTGGATATCCCAGTTCCACTGTGTGTCCAAATGTGCATCAGACACCATGTAGGCTTTCGGCTTTTGTGTCTGCAACGCATTCTGAGCATAAACTCCGCCCCCTAACAGCAAGGCGGAAGCCAATACTGCAATCTGTTTTCTCATTTTCTGTTTATTTATTACATTTATACTTCATACAGCAATATTCCATCATTCACAAAGGATGGATAACTAATACTTAACAATGACCGGAAGGACTCACTCCAACTTCATATCGGCACACATCAGAAAAGCATTGTACGGCCCCCACATGGACATGATGAACCAAAGCTGGTCATCATTGTCTTTCAACGGATGTATGTAAGCGCAATACAAAGCTGGATATCTGTCCGCTTCCGCCAATACTTTCGGCTCGCTCCACTGGACGAGATCCTTCGATGTACAATAAAGAATGGCATGCCTTTTGGTCAAAGGAGTCTCGTCATGATTCGGATCATAATTATAAGTCAGAATCCAACGCTCAAACTTCTTGTGCCATATCAGCGACGCTTCTCCTACGGGACCTCTCAATACCGGAGTAGCGGCAGCCTCATTTCCACGTATCCACTCTTTACTTTCACCGTTCCAGTATTCATAGGCCTTCATATCCAGAAGATCGTTCTCAAGGAAACGCGCCAGATACGCAGCATCACCACGTCCGGCCTGTGTGCCGAGCATATAAATCCATCCGTCACGTTTGGCATAAGCCACTTGCGAGAAATGACTGTCGGGAGAAAAAGTCACCTCTTCACGTCGCTCCCATGTCCGACCGTCATCATTGGAAGTATAGACAGAAGAAAAATTGGTAAGCCAGCGTCCATGAGGCGCTCCCCAATCATAAATGTTCATGATATGGACACAATCCGTTTTCCCGGCACGAATGGCACTCGTGGGGATGGAAGTCTGGTATACCTCCGGATTCGTCTTACCGCCTGCACATACCTCAAGCGCCTTACCATCGGCATCAAGCAGCATTGAATCTATTTTAAGACCGTCTGTAAGCTCTGTATCCGATGAAAAAGCCAGTACGTTGGAACGCCAGTTGGAACCATTACCACCATTTTTATTCACGACAAAGCCTTCTCCACTGGTATCTCCGAAAAACATGCCCACACGGTTTCCATCCATATGCCACATTAACCCCAAATCCGTTCCATATACATCAAAATCAGGTCCGGTATTATTGGGATTCAGCAATGTATCTCCCGGCAAAGGATCACCCGTGACACGGGATATCATGCGTACATTATCAATACACAGCGTTTTTTCACTATCAGCATCCTTACAAGCCATATTGCCCGTCAAACTACAGGTAACAAGCCCGAACAGTAAAATTTGTTTAGTTCTCATTCTTATCAATTCCATATACAAGTACACATTCCCACATCTATTCCTTTATTCTTTCCAGGATAATCAGTCCCAGTTCAAACTGGTCCCCACCGTTATTATTTCTCACATGGAAAGTGACCGAATTGGTTTGTTCCGTCAAATTGATGTCTCCTACATGTACTCTGTCTTTAGACACTTCTTTGTCCTTCTTAGTAGAGATCCATCCGGACAGTTGCTTCTGGCGTTGCCAAACCTGGAAGTCGGCACCATTCGGTTTCTCGAAATAGTTTATCAGCACTTTATATTTTCCTTCGGGCACATCGTTCAGCATGATGCGCACTACTCCTCCATGCTGGGTGGTCATACGGATTCCACGCTCATTTGTTACCTGGACACCTCCACCAAGACTCAGCTGCATCAATTGAGGGAAATAAATATGTTCTGTCGGCTGATATACAGTGCGTAATTCAGCAGTAGGTTCTTCTCTGCCTTGCAATGGCTGGGCTGCATAGAAGAATCCAACAGATGTATAATCTACCGGGAAATTATTTTTTACTTCACCATGTTCCATTCCATGATAGATTTCCTTCTCATAGGACATTTTGTCGGCCAAGAAGAAACGGTATCCACCGGTTCTGGCCATCGGAAGTGAATAATCCAGACAACCATGGAGAGGGAGGCTGTTTCCTCTGTCCCAACGATCCAATAAAGCATACCAGCCACCGTTGTAATAGTCTTCGGAACCGGTGCCGTGCAGACGCATTTTATTATCTACGTAAGTGCTGTCGTCCCCTTCGAAGAACAAGGTCATTCCCGGACGCAGGCCTTGTGCCTGATGGATGGTTCCTACATAATGTCCTTTTCCTTTTTGTGCAGCAAACTTATGGAAAATGCCGAGAGGAGTTTTCTCTCTACGCCATACAGAATAGAACTTACCCTCTTCCTTCACATTACGCTTATTACTGTTATAGTACACTTTAACGTTTACAGAAATAGGAGATTGCTGAATACCTTCTCTCTTTTTATAAATCATCTTCATAGAAGCTGACTTGTCAAAAGGCATTGGCAGATAGCAGTAGTTGGAAGTACCTTGCTTACCCATTAAGATACTCCGCATTGCTCCTTTTCCATAGGCATATCCAAAAAAATCAGCAACGGGGGCATAAATAGCCTCCACCTTCTCATTATCCCATTTAGCTGAAAGAATCACATCTTTGTATAAACCTTCGAAAGATGTTCCGCCATCAATCGACATACCTACAATACGTCCCGGTTCTGCCATCTCAAAGAAAGAAACTTCTTCTCCCGGACTCAGTGTAAATACCTTTTCTTCCGTCTGTACACCAGCTGATTTTCCAAAGGTATAATTCGTTACAGCAGGAGACAAGTCAGCCCATATTCTATTCACCTCAGCCAACAAATCCTTATCCTGCTGTGAGAATTCACCGGTATAGGTTTCCACCTTCTTTTCCGGCAAGTTACGGTATTGTATCTGAATGAATTCCAATTTAGGTCCATCGAAAACAATTTTGCAGGACTTTTTGTACGTAATGGGCAGATAACAATAAAAACCACCGATTTCATTACCACAAACGGGCTTTGTAAACGGATAAACCTTACCGGAAAACAAATCCGAGAACTTTATTTTCAGACCGGGCTCTTTCTGTCCATCAAAATAGAAATAGAGCATATTGTCCGTCGGTGTAGGAGTCCAGATTCGGTTGATGACTCCGGGGCCTTCCATCTCAGCAATCACCAACTTATCACCTTCCTTACGAAGGAAAGAATAAGTACCCGCAAAACCATCATCATTGCCTCCGGTACGGTCGTAACTCGAGAACTGCTCCACATAAGAGCCAGTGCGATACTCCGGCAATTTATCCACTCTTTTCAATAACTCCAGCTCATCCGTCCATCTGTATGGGTTCTGAGCCACGGCATACGAGCCTGCCAATAGAATGGCAGACAAGAAAACAGAAACTTCTTTCAAATTAATTTTCATAAACTATTTTACTATATGTTTTTTAAAAAGGCAAGGAGAGAATGCCTGTTTAAACGGTATCTCTCCTCACTGACAGTATTATTTCAATAGAAAGGATTATGGTCTATAAAACCACATCAATTCTCCTCTTCTGAAAGTACCATGGTATTTACGCCAAAGAATTTGGCCCATTGTACATTGTTCGGGCCCGGTTTCATCTCGATATAAACAACACCTTCGTCATTAGGCTCAATACCCTTAATCTCTACCGTTCTATCTAAATTATAGTCATTAACCAAATAAGCAACGCCATCGTTCTTTCCGATTACATGGAACTCGGTTTCAGTTCCACGGTCATTGATGTGAGCATAGAAACTGAACGTATATTTTGTTCCTTGAGAGAGACCTGTCACCTTAAATCCACTGAGCGGAATCTTAATACCGTCGCTGAAAAACATATCCTCAGAAGCTGTTTTTGGAAGACCCAAATTATTATTCAAACCGCGAGCCAATTTTCCGGAAAACGGTTTGTCCACCTCGATGCCGAAAGTAGTAGGACGACCTCTATGGTCGAGCATATTTACCAATCCGGGGTCTCTGGGATTCCTATAGTTGTTAAACGGAGCCGGAGAATCAATGACACCAAAGTCAATGTAACACGTCTTAGGAGTCTTGGTAACAGTCAAGTCACTAAAGTAGCACAACTTGCCATCGGCTGTCTCTACCTTGATAACCGTTTTTCCAACGGCAATAGGCGTAATGACGGCTGCGTTGTTTTCTACACCTTCAATGGTCGCTACATCGGAATCGAGCACGCTCCATTTCAACAGATAGGAATCACCCGCCAAAGTGTCAACGGAAGCGGTGACAGTGACATTCTCGTCAATCTCCACATAAACTGCCGATTGATCGATACGGACAAACTTACGATTGGACAAGTCCACCTCATTATCATCCGAGCAAGACATCAATGTGGTAAACGCTAACGCCATCGTACAAAAAATGAATTTTATTGATTTCATACTTGTTCTCTAATTATTTATTAATATCCGGGAGCTTGTCTCAAATTGGGGTTGATGTCCATCTGAGCCTGCGGAACGGGCCATAAATACATTCTTTTGTTGAAGGTACGGCTCTTGTAGTAAGTTCTCTTATAAAAAGCCTTCGAATTGTTCACATCATCGCTCTTCTCAGAACCGTCATGATTCATACCATAAAGCTTGCCGCCCAGGTATTTGTCGGCAATCTTCCAACGACGGAGGTCATGGAAACGGATACCTTCACAATTGAACTCTACCCGACGTTCTTGCTGAATGGCGGCACGCATTTCTTCCTTACTCAGCCCTTCCTTCAAAGCGGGAATTCCGGCACGTTCACGAATCAAGTTCACATACTTATATACATCGGGAGTGGGAGCTGGCGAAGACTCGTTCAATGCTTCCGCATAGCCCAAATACGCTTCAGCCATTCTGTATAAGATACCCGGCTGATATACATGCTTTTTATCTCTGGGAAATACATCCAAAGAGATTCGCTTACGGACATTATAACCGTTCTGCGGAGAGTCGAAAGTCATATCCGTATCACGGCCTCCTTGAAGGAAGTTCACACGACGGTTATCAACTCCCAGCCATGCGCCATTATAGATGACGGAAACATAGAAGCGAGGCTCCCGGTTGCAATACATGTTGTAGGTACCTTCTTCTGTTACCGGGCTTACACCGGTTTCTTTATTGGCAAGGTTCGAAGGTCCACCGCCCGGCCACTTCGTGGTTCTATACTCTGTATTGGTAGAGAATCCGTTTTCCACATACCCCGATTCCGGGTTGATAATGGGCGAACCATCCTCGTTATATCCCAATATAGGCATTTCACCGTTCTTCATATAAAAAGCGTCCACCAGTTCCTGAGTAACACCCATAGCGGCATTTCCACCGATACCTTTCGGCAGATGATGAGCCTGCCAGGAGTTCAGGTTCTCATTTTCGGGGCGTCCGAAAAGAATCTCCTTATTACCTTCTGAGAAGCGTTTCAACGACATGTTATAGTAAGACATGAAGGGGTCAATGCTTCCATCCACATTATATTCATAGTACAGCTTATGTCCGGCTGCTTCGGCTGCCTTTATCAAGTCGAGATGAGCTTTGGCAGCCTTTTCCCATCTTTCCGGTTTGGCTTCGGCATCAAAAAGGAATTCTCCTTCTGAGTTCTTCCAGTCCTTGAGGTCCGGATTGCCATTGAACAACGGACTTGCGGCAAATAACAGTGTTTTGGCACGTATTGCCAAAGCCATGATAGAGGTGGCCCTGCCCCAATCGGTATTATTGGGATAGACAGCGGGCAGATGTTCTGACACTTCCAGCAGCTCTTTGTCAATCCAATCTACCACTTCGGCATAGGGTCTTTGGGGCGTCATCATCTCCGATTCGGGCGCATCGACGGCAACAAGCACACCGGGAGTAAACGGTATGGCACCATACAACTCAATCATCAAAGAGTAATAGTAGGCTATCAAGAAGCGGACTTCGTACTTCATCTGGTTGACATAAGATTCCGTCAGGTCTTTTTCCGGAAGTACTTTTGCCTCCTGCAAGAAGATAAGGCCGGAACGTATGCGCTTGTGCAATTCTACCCAATAATAGGGGGCCCATGTTGAGATAGGACTCCAGTTTCCGGTGGTGTAGGCATACACACTGCTCCATCCATACGGCGACCAATCTTGGGGAATAGTGATATCATCGCCCATAATGTTATAACCTTGCTCCTTGAAATACCCCCACATGGGGCTGGGAATGGATGAATAAACACCTGCCAACCAGTCCTCAGTCCTTATCTTGTCCGTGAAAATCATCTCCATGGTAAGCTGGTCGTCGGGAGCCTTGTCCAAGAAATCGTTGCAACTCGTTGTCAATGCCAGGGTGCACGACAATAAGACAGCTTTTGCTATAGATTTATATTTTTTCATTTTCTTCGTATCTTAATTAATTGTTGAAATTGATGCTAAAACCCACTGATACAGATTTCATCTGTGGGTATCTCAATCCATCGGTAGTTTCCAGTTCGGGGTCCCAAAGCTTGAAGTTGGAGAACGTCAGCAGATTGGTTCCTCTTGCAAACAAACGGCAGCCGCGGATGCCAATTTTGGTAGTCCAACGTTGCGGAAGAGTATATCCAAGTTCCAGATTCTTCAGGCGCAGGAAACTCATGTCACGCAACCACCATGTGGAAGCTTGTTCATTGTTTGCCACAGCCTTGTCTCCCATACGGGGCCAGAATACATCTTGCCTCGGATTTTCAGGTGTCCAACGGTCGTCAATGTTCGAATAGATGTTACCAGCACCTAAGGAAGAACCCGGCAACCAGGTCTCTCCGCCCAAGAGCTGGTAGGTTTTACCTGTTCCTTGGAAGAATACTCCCAAATCGAACGACTTATAGCTTACTGTAGCTCCAAAACCATAGACAATCTCGGGAATACGTGTACCACCAATGGCTGTTTTATCTACTGCGGTCACTTCACCATCCCCGTTCAAATCTTTGTATTTAATGTCACCGGGACGTAGGTTACTCATATCACTGAACTTCTGTGCCGGAATTCCTTCCTTAAGCATACCGTTTTCATCGAAATCATCTTCCGTAAAGAGCCTTTCCGCTATCAAGCCAAACAATTGCCCTACAGGTTTACCAGTTTGCGAACGGTATGTACCCAAGATGGCGGCAGGTTCGTCTATTTCCACAACCTTATTGTGTGCGTAGGTATAGTTTGCCATAGCGGAAATGGCCCAATCGCTATTGAACTTGTGGTTGACATTCAAAGACACATCAAATCCCTGATTATCGACCTTGCCATAATTGGCCCAAACAGGGCGGTTGAATCCGGCAGAACCAGGCACATTCTTACGCTGCATGAAGATGTCATCGCGCTTTTCCTTGAACACATCCACTACGAGGTTCACGCTACCATTCCATAGACCTAAGTCGATACCGGCATTCATCTTGGTCACGGTTTCCCATGTCAAGTTGTTCACACCGATTTCGCCTTCCGAACGTCCAAGGCGATAGATTTCCGCATCTGTACCCCATCTGTACGAACCGGTATTGACAATGGTAGAAATATAGGCGAAACGTCTGTTACCACCAATGTTACTGTTACCGGCCTTACCCCAAGTAGCTCTCAGCTTCAAGTTGGAGATGACATCGGAAACCGGCTCCATGAATTTCTCGGAAGATACAATCCATCCCAACGCCACGGCGGGGAAGAAGCCGAAGCGCTTGCCTTTGGCAAAGTTCTCGGAGCCGTTGTAACCGAAGTTCAGCTCGGCAACATAGCGGCTGTCGTAAGTATAAGAGAATCTTCCGGCTATGCCTTGGGTACGATAGGGAAGCGCATCACCATTGTCATACTCCTTCTGGTTGTAGAGGAACATGGCGTTCACATCGTGCACTTTGCCGAAAATGCGGTTGTACGAGAACATTCCTTCCAGATAGATGGACTGATCGCCCCATTTAGCTCCTTTTTCATAGCCCAGGAACTCTTGTCCGGTGGTCTGCACATCAGTGATGATGTTGCCCTCTGCATCGCGTGCGGTGGCGGGATTGTAGTAATAGGGATTCTTGGAACGTGTCACGGAAGTTGCCGAGAACTTGTCAAAAGAGAAGGTTCCCTTGAACTTCAGTCCCGGTGTGATGAACTTCAAATCCTGTTCCAACGATACTAGGGATTCAATCTTATTGTGGTTTAGTTTTTCGTATCCACGCTGTGTGGCCCACGCCCAAGGGTTCTGCTTGTACATCACACGGGGAATGCGTCCATCGGCATAGATGGCCGGATGCACGTAAGGAGGTACACGCATGGCTTGATAGAAAATGCCCTGATTGGTTTCCGTGTCTCCCGGAGGAGCGTTACGGGTTTGCAGGAACACGCCCACATTGGCACGGAACAAGGTAGTGGGAGTCACATTCACATCTACATTGGAACGTACCGTATATCGGCTCACCTTCAGGGAAGAGTCCCACTCCTGGTTCTTGTCGCGTTCAATAATACCGTTCTCATTGTAATATCCTGCCACCAACGCATAGCGAAGGATGTCCGTACCACCGTTGACGCTAACGTTTGCCTTCGTGTTGTCTGCATGGTCTTTGGAGATGATGTCCCACCAATTCACATCGGGATAGAGTTCCGGGTCGGTCTGATTCTTGTAGTTCAGCAAGGTGGCTTCGCTGGCAAAGGGGGCTCTACCTTGCTCGGCATACATTTCGTTAATCAGTTCCAGATACTTCACACTGCCGATGTAGTCGGGTATCTTGATGGGTTGCGTAAAGGAGTGTTCGAAGCGGACGTTCACCTGCGGCTTTCCAATCTTGCCGCGCTTGGTCTCAATCATCACTACACCATTGGCACCGCGCACACCATAGACGGCACTGGCGGCAGCATCCTTCAACACGGAGAAGGAGGCGATTTCTTCAGGGTCGATGTCGTGGAGCGAACGCTCGACGCCATCCACCAATACCAGCGGATTGGTATTGCCAGTAAAGCTACTGATACCACGAATCCAGAAGTCGGAGTTATTGAACCAAGGGTCACCGCTACGCTGAACCGCAATCACACCGGGAACCATACCCGCCAGGTTGTTACTGAGCGAACGGCTGGGAGCCGCGGCAAGCTTGGCCGGCTCTATATTGGTAATGGAGCCGACCACAGAAGCTTTCTTCTGCGTTCCGAAGCCCACTACCACCACTTCGTCAAGGGCTGCCACGTCTTCTTCCAAAGCTACATCAAGCACTCCTTTGGAGCCTACCGCTACCACTTTGTCCTTGAAGCCGATATAAGAGAACTTCAATGACGGTTTATTTCCTTTCAACGTAATCGTATACGTACCGTTGATGTCCGTCACCACACCATTAGAAGGGTCTGCCGCCTCCGTCACATTCACACCGATGAGTAACTCACCTTGTGCATCCATCACACGTCCGGTCACCTTCTTAGGCGACTGGGCAAATGCCGAGATACTGATGCACAACAGTAGCATCAGCATCCAGCCCGCAAATTGCTTTTTGGGAATATTCTTCATTTCGTACCTTTATTAATGATTTATTGAATTTGCTGCTCCGTAGAACTATTTTTCCATAGTCGTGCCAATATAGTGGCACAGTTTTGCCAATATAGAGACACAGTTTTGCCAATATAATGGCAAAACCCCGGATATAAATATCAGCCTATGAACGTATAAAAAAAGAGCGTTACAAAAGTTTACTCGTTGCCCCACAGAGTGGCTTTGTTACCCTTGGACTTACGCCAGGCATCCCGCCAACGATGTATATCAACATGGTTGATGAAAGGTTTCGGAGCACGCTGTGCCTTTGTAGGAGCTTCGGGAAGAGCCACAGCCGAATCTTGGTACCAATAAGCCACGGTAGACAAATCCAACGTCAAGTTGTTGTTGGAGCCATGTTCGATGGTTCCCTTCAGGCTCTTTTCAAAGAAAATGGGATCTTCAATGAAGAATCGGTAAACGTGGGTACGACCCAGCCAGCCTATATCATTGTTCACACGGGGATAACCGAAGTAAGGATGCGAGAAGGCTTCTTTAGGACACCAGGCCGTATTGAAGAAGTCTTCCGTACCTGTACCTATCAGCGAGGGAACCTTTTCTCCATCAATGAACCACATGTCGTCACCTTCGCCATACCACATGGGAGTGGGACAATGCACATAGTAATTGATACCTACAAAGTGTCCCTTGCCTTGGGTTTCCATGAACACATAGTTGCGTTCGCCGGTGGTGTTCGGCTTCTGGGCACCGGTAACTCCCCACTCCGTCTCGCCTTCGGGAAGTGCTTCAGTCAGGTTGTGGTTATACCAGGCATGAAAGCGGCCCATGTCCTTGGGAAGCTTCGCCATCTCCAGATAATCCACGTAGAAGTAGAAAGCATCTATGTTGCGGTCGCTCTGGTTCTCAATTTCAATGCGTGCGCCCTTCTCGAAAGGCATAGCGAAATAGCACGACAGACCGGTACCGTTTTCAGGACCGGCCGAAAGAGGCAAGGATGCGTAGTTGTATCTCTCATCCCAGCCTTGTCCGAAGAAAGGGCCGATGGGAGACTCTACCGAAGGATAATCGTTGCCGTCCCAATACATGCGAATGATAATGTCGTTTCTGCTCAAAGTGGGAGGTGGAGGCGCAATCGTCACCCAAATGTGGTTGATGACTCCCGTTCCCTTGATGTCTGCAATGATGCGTTTCTCACCTGGTTTGAAGGGCTCCAAGTGATCTCTGTTACCTCCGGTAGGATCTGTACTGGAGATTCTTTTGTTTTTTACACCCGACTTCAACTTTGCCAAGTCAAACATTTCGTTCGTCATGTTCGACTGTGCAAAAACAGTAGGAAAGTACAATCCCAGAACAAGGGAGAGTAACAAACTGAATTTTGTAATTCTTCTCATAAATTTTTGTTTACATTGATTAATTAGATGATTAATATTCCAATAAATATGGTTTCTCATTGAATGTTTTCCACAGCAATTCTCCAAACAATGTATTGGCCCATGCAAACCAGCTCCTTGTGAATTTCTTGGGGTCATCCTTGTGGAATGACTCGTGCATGAACCCGGTACCGGCATGCGTTTTCTGGAGCATCTGGATACATTGCTGTAACTCTTTATCGTCTTGAGCAGTCAGGGCTTTCATTATCAGGCTCATCGGCCATATCATGTCCGTACCAATATGATGTCCTCCTATCCCTTCAAAATAAGAACCTTTAAAGAAATAAGGATTGTATTCCGACCACACGAATCTTCTGGTATTGGCATAAATTGCATCATCACTATCAACACCACCCAGATAGGGTAACGCCAGCAGATTAGGGACGTTGGCATCATCACTAAGATAAGCCGATCCAAAGCCATCTATTTCAAAAGCATAGATTTTACCGAACTTCGGATGATTCACCACGGCATAAGTCTGCAAAGCATTATAAACTTCTTTACTCAACGCCAACAGTTCATCAGCCAGTACATTGTCTTTGGTTATCTTTTGAACCATTTCGGAAGCCTGCCTCAAACTGGCCACCGCAAAGAAATTGGACGGGACGAGAAAAGGAAAGATAGTGGCATCATCACTAGGCCTGAAAGTAGAGCAAATCAATCCGACCGGATTTACTTTATAGCCCACTCCACCCATAGGAACAGCATCTATAGCCCATTCCGAAGTTCTGCGAAAGCTATAAGGCCCGTTACCATCTTTTCTCTGCTGTTCCTTGCAGACCCTTAAAACGGTTTCTATCGCCTTCTTCCATTGCGCATCGAAAGGAGAAGCATCATTTGTCTTTTTCCAGTATCCATATGCCAGGCGAATGGGATAGCAAAGCGAATCCAACTCGTATTTACGCTCATGAATACCCGGTTTCATCTCCGTATGGTCGCTGTTCCATCTTGTATACTTCGTATCATCATCATAAAAGGCATTGGCATACGGATCCTTCAATATAAAGGAGGTCTGCTTATTGATAACGCCAATTATCAGTCTTTGCAGGTTCTTATCTTCAGACATGAAATCCAAATACGGATATACTTGGGCAGAACTATCCCTTAACCACATGGCATCAATATCACCGGTAATCACATATGTATCCGGTCGGCCATCCTTTTCTGAATAAAAAACGGTTGTGTCCAACGTATTCGGAAAACAATTCCCAAACAGCCAGCCCAGTTCTTCATTCTTGACCTTCTGTTTAAAAGTAGCAATGGCCTTTTCAATGGCAGGACTTTTGAAGTTCCTTTCCGATATAGGCTTCCTTACTGTTGGAAACGACGAAAAAGAGGCAGCTGTCGAAGCTACGCCTGAATTCGCAAACATCAAGTTTTTATTCAGCGCATATCCTGCCCCCAAAAGGCCCACTCTCTTTATAAAATTTCTTCTGTTCATGTTATAAATCCATTGACTAAAAATATTATCCTGGAACAATCTTCTTATCCTAACAAACTAACAACTGATTGAAATACAATTTCAACTGATAAACATCACCCTTATAACCTTCTGATATGTAATAGCGCTCCTCCATCCTTTGCCAGATTCAGTTCAATGATATCCTTCCTTGTAACTTTCCGTACCTGTCTGTCCAGATGGTTTGGATTCCGGTCCACATCCTCTGCATCGGTATAGATCGTTGCTTGGTAGTCTCCCTCACTAAGGAAGTCCAATTCCAATTTCAGATTCCTTTCCGCACCGTTGTTTAGCGAGCCTACCCACCAGTCCGAACCGCTCCTGCGGGCCACCGTGACATG
>NZ_QTLM01000040.1:0-410 GCF_003602695.1 Bacteroides sp. AM07-18
CGCTTGCACCGTTCACAAAGGCAGTGTTTGTACCGTATGCAGCGGTACTCACCGCATCCTCCACACAGCTCAACTGATTGCCGTTCAGGGTGAGAGTCAGGTTGTCTATCAGGCCGTAGGAGGTTGAAGAGAGTTGCCCGTAACGCTGCAATCCCTTGATATTGCCGTTCTTGTCATACCCCGTAACGTTCTCCGAGAAGCGGTTCGCATTCGTGCTGATACTTGCTGTCTCGCCATAGGTAGCGTTCAGTACTCTGTCAAGACCGTCATAAGTGAATTTGTAACCGCGGACTGTACTTTCGTTCCCGGACTTCCAGGTCATGCTGCTGATGCTGCCGTTGCACTTCGCAGTACCCACACCCGTGTTGTAGTACAGGTTCTGTGTGAAGCATGTACCGCTGATGCCCGTC
>NZ_QTLM01000040.1:420-2395 GCF_003602695.1 Bacteroides sp. AM07-18
ACTGTACTTTCGTTCCCGGACTTCCAGGTCATGCTGCTGATGCTGCCGTTGCACTTCGCAGTACCCACACCCGTGTTGTAGTACAGGTTCTGTGTGAAGCAATGTGTGAAGCATGTACCGCTGATGCCCGTCAGCCAGCTACGGACATTGTAAATGTACGACTGCTTGTTCACGGCAGAACCGTGCCTGTAAACGACCCAGATTATCATAAACGTAGGTAGCAAGCGGTACCTCACCTAAACCGTCAACCTAATGCTTCAGGGTCAGCAGCCTGCCGACAAGGTCATAAGCATAGGTGTAAGTCTCACTGCGGGAAGGCTTGCCGGAAACTGTATGAACATGACGACGCTCCGTGGGCTACCCCGTAAAGTTATAGACAGTATACTCCGTACCGTATCCTTACCACCAAAACTTACCGCTGGATAAGACGGGAACGGGAATCATAATACAGCACACTGTAAAGCTGGTCGGTACCCCCGTCTGACAGCTCCGTAACACTGCCCGTAAGCAGACCACGGGCATCGGGAATACTGAAAAGCCAAGAGATTAGATACAACGAACCCTAAAAGTTAGATAAAACACTTTTAGGGTTCACTTCAAAGATAAAAAATATAAGCAAAAAAGCCTTTAATTTTATTCAATTTAAAGATTCTGATACTCAAAAACAAAGAATAAACAACATCCGCTACAACAAGTAGCTATTTATATTAAGGCAACATTGAAGGATAAAGTAACGAATCTGAGGGCAAAGGAGATATCCCCCACCCTATTTTACGCTTTACTAGATTGAGTAAATTACTATCATCTTTCATCATTACTCTATTTTTCAATATTCCATAAGATTCACCTAAATACAAAGTATCATTTTGTAAGCTATCACGATATGCAACAATCATAATACGTGGATCCATATCTTTCTCTATATTCCTTTCCGGAATTAATTGCTCCATATAAAAAGAAAACCAAGCAAGAAAAATATCATCATACGTAGTTAAGAAATTGAGACTCTCATAAAAACTCTGCTCAAAGCCTTGTGGGGTACACTTTGCACTTACAGGCAACAATACTCCTTGAGAACCATATATCAATTTTACTTTTTTTACTTCTTGCCCTAATGTGATAATACAAAAGGAAGAAATTAATATTAGAAAACAAATTTGTCTTTTCATTCTGATGTCCAGCTATTTCTAAATTTAAATATTCTATTTCTCAACTCTTGGGATTCAACAGAAGAAGATTCTACATTTGAAGTAACAGATTTTGTTACAACCCATTGCCCCTCGCTATGTTTTATTCTCCCTTTATGCATTAAAGGAAGTTCTCCATTAGCTTTTGCCGTTTTTAATTCAGCACCTTGAATAACACTTCTTTCTTCTTTTGTCCCATACCTAGTATCTGGTGATTCATCTACTTTATTAGTTTTCATATTAAATGCATGGGCAGCTTCATGCTCTAATCCTGTAGCAGGTGATAGAATATTGCCATCATTGAGCTTCAAACCAGCATTTGGATTAAAACGGATAAAACCACTAGAATCAAACCTATTATCTTTATCGCTTTCTACTATTCCAACTTTCAATTTGGCATTTGTAACTATCTTTTGCGCATATTCTCCTCCACCATTTTTACTATTATAAAAATAAGCCTCAACAACAGCATTCACAAAACTATTATTAGGTGCCATAGCTGCATTCTTTCCATTGAAAGAAAAATAAGCCTGCTTTCCATTGGAATCTTTATACCAAATAATAAAATCTTTCCCATCAGGATCTATATACTTAATCGGATTATTTACACAATAACTATAAGGATTAAAAGCGTAATAGTTTTCAGAAGAAGGGTCAACCGTTGTAAACCGTCCTAATGCTGCATCATAATAACGTGCTCCATAATCATACCAGTTCAGCCCTTTCTTCGTGTCAAACTCCTTACCATTATACTTGTAAGGCTGGGTATTGCCTGTAGTGCCAAACAC
>NZ_QTLM01000041.1:0-1652 GCF_003602695.1 Bacteroides sp. AM07-18
TGTCTTATCCTGATATAGGTAGACACATTTACAAACTAATAAATGTGTTACTATTATGACTTCAAAACGAAAGCTTTATCGTGAAGATGAAAAACTGTTTTTTCTTCACTCTTACTACCAATCAGGTATGAGTAAGCATGCCTTTTGCCGGGCACATGGCATTTGTTGCCCTGCCTTGCTAAATAGTTGGATTAAAAAGTATTCAAATTTAGCAGAAGAGCTATCTTTGCCTTCTGAACAAGAATCACCAGATATGTCCAATCGCAGCAAGGAAGCCTACAAAGATGAAAATGCCCAATTAAAAAAGCGCATTAAAGAGCTGGAGAAAGCTCTGTCTTTCTCCAAGCTGGAAACAGAAGCCCGTGAGTTGATGATTACGCGTGCTGAAGAACTCTTCAACATCCCTATCAGAAAAAAATCTGGGGCCAAATCGTAACGGAACTGGTCAGTCAGCGCAACCTGAAAGTTGCGTTGGCCTGCCGTCTGTTTGGCCATTGTCGTCAAGCCTACTACCAGTCAAAGGCTGACATTGAGAGTCAGATACATAGGGAACGTCTCATGCTGGATGCTGTCCGTGATATCCGTATCGAAGATCCGGGTATAGGCTGTTACAAACTGTGGATTATGCTCACCGTGCTTTTTGGAGCCGGGTTCATGCCTGGGCGGGACAGCTTTTATGCATTGCTCCGGCAACACCGCTTGATGCTTCCTGCCCGCAAGACCCGGCATACGACGAACTCCAACCATCGCTACCACAAGTGGAAGAACCTAATCAAAGGACTGACCTTGACTTCAGCCAACCAGTTGTGGGTCAGCGACATTACTTATATACCACTTGCCAATGGTGAAGTCTGTTATCTGCATCTGATTACGGATGCCTACTCCCATAAGATAGTGGGATGGGTGCTTGCCGACACCTTACGGGTATCGGCAACCATCAATGCATTGCAACAGGCTATAGAGCAGGCTGTTGAAATGACAGGAGATGAAAATCTTACGGGCCTGATACATCACTCGGACCGTGGCGTACAATACTGTTGCGACCCATACGTGGCACTTCTTCAGAAACATGGCATTGCCATCAGTATGACGGAAGACTACAAACCCACCGACAATGCCGTTGCGGAACGTATCAACGGGATTATTAAGGCGGAAAGCAGCCATCCTCGAGGCCGGTTCAACGACATCGGGCATGCAAGAAATGTCATAGCTCGCTACATACATTTCTATAACCATCGCAGACCGCATATGAGTATCGGGTATAAAATACCTGCTGTGGCGCATCTGGAGAAGGGAATACAGAAGAAAATGTGGAAGAAGAAAAAATATCCTTCCACAAGTAGCAATAAAAAGAAGGATGCAATATCTTTGCAAAGCCGGACAGCAAGTCCGGGCGAAGGCGCAGGACAGCGCACCTGACAAAGACAGAATGCCTCTTTTAGGGGCACCCAGTCTTGCCGGACAAGCAAGCACGGGCTCTGCAAATGCAGCAGGATGACTGTCAACAGAATCAGGACAACTCACTTTGCTGTGTCTACTATATCAGCAGGGCTTGGGAAGAAGTGACTACTGAACCAGTACAACATTCCAAGAACCGTCTACTGATATCGGTTATAAAAAGAAAAAGCGTCTAGCTAAATCAGGAAAAGACA
>NZ_QTLM01000042.1:0-1388 GCF_003602695.1 Bacteroides sp. AM07-18
GCATTCGATGACGGGATAGCATTCAGATATGAATTTCCGGAACAGAAAGCATGGGATTCATACGTGATGTATGATGAAAGGACACAGTTCAACTTGCAAGGAAACCCGATGGCGTTGCTCATGTACCTGCCCGGGTATGTGAATACACACGAAGGGGTATACAGTCATGTAAGATATGACAAGGTGGCAAGGAAAAGGCTGATAGAGATGCCGGCGACATTCGAGTTCGACAACGGGGTGGCAGTGGCTATAACTGAAGCGGCCATAAGGGACTATGCGGGAATGTACCTGGTGAAGGAGAAGGGTGGACTGGTGGGAAAGCTCTCGCCAAAACTGGGGCAGGAGAAGATAAAGGTCGAGACAGACAGTTTCCCGCACCGTACCCCGTGGCGCGTAATCTCCGTTGCAGACCGGGTGGGAGGATTGCTGGAGACGAATATACTAACAAGCCTGAACGAGCCCTGCAGGATTGAAGACACTTCATGGATTAAGCCTTGCAGGACCACGTTCACATGGTGGAACGGGAATGTCGTGCCGGACAGCACGTTCTCTCCGGGAAACAACTTCGATACAAACAAGTACTACATCGATTTTGCAGCACGCAATGGCTTGGATGCACATGGAATCTACGGATATGCGGAGACTCCTTGGTACTATGATGACAACTTCAATTTCGGATGGGCGGGACCCAATGCGGACGTTACAAAACCGATACCGTGCCTGAACATGCCGAGAATTGTGGAATATGCAAGGAGCAAGGGGGTTGGCATACATCTGTGGGTACACTGGAGACCGTTGTACGACAAACTCGAAGAAGCCTTTGCGCTCTATGAGGGATGGGGAGTAAAAGGACTCATGGTGGACTTCATGGACCGTAATGACCAAGAGATGATACGCATCCAAGAAGAGATACTGGAATGTGCGGCAAGACACAGGCTCTTCATACAGTTCCATGGGTCGAGCAAGCCTTCCGGACTGGTAAGGACGTATCCGAATGAATTCACACGGGAGGGGACACTCAACTATGAAGTATGCAAATGGGACACGCTGGTGAATGCGGACCATGACATTGCGATACCCTTCACCAGGATGCTGGCAGGAGCGACGGACTATCACCTGGGAGGGTTCAGGGCACTGCCGCGCTCGGAGTTCAAGATACAGTATGTAAATCCTCATGTAATGAGCACACGCTGCCATATGTTGGCCATGTATGTGGTTTTGGAAAACCATCTCACCTCTTTGTGCGATACGCCAAAGGCTTATGAAGGTCAACCGGGGTTCGAGGTGCTCCGTACCGTGCCGGGAACGTGGGATGAGATAAGAGTTCCGCTGGCAAAGATGAATGAGCATGTCACGGTGGCCCGCAGGAGCGGTTCGGACTGGTGGGT
>NZ_QTLM01000043.1:0-1326 GCF_003602695.1 Bacteroides sp. AM07-18
CACTACTGTCCCGTAAAAGTGGATAAATAGTTCTTTGAAATTATTGAAATATAGTCAATTACACGGTTTTTTGAAATGAAACGGACTTGATTTTGCAACTTTGCAGTCTAATACAAATGGCTGCTATGTTCCAAGACAAATACGTATTCTCTCAATTAACCGCTTTTCTGAACAGGACTCAGTTTAACAACTATGTTCGCAAGTATGGTGGCAACCGATATGTGAAACATTTCACTTGCTGGAATCAGATGCTCGCGATGATGTTTGGACAACTGAGTAACCGTGAGAGCCTGCGAGACTTAATCGTTGCTTTCGAGGCGCATAGGGCCAAGCAATATCATCTTGGGTTAGGTCGTGAACCGATAGCCAAGACAACTCTTGCGACAGCCAACCGGAACCGTGATTATAGAATTTTTGAAGAATTTGCATTCTATATGATGAAGGAAGCCTGCGAGAAGCGGACGACCAACATCCTTGACATTTCCGGAAAGAAATATGCGTTTGATTCAACAACGATTCCGTTATGTCTTGCAACATTCCCATGGGCAAAGTTCCGAAACAAGAAAGGAGGAGTTAAGGCTCATGTCTTATATGACATTGAAGCACAAGTTCCTGCCTTCTATACCGTAACCACTGCATCAAAGCATGATTCTACATTACTGTCTTCAATCCATTATGAACCAAATGCTTATTATATCTTCGACAGGGCTTATGATTCCTTTAAAGAACTCTATAAGATACATCTTACAGACTCTTTCTTTGTTGTCAGAGCCAAGACGAATTTAAAGTATAAGACAGTCCAATGGAAGCGAAGAATGCCAAAGAATATAATGACAGATGCGGAAGTGAAACTGACCGGCTATCTCTCCGAGAAGAAATATCCTGAGTCATTCAGACTCGTCCGATATTACGATGAAGAAGATGACCGTGAGTTCACTTTTTTGACAAATGCAAAACAACTTTCTGCACTGGATATCGCCAATCTTTATAAGAAAAGATGGTTAATCGAGCTGTTCTTCAAATGGCTCAAGCAGCATCTCAAGATAAAGAAATTTTGGGGCACAACAGAGAACGCTGTTCGCATACAAATCAGTGTGGCTATTATCACATACTGCCTTGTGGCTATTGTCCAACATGATATGAAGTTGAAACGCTCAACCTATGAAGTTTTGCAAATTCTCAGCATATCATTGACTGACAAAACCCACTTGCGTGACCTGTTCGATAAGACTAATTTCAATGATGTCAAAGATCTAAATAATCCCCTTATTCCGGGGCTATTTGATTAATTGTTTAACTCGTCCCATTTTAACGGGACACTAATGC
>NZ_QTLM01000044.1:0-1322 GCF_003602695.1 Bacteroides sp. AM07-18
TCACTAGTGTCCACTAAAAATTTTTTGGTCACTAGTCGGTTAAAAATTAAATAAATTCGATTCACTTGAATCATTTAGCTCTTTGATATTTTTGAAATTCGATTTGTCGAACAAATCTCTAAGATGAGTTTTATCGGTTAGCGAGATGCCGAGTATTTGCAAGGTTTCGTAGATGCTTCGCTCTAACTTCATATCGTGTTGTACTATCGCCACAAGGCAGTAAGTAATTATGGCACAATATATTTGTATGCGTACAGCATTCTCCGAAGTTCCCCAAAACCTCTTTATCTTAAGGTGTTGTTTAATCCATTTGAAAAACAGCTCCACACTCCATCTATTTCGGTATAACCGAGAAATCAGCTCAGCCGAAGCGTCAAGATTGTTCGTCAGGAAAATGTATCGTGTGCCACTTTCGGGGTCTTCAACAATGAGCTTTCTAAGTTCATCGGGGTAATCCTTGGAACTTTTATAAACCGTAAAACATCCGATGACATCAGAAATGACACCTTCAGGCAATCTTCGCTTCCACGTTTTGGGCTTGATGCGTACATTGGTTTTGGCTCGTACAACGAAGAAAGCACCTATGCGGTCTATCGTATACAAGTTGCCAAAATCGTTGTAACCACGGTCAAATATATAATGCGCACCACGTTCATAAGGAATCACAGACATCGCTTTTGTATCGTGAATATTAGCAGGAGTAATATGCACAAATGCAGGAACTTCCGCTTCCACATCGTAGAGCGTATGCATCTTGATTCCGCCTTTATGCTTGCGGAATTTAGCCCACTCGAACACTGACAGACAAAGGTCAATCGTGGTGGAATCAAAAGCATAGACATGACCGTCAAGCTCAAAGATTCTTTCGATTCTACGCTTGCGCGCTTCGGCTATCATGAAGGTTGCATATTCCTGGAAGATGCGATAGTCACGTTGCTCGTTAGCCTTGCTAAGATTGCTTCGTGTTACGGACTTGCCGATTCCCAGATGATAGAGTTTTCCGGTGTGAGCCTCCAGTGACACGATGAGGTCTCTTAAACTCTCACGGTTGGAAAGTTGACCGAACATCATCGTAAGCAACTGATTCCAACAGGTATAGCTTTTAATGTATTTGTTGCCTTCATACTTCTTGACGATACGCAAGAACTTGAACTCATCAAGAAATGTGACTAATTGAGAAAAAACATATTTGTCTTTATTCATAACAGTCTGATTCAGACTGCAAAAGTAATTTCAAATCGTTGCGCACCAAATACCATTACAACAAACTGAATTTCAACAATTTCAAAGAACGACTATGATTTTTTAGTGGACACTAATGA
>NZ_QTLM01000045.1:0-600 GCF_003602695.1 Bacteroides sp. AM07-18
ATCACAAGTCGGTATGCTTTACCCTTCCACTTCTCAACAAGAATAGAGTTCAATTCGAACTCAATGCCATTGATTTCCTCAGTCTTCCAGCCTCTAAGAGCAAAGATGTCATTGTAGAGCGAACTGCAGCGGTTTGCGCGGATATAGAAGGATTTGCTGTGTTTCTCTATTTCCTCCACGATTTCCTCGGAACATGATCCACAATCAGCTCTGAAACGATTGATTGTAAGTCCGTTCTGCTCAAATCTCTCAAAGAATCTCTTCAGCGTGTCCTTCTGATGAAAACGAACGTTGGTGTTACCATCGCTATTCTCAATGCCAACAATCAAGTCGTCAATAACCGCCACGCCAGGGCGATAACCAAGGAACTTCTTGTATGTAGGCTTTGCATCATACTTCTCAGTCTCTATGAACTGATGGTCGAAATCAACATCATACATCTCGCCCTCTTTCAGTTGGCCGGATGCAAACATACAATTGAGCAGTAAGGTATTGAGTGTGTCAGCCGTGTTGAAATCGTAGTTCTTACCCGTATCTGATGTGTATGAGATGTTTCCTTGCGTCAGTTCCTTTATCGCTCTGAGGATAGTATCAGAACTA
>NZ_QTLM01000045.1:610-1036 GCF_003602695.1 Bacteroides sp. AM07-18
GTTCCTTTATCGCTCTGAGGATAGTATCAGAACTACAAGTACGAAGTGTCGGATGGAGCGAGAGATGGTTCATCAAATGAGTAGTGACATCCTCAATGCATGAGCCACCACAGAAGTAGATACTCATGAGGGAACGGACGATTTCACTGTACTGATAACCGAACGAGCTACACCTTAGACCGAGTGTCGAGTCGATTACAGATGACAATGTGGAGTCAAATTGCTCCATGATTGAAAATATTCCTCCAAAAGGAGTGAGCTTCTCGGATTTTATTTGTATTTTTGCCATGCCTGATGAGGTTTTGTTTGATTATTTTTTTGCAACACTAAGTTAAGTGAATCCTCTGACATGGCAAAATCCTGAGCAACTTTTTGTTGCTCAGGTACTTAAAAAAAATATTTTATAATAGTGTTGCGGAATTAAGG
>NZ_QTLM01000046.1:0-423 GCF_003602695.1 Bacteroides sp. AM07-18
TTTTCTCCATAAGAGAAATAGAGGACATAAATATTTAACATATATAATTGATTTACAGGGATTATTCGCTGTAAATACAATCTAGTTTACTCAACATTTGTTATGTAACCACGACATTTAACGAGGTGGCTATTAAGGTTTTTCTTTGTTTTATGCTATTATGTTCAATAATTTATGTATTTTTGCATATTCAAAACATTTCTCTTATGGAGAAAACCGTCATTTATTCAATCTTTTTCAAGCAAGAATTTTGTACTTTCACGGGGCTTTTTCCTTTCTGAATCCATCTTGTCATACAACTGAAAGTATAGGGTATATACTTGTTCATTATATTCCTATGGCATTCGTATAGGAAATTTCTCCTATTTTCGGTGTTTCTCTTTCTGAGAGAAATGGGGTGATTGGTATTTTGATGTATATCAA
>NZ_QTLM01000046.1:433-641 GCF_003602695.1 Bacteroides sp. AM07-18
TCTTTCTGAGAGAAATGGGGTGATTGGTATTTTGATGTATATCAAATATTTATAAGATTGGTATAATCAATTTGCTCAACAAATAATCAGTTTTTTCTAATCATACCTCTTATTTTTTATGGTATGACTAATATTTTTCTTCTGATTTTTAGTGTTTTTTGTGTTATCTTTTGTACTTTTGCATTTACAAATCTTTCTCTCAGAAAGA